>CALCTH010000137.1 GCA_937893795.1 uncultured Myxococcales bacterium | reverse complement strand
GAATCGACCTGAGGCCCGTCACGCTCGGCGGCCCCGGCCGTACTCAATCCACGGCCGGTTCGCCGCCCCAGGGGCTCGTTCCCTTGCGCTCCCTTCCGGCCGAGCCCACATCGTTGATGGGTACACCGGCGCGTGCTACCTGAAATCATCGCCCCGAATACGCCGTTTTCGCCCGTCACGGCAGGCATTTCGGGACCCCGAGGAAAGTTGGCGAGGAACACGTGAAGCAAAGCCACAAGACCCTGCTCCTCTGGGTCCTCCTCATCCTGATGTTCGTCGCCATCTGGAACCTCGTGTCCGGCGACGAGACGCCGCGGACCGTGGCCTTCAGCGAGTTCATCACCGACGTCCGCTCGGGCAACGTCGAGCGCGTGGAGGTCGAGCCGAGGGAGAACAGCGGCCAGTACACCTACTGGCTCCGGGCGACGGAAGAGGCGGCCGGAGGCACCGGGGAGCGCAAGGTCACCGTCGGCATCCTCGGCGAGCGCATCAACGACCTCCTCCTCGAGCGCGACGTCGAGAAGGTGACCTACCTTCCGGAGGACCAGAACGGGCTCCTCACGAGCATCCTCGTGACCTGGCTGCCGATGATCTTCCTCCTGGTCATCTTCTTCTTCTTCATGCGCCAGCTGCAGGCTTCCGGCGGCAAGGCGATGAGCTTCGGCAAGAGCCGGGCGAAGCTGCTCAACGAGTCGCAGAACAAGGTCACCTTCGCGGACGTCGCGGGCATCGACGAGGCCAAGGACGACTGTGAAGAGATCATCGCCTTCCTGAAGGACCCGAAGAAGTTCCAGCGCCTCGGCGGCCGCATCCCGAAGGGCGTGCTCCTCATGGGCTCACCGGGCACGGGCAAGACGCTGCTGGCGCGGGCCATCGCCGGCGAGGCGGGCGTGCCCTTCTTCAGCATCTCCGGCTCGGACTTCGTCGAGATGTTCGTGGGCGTCGGCGCCAGCCGCGTTCGGGACCTCTTCGAGCAGGGCAAGAAGCATGCGCCCTGCATCATCTTCATCGACGAGATCGACGCCGTCGGTCGGCACCGCGGCTCCGGCCTCGGCGGCGGTCACGACGAGCGGGAGCAGACCCTCAACCAGCTCCTGGTCGAGATGGACGGCTTCGAGTCGAGCGACGGCGTGATCATCATCGCCGCGACGAACCGGCCCGACGTCCTCGACCCGGCCATCCTGCGCCCCGGGCGCTTCGACCGCCGCATCATCGTGCCGCGCCCGGACCTCCGGGGCCGCGTCGGCATCCTCCAGGTGCACACGCGGAAGGTGCCGCTCGCGCCGGACGTCGACCTCGAGATCATCGCGCGTGGCACGCCCGGCTTCAGCGGCGCGGACCTCGAGAACCTCGTCAACGAGTCCGCGCTTCTGGCCGCGCGCCAGGACAAGGACTTCGTCTCGATGAACGACTTCGAGATGGCGAAGGACAAGGTCCTGATGGGCAGCGAGCGTCGCTCGATGGTCATATCGGACAAGGAGAAGCGGACCACCGCCTACCACGAGGCCGGCCACGCTCTCGTCGGCATGCTCCTGCCGAACCACGACCCGATTCACAAGGTGACGATCATCCCGCGCGGTCCCGCGCTCGGAGTCACCATGTCGCTCCCGCAGGAGGACCGGCTGAGCGTCTCGGCCGACTGGCTCCTCGACCAGATCAGCATGATGCTCGGCGGCCGCATCGCGGAGGAGGTGGTCTTCGGCCAGCTCACGACGGGCGCCGCCGACGACTTCAAGAAGGCGACGCAGCGCGCCCGCTCGATGGTCACGGAGTGGGGCATGAGCGAAAAGCTCGGGCCCCTCGCCTACGTCGAGAAGGAAGAGAGTGGCTTCCTCGGTTCGAGCTACCACAAGGACTACTCGGAGACGACGGCGAAGGAGATCGACGCCGAGGTGAAGCGCATCATCACCGAGCGCTACAACGTCGCCCGCAAGCTCCTCGAGGACAACCGCGAGAAGCTCGACGCCATCGCCGAGGCGCTCCTGGAGCGCGAGACCATCGGTAGCCCGGAGCTCGACGCCATCATGAAGGGCGACGACCTGCCGCCGCAGGAGCGCATCGTCATCCCGAGCTACGCGGAGAAGCGCCGCGAGGCGAAGGAGAAGCGGAAGGGCTCCATCTTCCAGCCCCGGCCGCGCGAGGTTCCGAGCGCCGGCTGACGTCGAGAGGGCGTAGACCGCGCCCGAGGGGGAGACGTGGACATCGGGGCCGACCGCCTCGACCAGCAAGGGAGCCAGCGGGGTGCCACCGAAAGGGGCTCCCGCTGTGCGCTTTGGGGCGTCCTCAACGTCACCCCGGACAGCTTCTCCGACGGGGGACGCTTCCTGGACCACGAGGCGGCCATCGCGCGAGGCCGTGCCATGGTGGCCGCTGGCGCGGACGTGGTCGACGTCGGCGGCGAGAGCACACGCCCGCGGGGAAAGGACTACGGCGCGGGAGCGGAGGCCGTGGGCGCGGGCGAAGAGGCCGACCGCGTCCTGCCTGTCGTCGAGGCGCTGAGCCGCGCTGGCGTGGCGGTGAGCATCGACACCCGTAAGGGTGCCGTCGCGCGCCAGGCCCTCGCCGCGGGCGCGCGCATCGTCAACGACGTCTCCGGCGGCGCCGACCAGGAGCTCCTCGCCGTTTGCGCCAAAGAGGCCGCGGAGCTCGTCCTCATGCACAATCGTGGGCGCGGGGAAGTCGAGGCCCCGTTCACGGAGTACCAAGACGTGATGAAGGAGGTCGCGGCGGAGCTCGAAGAGCGGGTCGCGCGGGCCGAAGCGGCCGGCGTGGCGCGCGAGCGCCTGTGGCTCGACCCCGGCCTCGGCTTCGCCAAGACCGCCGCACAGTCCGGGGCGCTCCTCGCCCGGCTGCCGGAGCTCGTGGCCCTCGGTCACCCGGTGCTCGTCGGCGCCTCGCGCAAGTCCTTCCTCGCCCGCCTCTCCCGGCGGCCGGACGGGAGCCTCGCGTCGCCCCAGGAGCGCGAGGCGGGAAGCGCCGTCGCGGTCGCCGTCGCGGTCTCCAAGGGCGCCGCCGCCGTCCGCGTCCACGACGTGAACGCCGCGTGGCAGGCCGCGCGCTTCGCGGAGGCCCTCGCGGCCACGGAAGGAGCGGGCTGATGGAGGTCGTCCTCGACGTCTTCCTCGACCTCTGGCTCGGGCTCCGGGGCTTCTTCGAGCGCTCCCCCTGGGAGGTGCTTCGGGATGCCCTCGACATCGGCATCGTGGCGAGCCTCGTCTACGCGGGCCTCGTGCTCCTCAAGGGCACGCGCGCCATGCAGATGGCGGCCGGGCTCGTGCTTCTCTTCATCGGCTACCTGCTCGCGAAGAACCTCGGGCTGGTCACCGTCTGGACGCTCCTCGACTCGCTCGTCACCTACTTCGTCCTCGTCGTCGTCATCATCTTCCAGTCGGACATTCGCCGCGCGCTGATGCGCGTCGGACGAGGGCCGCTCTTCCGCGGCCCGCGCACGGCCCGCGAGACGGAGGTCCTCGAGGAGGTCATCAAGGCCACCTCGCAGCTTGCGCAGAAGCGCATCGGCGCCCTGGTGGTCTTCGAGCGTCAGGCGGCCCTCGACGAGTTCGTCGACAAGGGCACGGTGCTCGATGCGGCGGTCACCAAGGAGCTGCTCTACAGCGTCTTCATCCCCAGCTTCGAGAACCCGATGCACGACGGGGCCGCCGTGATCCGTGACGGCCGGGTCTGGCAGGCCGGCGCCTTCCTTCCGCTCGCGGGCAACGCCGGCCGCGACCGTACGCTCGGTGCGCGCCATCGTGCTGCGCTCGGGATCTCGGAGGAGACCGACGCGGTGGTCGTGGTCGTGAGCGAGGAGCGGGGCGCGATGTCCCTCTGCTTCAACGGCAACATCGTCCGCAACCTCGACACCGCGTCGCTGCGCGAGGCGCTCTTCGGGCTCTTCTACCGGCAGCAGGACCGGACCCAGCCTCGCTTGAGCTCGGATACGCTCAAGCGCGCCCGTCGCCGCAGCCGCTCTTCGCTGGTACCGCCGGAGACCTCGCCGGAGGACACGGGCGCTACGGCCACGGCGCTCGCGACGCCACGCGGCTCCGCGGCCGAGGACTCGACGGGATGAGCGCTGGCGGCCGCTCGCTCCGCGATCTCGTCACGCACAACTTCGGCCTGAAGCTGACGAGCCTCTTCGTGGCCATCGCGCTCTTCAGCATGGTGCGAGGCGCCGAGGACGCGCAGCGGAGCTTGTTCGTCGACGTCGCGGTGGCGCTCCCGGCGGAGACGGACGCGCGCATCCTGGTGAGCGACGTGCCCGAGCGCGTGCGCCTCACGCTCCGGGGCAGCCGCTCTCAGGTCAACGCCATCCGCCCGGAAGAGCTGACCGTGACCATGGATCTCACGGACACCTCGCTTCAGTACTACTACTTCGCCGAAGACGACTTCGACGTGCCCGCGAGCGTGCAGCTCTCGCAGATCGCCCCGGCGTCGGTGCCGCTGAGGTGGGCGGAGCGCATCGAGCGCTCGCTCCCGATCCGGCCAGAGCTCTCCGGCGAGCTACCCGAGGGCCTGGTGCTGCTCGAGGTACCTCGCCTCGAGCCGGCCACCATGAGCGTGGTCGGGCCCCGGAGCTCGCTCCGCGACGTCGACGAGCTCCTCACGGCGCCGGTCGATCTCTCGACGCTTCGCGAGGGGGAGCGCGCGCTCCGCGTGCCCCTCGCCCCGGCGCCGGAGCGCTGCCGCTTCGGGAGCGAGGAGCCCGTAACGGTGACCTTGCGCGTCGACATCGAGCGTCGCGAGCGGAGCTTCGAGGACGTGCCCGTGGTCACCCTCGGTGGCGAGCCCGAGAACGGGGCGCGCCGTGCGGAGCTTCGCGTCACGCCGACGGAGGTCGTCGTCCGGGTGTCCGGCCCCGTCGCCCTCGTGGAGGCCGCGGACCCGGAGGCGTTTCAGGTCGAGGCGGACCTGACGGGTGCGGACGAGGGCACCAAGGTGCCGCTCCGCGCGCTCGGGGTCCCGACGGGCGTGGACGTGGTGTCCATCGAGCCTCCGGCCGTGAGCGTCGAGGGGCGCTGACGAGGCTCGCGCGCGGCCCCTCTTCAGCTCGCCGCGAGCTCGCGCGTCGCGACGTCCATGATGCGTTCGGCGGCTGCCCGGATCTTCTTGGTGTCCTCGCCCTCCACCATGACGCGGAGCTTCGGCTCGGTACCGCTCCAGCGCACCAGGACCCGGCCTCGGTCGCCGAGCTTCTTCTCGAGGGCATGGGTGGCCTGGAGCGTCGAGGGCATGGCCTTCAGCGGTCGTCGCTCCTCGAAGCGCTTGTTGACGAGCACCTGCGGCACCTTCTCCATGGCCTCCTCGACCAGCTCGGAGAGCGGCCGCCCCTCCTCGAGCATCAGCGCCATCACCTGAAGCGCGGCCAGCGTGCCGTCACCCGTCGTCGCGTGATCCAGGAAGACGAGATGTCCGCTCTGCTCGCCTCCGAAGGCGAGGCCGCGCTTGCGCAGCGTGGCGACCACGTGCCGGTCGCCCACGGGGCAGCGGAGCATGCGGCCTCCCGCGCCGACCACCGCTCGCTCGAGGCCCAGGTTGCTCATCACCGTCGCCACCAGCGTCTTCTTCCGGAGCGTGCGCTTGCGGAGCATGCGCTTGGCACAGAGCGCCATCAGCACGTCGCCATCGACGACGCGGCCTCGGTCGTCCACGAGGATGAGCCGGTCGGCGTCACCGTCCAGGGCGATGCCCACGTCGGCCTTCTTCCGCTTCACCGCGCGCGCGGCGCTCTCCGGATGCAGCGCGCCGACCTTGTCGTTGATGTTGCGCCCGTTCGGGTTCACGCCGACCGTGACGACGTCGGCTCCGAGCTCGCTGAACACGGCGGGCGCCACGCGGTAGGCGGCGCCGTGGGCGGCGTCGACCACGACCCGGACGCCGTCGAGCGTGAGCTGAGAGGGGAAGCTGTGCTTCACGGCCTCGACGTAGCGACCCGGCGCGTCGTCCACGCGCTCGGCGGAGCCCACGCGGGTCCCCGTGGGCCGCTTGTTGTCGAGCTCGTCGCCTTCGAGCAGCGCTTCGATGGCCTCTTCCTGCGCGTCGGGGAGCTTGAACCCGTCGTGGCCAAAGAGCTTGATGCCGTTGTCCTCGTAGGGGTTGTGCGACGCGCTGATGACGACCCCGACGTCCGCCCGCATGCCCGTCGTCAGGTGCGCGATGGCCGGCGTGGGCAGCGGGCCCGAGAGAAGCACGCGGCCGCCCTGGGAGCAGACACCCGCCGCGATCGAGGTCTCGAAGAGGTAGCCGCTCAGCCGCGTGTCCTTGCCGATGACCACGCGCGGCACGTGCGCCCGCCGTCCCGACTCCGCGGAGAGACGCTCCCGCGCCAGGTAGGTGACGGCGGCCCCGATTCGGAAGGCGACCTCGGGCGTCATGGCCCCCGCGTTGGCGAGGCCACGGATCCCATCGGTGCCGAAATAGCTGCGGCTCATGGCGCCGAGCATGCGCCGGCGCCCGCGCCTGCGCCAGATTGGCGTAGGCGACGGAGCTGCCCTGCTAGGGCTGCCATGTCACGTCCACGGAGAAGTTCGTCCCCTGCGTCGTGACCGTGTTGGTGTTCACGATGCTCCGGGGAAAGAGCACCTCGAGGACGAAGCCGAGACCGCTCTGATTGGCGCCGGCGGCACCCTCCGTGCCTTCGCTGAAGAAGAAGCCCTCCAGATACACGGCGCGGACGATGCGCCGAAGCCGCTCCGGCAGCTGCTCGTCGAAGGACACGCGCGTGCTCACCCGTGTCGCACCGGAGGCGTCGTCGTACTGGAGGCCCACCTGCGGGAAGAAGTCGCCGAGCTCATCCCGCAGGCTCAGCGTCAGCACGCCCGCCGCGACCCCGAGGAGGAAGCTCTGGGTCTGGTCCTGCGCTTCCGCTTGGCCCTCGTCGGTCACGTCGCCGCCCACGAGAAGGGTGATCACCTGCACCGGGTCGTTCGTGAGCGACGAGGAGAAGGTGACCTCCGGGTCGGAGAGACGGCCCGACGCCGTGATGGTCACCGTCTCGCCGGGCCGCGCGATGAGCTCGTGCACGGCGACGAGGTTCACCAAGGGGTCGATGGTCGGCCCGCCGTCGAAGCGGAGCGCGCCGCGCTGCACCGTGAAGCGGCTCGAGAAGATCTCGAAGGTGCCGCTCTCGACGCTCGCCACCCCGGCGACGCGGAAGTCCGGGTCGCGATAGAGCACGTCGCGCGCGGCGCGCGCGGTCGCGTCGAAGTCGCCGCTCCGCACCTGGATCGGATCCTCGGCGAGCACCCGGAGCGACACCAGGAAGGGGTCGCCGGCGGGTCGCGCTCGCTCCGCGCCGAGCACGCGCACGTCCGGGTGCGGCGTCAGCTCCTGCGGGCTTCGGCTGTCACCCTCCGGGATGCCCACCGTCAGCCGATCGACGATGAGCTCTCCCTTGAGCCGCGACCCCTGCACATCCGGGTCGAGCCCCAGGTCGAGCGCCAGCCCCGCGCGCAGGTCCGCCGCGCCGGTGATGCGGGCCACGATGGAGCCCTCGTCGCGGACCGGGAAGCCGTCGGCGTCGAGGCGTAGGTCGAAGCCGGTCGGGAGGAAGCCGCGCATCAGCACCTCCCCGGCGACGCGCGCGACGCCAGCTCCATCGCGGGCGCGGAGGCCCTGAAGCGTGATGTGGTCGTCGCTGAAGACGAGGCGCCCCTCGACGTCTTCGAGGCGCTGGCCGATGTCGACCAGGGCGCTGCGCCCCCGGCTGAGCTGCAGCTCTCCGGCGAGGCTCGGGCGGAGCCCCGGGCCCGAGGCCGTCACCACCCCATCGAGGATGCCGCCGACCTCGCCGAGGCTCGCCACGCCGAAGAGCGGCACGGCCAGCGGGACCTCGGTGAAGCGGGCATCGACGAAGGTGGTCCGGCTCTCGTCGAGCGCGATGCCTTCCGCCGACGTCGTGACCGGCAGGGTGCCCTGGAGATCGAGCTCCCCCGACTCGCCGAAGCCGGCCACGGCCTCGCCGCGCAGCCAGGACTCCTCCAGCTCGACGTCGAGACGAAGCGAGAGCGGTTCCGTTCGCTCCGCCACCTCCAGCCGCGTCGCGTCCCCGCGACCGCGAAGCGCGAGCCGCCGGAGCCGGAGCGCGTCGCTGCGGAGCTGCACCGCCACGCGCGGCGACGCGCCGAAGAGCGCGTCGCCGACGAGCTCGCCTTCGAGCGGCCCCGAGAGCAGGTCGCAGAGCCCCGGAAGCGCCTCGGCCCTCGCGTCGACGAGCCGCACCTCCCCCTTCGTCACCGGGAGCTCGGCCTCGCCTCCGGCGATCCACTCGTCGAGCGGGAGCGAGCCCTCGAAAGCGCCCATGAGCACCGGTCGGCCGCCGGCGAAGCCGCGTACCGTCAGGCCCATGCGGGAGTCCCGGAGCGTGCCCCGGGCCACCGCCCGAGGTCGTGAGGTCGCGCCACAGACGTCGGCGAGGTCGCCGTCGTAGGCGAGGGTCGTGACCAGGTCGGCCCGCGTGCGCAGCGCTCCGCCGGCGAGCGAGAGCGTCGCCGACCCCGTCAGCTGATCGGCCCCGGGGATCGCGTCGCGCACGAGGTCCGGGAGCGTGCCCAAGGGACGCTGAGGCACCAGCAGCGCGAGACGCCAGATTTGCGTCTCGAGGGTTCCGGGGATGCGCTCGGGGTGTTGGAGGAGCGCGACGGGATCGATGGTGGCGATGGATCCCTCGCCCTCGATGAGCGTGCCGCCATCGTCCCGGAGTACGAGTCGAGTGCTCAGCGAGCCGCCCCGGAAGCGCGCCCGCACCTCGCCACCGAGGCGAGGCAACCCAGGCTCCACGAGCTCGAGCGACGGGACGCTCGCCGTCAGCGTGAAGTCGAAGACGTCGAGGTCTCCGCTCGCGGCGAAGTCGAAGTTGCCGACTCCCTCCTGCACCACGTCGGGGAGTCCCACGAGCGTCGCCGAGCGCGCGAGGTCCACGTTCTCCGCCGTCGCGCCGAGCGTGTAGGTCGCGCGCGGAAGTGCGTCGAAGAGCGTCCCCTCGTTCGGCAGGAAGCCCTCGAGGGTCGCGTCGACGTGGCCGGAGCCCGCCCGCAGACCCGCATCGAGGTCGGCGCGGAGTCGGCCCTCGGCGATGTCGAAGAGCAGGTTGGCGTCGCCGCCCTCGCTGGCGCCGACGCGGCCTTCGCTCAGCGCGCGCTCGGCCTGGACGCGGCTTCGGGCCGGGCCCGGCGAGCTCCTCCATGCCCGTCCACGCGGCCAGCGAGCTCAGGTCGACGGCCTCCGCGTCGAGCGCGAGGGCCGCCGGCGGTGCGTCGCCGGAGAGGCGAATGGTGCCGCCGGCGCGGAGCGCACCGTCCGGGCCGCGAAGCACGGCGTCGTCGAGGCGCACGCGGCCGCCGCCGAGCACGAGGTTCCCGAGCCGGCCCTCCAGCGGGAGCCACGCCCGCCCGTCGCGCCGGGCGAGCGCCACGCGGGGCAGCGAGACGTCGAAGGCGCCGTTCGAGAGACCGAGGCGGCCGGTGACGGCGATCTTGCGCGTCTCCGAGGCCAGGGCGAGCTCCGTGTCGTAGCCCGTCGCGGGGCCGGCGAGCCGGCCGCTCCCGTCGCCGAGCGAGACCTCGGCGGCGCTCACGCCCTCGAGCGCCAGGTCCAGGTCGAGGTCCGGCTGCGTGAGGTCCGTGCCGCCGACCCGTCCCGTGGCGACGGCGCGCGCGACCCGGCGGGCGCCGTAGCGCAGGTTGGAGCACACCCAGCGGCCGCGCACCGACGACGCAGCGGCTTCGCCTGCGACACCCAGCCTGCCCAGGGGCACGTCGACGCGGCCTCGCCCCTGAAGAGCGCCCGCGAGGCCCGGGGCCAGCTCCTGGACGATGGGCTCCGCCTGAAGACGACCGACGCTCGCGTCCACGTCGAGCAAAGCGCGCTCGTCCTCGATGACCCCGGCGACGCGCACCACACCGCTCTCGAGGCCGAGCTCGGCGTCGTCGATGTGCAGCCGGTCGTCGTCGTCGAGGGTCCCGCGAAGCCGGAGCGCCGGGAGCACGAGGCCGAAGAGGTGAAGCGGCGGTGTCTCCACCTCCACGGCGACGGGCCCCGTCTCGGGGATCCGCAGGCGGAGGGTCCCGTCCACGGGGAGCGCCGGAAGGGCTTCGCCATCCTGCAGCACGGCGTCGATGCGGAGCCCGCGAAGGTCGAGGTCGAGGTCCGTGGGGCCCGCGAAGGGCAGCCGGGCGCGGAGCGCGAGCGGGCCCCCCTCGGTCTCGAGCTGCCCTGTCACGCGAAGGTCGTCGGTGGGTCCGCGCAGCCGGAGCCGCCCGCGTGCCGGCCCACGGAAGGGGTCCAGGAAGCCGGCGCCGGTGGCGGCGATGGTCTCCACGTGGACCGGGTCGAGGAGGAGGCGCAGGTCGAGCTCTTCCTGCGCGTCGGGAGGCGAACCCTCGGGCCTCACGTAGCTCAGCGACGCCGTCAGTCGCTCGGGCCCCAGCGGGCCCTGGGCCCCGAAGCGGGCCCAGAGCGTCGTCGCAAGCTCGGGGTCGTCACGGACGTGGGCGACGAGGTTCTCGAGGCGGACGGGATGCGGGACCGGCGAGACGAGCGTGCCCGACGCCGCGAAGACGCGGAGGTCGATGGGGAACTCGCCCTCCGCTGCGATGGCGAGGCGGAGGTGGACCCGCGTGTCCTCGAGGCGCAGGTCATGGAGGCCGAGCAGCTCCCCGCGCACGACCAGGTCCTCGATGTGCCAGTCGTCCACGATGGCGCCGATGCCGCTCTCGGCGTCGGGGTCGCTGTCCGGCGGCGCGCCGAACGCCCGGAGGAAGCTGGGGTCGCCGGGCTCGTCTTCGTGAAGCACGAGCTCACCGCGCCGGATCTCGGCGTGCGTGAAGTGGAGCGTGAGCGTGCGGAGCGCCGAGGGGGCGAGCACCACCAGGACCTCTTCGCCGCGGATCACCCGGCGGCCCTCCGGGTCGTCCACCTCGACGCCGAGCGCGCGAATTCCCCAGGGCGTCAGCTCGACGATCTCGCCCAGGCGAAGCGTGCCGGCCATCTGCGCGCTGATGAGGGGATCGAGCTGAGCGCGCGCGAGCCGGCGGAAGCTCTCCGTGCGTCCGTGCAGCGCGAGGGTGCCAAGCACGCTCGCGAGGGCGAGGAGGACGACGAGCACGGCGCGTAGCGCGCCCCCAGCCAGCCGCTGCGCCACTAGAAGGCCTCTCCGATGGAGATGTGCACGGCCCCGTTGAAGCGGAAGATGCCGTTGCGGAAGAGCGCGGCACGGCGCCCCTCGGCGCCGCTCCGAGGCTGACCGCCCACCACGCCGGCCCCCGGAACGAGCCAACCCACGTCGAAGCGGATGGGCCCCACGAGGGTCCGGTAGCGAAGGCCGCCGCCGAGGGCGAGGTTCAGGTGCCCGAAGCGGAAGCGCGTCTCACGGTGGACGTCGCCCATGTCGCCGAAGAGCGCGATGTCGAAGTCGCTTCCGAGGGGCGCTCGAAGCTCGACGCTCGCTTCCCAGCGGCGCTGCCCGCCGCTGTTGACGGAGAAGTCCGGGTCGCCCGCGACGCCGGTCCCCACGATGGCCGGGTCGCCGAGGAAGCCTGCGACGAAGCCGCGATGGCTGCTGGGTCCGCCGGCCCGCAGGCGGTAGGGCTGTGGACCCAGCTGCGCCGAGGCGGGGTCGAGGCCGCCGTCCGCGCGGAAGATGCGGTAGAGGCCCAAACGAAAGCGCGCGGCCAGGACGAGGGGCCCGAGGGGCACGTACCCGCGCACGTCCGGGATGAAGCGGACGTAGTCGAAGCTCAGGAAGGCCGCTTCGTGGAGCTCGGCGCTCGCGTAGAGGCCAAGGCGCGGGCGGACCGCGTCGTCACGCAGGTCGAGCTCGAGGAGCTGCTCGAGGAAGATGACCTGGTAGTTCCGGTCCTGCTCGTCTGCATCCTCGCGGCGCCAGAGCTGGTAGGCGTTCGCGTGGAAGCCGCCGCTCAGCGTGAGCTTGCCGTCGAGGAAGCTCCGGCGGAGGCCGAGGGAGAAGTCGACGAGGTGGCGGAAGAGGGCTTCGTCCAGCTCGTTCGGGTCCGGGCCGAGGTCGTAGCGCCCGCCGATGAGCAGGAAGGTCCGTGCTTCGAGGAAGGAGGGCTGGGTGAACTGCACGCGCAGGTCGTTGCCCGGCGCGAGGTCCGTCGCCTCGGGGAAGGCGTTCCGGAAGATGAGGCGTGGCCGCTCCTCGACACGGAGCCGGCGAAGCCCGCCGAGGAAGTCTCGGTCCTCCACGAAGGCGAGGAGGTGGAGGTCCCAGAGCGGCTGGTCGAACTGCTGCGCCGTGCCGACGGCCGTCGAGCCCACCTGAAGCCCGCCACCCAGCCCGTAGCGCACGCGCCGCCCGCGCCGGACGCGAATGACCACGTCCACCTCGCCGGTGCACGGGGGCTTCGGCGCGTCCCCCTCTTCGATGCGTGCTTCGAGGCTCTCCAAGGAGTCGAGGCGGGGCGCGAGCGCCGCCTCGTCCACGGTCAGGGGCACGGCCTCCTCCGCACCACCGAGGGTTTGCCGGCGGGGGATGCCCACCACGTCGACGGACGCGAAGGCGCCGAGCGCGAAGATGGCGCGCTGCGCGCCGGCGAGGTCGCTCTCGCGAAAGGGGTCGCCGCGCTCCAGGTCGGCCACGGCCCGGACGATGTCGGGGTATTCGCCTTCCGCGCCGAGCACGTCCACGCGCGCGATGAAGGAGGCGGGCCCGGGGGTCACCCGCAGGTCGACGTCGGCGCGGTGGCCCTCCCGGTCGATGAGCACGTCGCCGCGCACCTCACCGCAGGCGTAGGTCGCGTCATGAAGGCGGCGGAGCATCGCTCGCTTCGTCGCGTCGTAGGCCGCTTCGTCGAAGATCTCGGCGCGGGAGTAGGGCCAGGCGTCGCCGAGGGTGCGGCGGATGGCCTCCCGCGCGGCGCCGGGAGCGTCCGCGACGGGGGCGCGCTGGCCCCG
>CALCTH010000136.1 GCA_937893795.1 uncultured Myxococcales bacterium | reverse complement strand
GGCGGCGCGAGGCGCTCGAGAGCGCGGCGTGCCCGCGCAGCGGGCGCGAGCGCGGCCCAGAGCCGAAGCATCGCCGAGGGGTCGCGGCCGCGCGCCCAGGTGTCCGTGGCCAGCGCCTCGGCCAAGCGGCGTCGCTCGAGCGGTCCGTGGGAGGCCCAGGCGAGGGTCAGAGCCTCCGCCGCCGCGGGGTCCTCGCCCGCCCGCGTCGCCAGCTCGGCGAAGGCACCCGCACGCGCCCGGTCGGCGCGCACCGGGCCGCGGGGCGGGGTCTCGGCCGCTCTGCCCATCACCCTTCCCCTACGCGAGGGCCGCCGCCAGGACCAGTACCGGGGGCGGCGACGTGGAGCCGGCGCGCGGTCTTGACCGACTCGTCCCGGGACGGCTATCCCGTGCGTCCACGTACGGAGTCCCCGTTGTCCGCGGACGATTCGTTCATCGAAGAGCACCGCCCGCTCGTGGCGGGCATCGTGTCCCGGCTTCGCGCGCGCTACGAGCTGACGGGCGACCAGGACGATCTCATGGCCTATGGCTTCCAGGGCCTCCTCGAAGCCCGTAGCCGCTTCGATCCCTCGCGCGGTGTCCAGTTCAACACGTTCGCCTACTACCGGGTCCGTGGCGCCGTGATCGATGGCGTGCGCGCGGCGGGGGCACTGCCGGCCCGCGCCTACCAGCAGCTCAAGGCTGCCCAGGCGGCGCTCTACCTCGGCGAAGGCGAAGCGGACGCGCGCGCGGCGGACCCCGCGCGTCGCGCCGACCAGGCGCGGAGCGCCGCCGTGCTGCGCGAGGCCGTCGGCAAGCTGACCGCGAGCTATCTCGCGAGCGCCGTCGGTCAGGAGGAAGAGCGGCCGGACGAGAGCCCCGAGACCATCGTGGTCCACGAGGAGACCAAGCGCCGCCTTCGCGCGCTCGTGGGCACGCTCCCGGAGCGCGAGGCGGCCCTCGTCCGCGGCTTCTACTTCGAAGGCCGCCGCTTCGACCACGTGGCGGAGGAGCTCGGCATCTCGAAGAGCTGGGCGAGCCGGCTGCACGGCAAGGCGCTGGCGCGGCTCCGAGACGGTCTCGAAGAGGATTGAGGCCGCGCGCCCCGTCTCACGCAACCGGGGCGCTACGGCGTCGAAGGGGGCACATGCCGCACCCCCGCATCGCCCCCGCGAGATTGCCTGCCACGACCCCCTCCCGGCCGCCCCGAAACGCGTTCCGCCGCCGCTTTCGGGACAGCGTCCAGCCGACCGCGGCCGGCGTGCTGCGCCTCGGCGACGTGCTCGAGGCGAGCGCCCGGTCCTTGAGCGCGCGGCAGCAGCTCGTCGACCGCGCCATCCGACGGGCACGCCGAGGGGGCCTCCAGCCCGCCGATCTGCTCGCGCTCCAGGCCGGCGTGTACCGCTGGGCCGAGGAGCTCCAGCTCGCCTCCAAGCTCGTGAACGAAGCGACGCAGGGTGTGAAGACCGTGCTGCGTGCGCAGAGTTGATGGTCGAGCGCTCAGCGCCCGCGCGCGCAGAGGGCGCGACGGACCGGGGTGGCCCCGCAGCGCGCCACGGGGTCCCGGTCGCCCAAGAGAAGGACCAGCGCCGGCGCCAAGGCCCGCGCCGCCGCCAGGTCCTCGTCCCGCACGCTCCTCCCGCGCGCCTCCAGATCCAATACCGCGCGATGGGCCGCCAGGGCTTCACTGAAGCGGCCGGCCTCCTGCGCCAGCTCGGCGGCCAGACGACGCAGCTCGGAGCGCTCCGGGAAGCGCCGCAGCAGCTCCGGCAACTCCTGCTGCGCCCGATCGCCCTCGCCCCGCTCGATGCGGAGCTCGAGGAGCGCCCGAGTCAGCTCGAAGCTCCCCGGCACGCGGCGGCGGCCGGACTCGAGCACGGCCTCGGCTTCGCGCAGGTCGCCCCGGGCGCGATACGTGCGCGCGAGCCCAAGATAGCCCGCGCTACTGCCGGGGTCCGACTGCACCGCCCGGCGGAAGAGGCTCGTGGCGCTACCGAGGTCCCCGGAGGCGAAGAAGCGCTCGGCGCGATCGAGATCCCGCGCTGCGCGCCGCCCCGCCGCGCCGGTCTCCTGCGCACCGAGCGACGCCGCGCCGGCCATCACGGCGGTCGCTGCGAGGAAAGCGAGACATGCCCGCGCGGAGCTTCGAGGGGTGCGCACGCACGGACTCTAGCGCCGGACTCACGCCCCGGCCCGGCCTCGCCCGCTGGCGCCGCGGTCCCCGCGCGGGCAGGCTCGGGCCCCGCATGGCCGAGACCACCGATGCCGCGCCTGACGCGCCGTCCGTGACCGCGTCCGACGCCGGAACGCCGGCGGGCGGCGGCGGGCTCACGGCGGGGCTCCCCGTCGCCTTCATCGCCATCATCCTCTCCGGGGCGACGGGCCTGGTCTTCCAGTCCATCTGGTCGCGCTACCTGAGCCACGTGTTCGGCGCGAGCAGCGTCGCCATCAGCACCACGGTGACCGTCTTCATGGCGGGCCTCGGCCTCGGCGCGTTCCTCGCCGGCCGCGTGGCGGACCGCATCAAGCACCCGCTGATGACCTACGCCTTCGTCGAGGGCCTGGTCGGCCTGTGGGCGCTGCTGCTTCCGGCGCTCGTCGACCCCGAGGGCTGGCTCGCCGACGTCAACCGCACGCTCCACGCCGGTGACGTCGGCGCCTTCGGGCTCATCCTCGGTCGCTTCGCGGCGGTGCTCCCCATCCTCCTCGTGCCGACGACGCTGATGGGCGCGAGCCTCCCGCTCCTTTCCCAGCACTTCGTGAGCCGGCGGGGCGACGCGGGCAACGTCGGGGCGCTCGTCGGCGCCCTCTACGCCGTCAACACGCTCGGGGCGTGCACGGGCGTCGGCCTCGGCACCTTCGTGCTCATGCCCCTGCTCGGCGTGAGCGCGACGAACGGCGTCGCGGCCTTCGCCAACCTGCTCCTGGCCGCCGGCCTCTTCGCAGCGCGCGGCAGCCTGCTTCGCGGCCGATGGACCCAAGGCGAGCCGATTCGCATCTTCCCCTCTCGGCCCGACGCCTCGTGGCTTCGCGCCCAGGCCGAGGAAGACGCCGCGGCGGCCGGCCGGGACGCGGAGGTCGCCGCCGGCGACGCGGGCCCGGCCCCCGCGGACGCTCCGCTCCCGGTTCCGCCGCTCGCGCGTAAGGCGGCGCTCGTCGTTTTCGCCGTCAGCGGCCTGGCGTCGCTTTGCTACGAGGTGGTCTGGAGCCGGGCCCTGGCGATGACCATCGGGTCCTCCTTCCAGTCCTTCGGGCTCATCCTGCTCACCTTTCTCGCAGGCATCGCCGGGGGCTCCGCGGTCGCGTCCGGGACGCTGGCCCCTCGCCGGCTTCTCGGGACGAGTGCCCCCCCCGCCGGCGGCCACATCTTCTTCGCCGCCGCGCCCGTCGGCGTCGATCGCGGCCTTGGCGTCTACCTTCTCGTCTGCCTGGCCTTCCTGCTCCCCATCGGCGTCATCGGCGTCGGCGCGGCTCAGCAGCGGCGGCGCGTGATGGCGGGGCCCGAGAGCCCGGCGACGCCGGCGCTGCTCATGCTGGCCGTGCCCGCGTCGGCGGGGCTGCTCGTGCCCTTGGTCGTCGACGGGCGCTTCGCCGCCATCGCGGGCGCGGTGACGGTCTGCCTCGCCGCCTTCCTCGCCGTCGTGGTCGCCTTCCGGCGCTTCCCCGTGTTGCAGCTCGCCATGATGGCGCTCTTCATCGGCGTCGCCGCCTTCGTGAACTACGTCTTTCAGGACGAAGTGCCCTGCGCCTTCGCCTCGCTCGTCAGCAGCGTGGACAGCCTGGCGGACAGCGTCGGGCTCGTTCGCTTCTTCATGTTCCTCACCGTGGCGCTCTGCACGCTGCCTGCGACGGTGGGCATGGGCGCCTTCTTCCCGCTCGTGCTGCGCCTCTGGAGCCTCGGCGGTCAGGGCGTCGGACGCGACGTCGGCGTCGTCTACGCGAGCAATACGCTCGGCTCGGTGCTCGGCGCCTGGCTCCCCGGCTTCGTGCTCATGGAAAACCTGGGCATGGAGCGGACGATTCTCGTGGGGATCTTCCTCTACCTGGGAAGTGCGCTCGTGCTTCTCATCCTCGGTGCGGCCGACGAAGGCGAGGACGAGGGCGCGCGCGGCGCGGAGCAGGCCGGCGACGAGGGCGAGGGCGACGAGCGCGAAGGAACGCGCACGCCTGCCTGGTACGCGGTCACCATCTACGTCCTCGCGCCCCTCATCCCGGCGCTCATCGCGGGTGCATTCTTCCTCGGCTGGCGTCCGGAAGGCGCCGCCCGCTGGAGCCTGAGCCAGATGACGCTCGGCGTCTTCCGCGTCTCCCTCGCGACCGATGCCTGCAGTGACGCCTGGGGCGAGCCGGACCTCGTCTACTACCACGACGGGCTCTCCACGACGGTCACCGTCGAGCGCTGGGGCCGCCACTACGCGCTCAAGAACAACGGCAAAGTCGACGCCTCGAACGGCGACGACATGCCGACGCAGATCATGGTCTCCGCCTATCCGCTGCTCCTGCATGAAAAGGGGCCCGCGGACCTCGACGTCGCCATCATCGGCTTCGGCTCCGGCGTCAGCGTGGGCACCGCCCTCGACTTCCCCGTGGCGAGCGTCGACGTGATCGAGCTCGAGCGATCGATCATCGACGCCTCGAAGTTCTTCGGCGACGTCAACGGGCTCGCCTACGTGAAGGACACCTTCCCCTACGTGGAGATGGACCGGCTCACCATCGTCAACGACGACGGCCGAAACCACCTCGCCAGCACGGAGAAGACCTACGACGTCATCATCAGCGAGCCGTCGAACCCGTGGATCACGGGCGTCTCGGACCTCTTCACCACCGACCACTTCCGCATCGCCAAGCGGCGCCTGCGCGAGGGCGGCATCTTCTGCGAGTGGGTGCAGCTCTACGAGCTGAGCCCGGAGAACATCAAGACCATCTATCGGACCTTCGCGTCTCAGTTCGAGCACGTGGCCGTCTTCGCGGCGGAGGATCTGTCGAGCGATACGGTCATCCTGGGCTCGGACAGCCCGCTCCCCATGGACCTGCGACGCGTGCGACGCGCCATGGGACACGAGGGCGTGAGCGAGGAGCTCGAGCGGGCCTACGTTCGCTCGCCCTTCGACGTCTTCGCGCGCCTCCTCCTCGGCTCGCGCCAGGAGGTCATGCAGTTCGCGCGCATCGAGCACCGGCGCCGCGGCGGCGCATGGACGGCCGATCCGGCGTCCAACAACCCCTCGGACCAGGGATGCACGGGCCCGGACTGCTACCGGCAGCCCGCGCCGCTCAACACCGACGACAACGCGCTCATCGAGCTCGCGGCGCCGCGAGACCTCATCGGCTTCCAGCGCTTCGAGGGCTACCTCGCCAACATCTACTCACCGGATTGGCCCTATGGCCGCATGCGCCGCTTCGCGACGGGCTTCAGCGAGGACGGCGCCGCCCGGGCCGACGAAATGGCCGAGCTCGCGCTCTCGCTCATGGCCCACGGACAGAAGCCCGAGGCGGCGCATTTCATCACCCGCGCGCAGCGCGCGGGGCGCTCCCGGGAGACCTACGTCGCGGCGGAGGTGCTCACCAAGCTGATGAGCACCGAGGGCGAGCCGCCGGTGCGCGTCGAGACGCCCGTGCCCGGCCCTCAGCTCGCGGCGCGGGAGGCGCGTCAGCTCATGGAGGGCTTCGCGGAGGTACGCGCGTCCGTGGACGCGGGGGCCTACGGCAACGCGCTCGCCGCCATGGAGGACATTCCGGCGCCGCTCCGCATGCACAGCGGTCCCGGTCTTCGCCTCCTCTACGCCTACCTCCTCTACAAGACCGCACCGGGCTTTCCCTCGCGCTACCGGGACGCCATCGACCAGCTCGAGGACCTGGTGCGGGGCGAGGCGGACTACGTGGCCCGGCATCCGGAGGTCTTCTACCTCCTCGGGCGCGCGCACGACGCCGAGCTTCACTTCGACAAGGCCGTGCGCAACATGCGCATCTACGTGCAGGGGCGGATCCGCTCCCTCGAGTCGGCCGAGCCGGCGCCCGAGGACGCTCCCGTGAGCGGCGAGGGCGACGAGGCGAGCGCGGCGGATGCGGCCGCGAAGGCCGACCGGACGGACGGCGACCTGGCAGCGGACGAGGGCACCGAGGACGTGACCGAAGAGTGAGCGTGCTTCACCCCGCGAACGCGCCTTCGCGTTCGCCCGGGAAGTGCGTAGGGGGCTTCGCGGCGATCGACGGTCGCGTCGCTCGCAGCCGAGGGCTGGCCGCCGCGCCTGCGCCCCCACGTTCACACCTTCGAAGGCTGAAGCCGCGAAAATCGCTGTGATTCTCGCAGCGCGCCGGGCGACGGGCGAGACTGCGAGCGGCTGGCCCGGAGGTTGCTCCGTCCCTCGTCGCAGGCGCGCTCCCCATCGCGCCGCGGAGACTCCCCATGACGCCGCCGCAGCCCGTGTCCGCCACCCCTGCCGACCGCCCGCGCCTCGTGCCCGGCGCCGAGCGCGCGCTGCGCAGCCTCGCGAATGACCGCGCCTGCAGACGGATCCAGCATCGCCACTCCCGGAGCGAGATCGTCGGCTTCACGAGCGCGCTGCTCGAGCTCGTGACGAGCGAGATCAAGCAGGGCGCCTGACGCGACCCGGCCTCGGGCCACACGGCCGCTGACGCTTCGGCGCGGCGGCCGTTCTTCGTCCGTCCATGAGCACGATCCTGCGTTGGATTCACGGCCGAAGGTTGCTACGTACGGCGTCACCGGCGGGTGAGGGGTCCGTCGCCGGCGTCTGACTTCTGAGACCCGCCCATCCTGCGTCGCGACGGCTGCGGCGCACACGCGGAGCACCACATGACCATCAAGATCGGCATCAACGGCTTCGGCCGCATCGGGCGCTGTGCGGCGCGCATTCTGCTCAGCGAGGGTCGGGAAGGCCTCGAGCTCGCGGGTATCAACGACCTGACGGACGACGCGACGCTGGCGCATCTCTTCGCCCACGATTCGGTGCACGGCCACTTCGGCAAGGACGTGAGCGCCGTGGACGGCGCCATCGTGGTCGACGGCAAGCGCATCCCGACGAGCGCGGAGCGCAACCCCGCCAACATCACGTGGAAGGACTGGGGCGTCGACGTCGTGCTCGAGTGCACCGGCGTCTTCCGGAACAAGGAAGCGGCCGGCCCGCATCTCGCGGCGGGCGCCAAGCACGTCGTGCTGAGCGCCCCGGGCAAGGGTGAGGTCGACGGCACCTTCTGCATGGGCATCAACTCCGGCGACCTCGATCCCTCGAAGCATCACGTCGTGAGCAACGCCTCCTGCACGACGAACTGCCTCGCGCCCGTCGCGAAGGTGCTCGAGGAGAGCTTCGGCATCGAGAAGGGCGTGATGCTCACGATCCACTCGTACACGAACGACCAACGCATCCTGGACCTGCCGCATAGCGACCTCCGCCGGGCGCGCGCCGCCGCCATGTCGATGATCCCGACGACGACCGGCGCGGCGAAGGCCATCGGCCTCGTGATGCCGGAGCTGAAGGGCAAGCTCGACGGCATGGCCGTCCGGGTCCCGACGCCGAACGTCTCGCTCGTCGTGCTCACGGCCGACGTGAAGCGCACGACCACCGTGGACGAGGTCAACGGTGCGTTGAAGGCCGCGGCCGAGGGCCCGCTGAAGGGCATCCTCGCCTACGAGACGACGCCGCTGGTCTCCACGGACTACATCGGCAGCTCCGCGAGCTCGACGGTGGACGCGGGGCTCACGCAGGTCGTCGGCGGGGACCTGGTCGAGGTGCAGGCCTGGTACGACAACGAGTGGGGCTACAGCAGCCGCCTCGTAGACCTGGCGGCGACGCTCGCCGCCAAGCTCTGAGGCGATCATGAGCCTCCGCGCCACCGGCATCCGGAGCGTCCGCGACCTCGACGTGGACGGCCGTCGCGTCTTCTGCCGCGTCGACTTCAACGTCCCGATGAAGGACGGCGCGATCACCGACGACACGCGCATTCGCGCCGCGCTTCCGACGATCACGCATCTGCTCGAGCGCGGTGCGCGGCTCGTGCTCTGCTCGCACCTCGGGCGGCCGAAGGGAAAGGTCGTGCCGGCGCTCTCCCTCGAGCCCGTCGCCGCACGGCTGGCCGAGCTCCTCGCCGGCGGCGAGGTCCGCCTCACCGACGAGCGCGCCGGGGACGGCGCCAAGCGCGTGGTCGGCGACCTGCGGGACGGGCAGGTCGCGCTCCTCGAGAACGTGCGCTTCGACCCGCGCGAGAAGGCCGACGACGAGGGCTTCGCCCGGGAGCTCAAGGCGCTCGCCGACGTCTACGTGAACGACGCCTTCGGCGCAGCTCACCGCGCCCACGCCTCCGTGAGCGCCCTCCCCCGCATGGTCGGCGAGCGCGGCGCGGGGCTGCTCCTCGAGAAGGAGATCCAAGCGCTCTCGGCGCTCCGCGAGAGCCCCGGGCGGCCCTACGTCGCCGTGCTCGGCGGCGCGAAGGTGTCCGACAAGATCGGCGTCCTCGAGGCGCTCCTGACCCGCGTGGACGCGCTGCTCGTGGGCGGCGCCATGGCCAACACCTTCCTCGCCGCGCAGGGCAAGAGCATGGGCGGAAGCCTCGTCGAGGACGACAAGCTCCCGCTGGCCCGGAGCCTAATCGACCGGGCCGGCGACAAGCTGGTCCTCCCCGTCGATCTCCGGCTCGGCGACGGCCTGGATGCAACGGTCGCCGAGACCTGGGAGACCGACGGCGTGCCCGCCGATCGGCTCGCCCTCGACATCGGCCCCGAGACCGCCAAGCACTACGCCGAGCGTGTCCGCAAGGCCGAGTCCGTCTTCTGGAACGGGCCCATGGGCCTCTTCGAAAACCCGACCTTCGCCGCTGGCAGCGTGGCCGTGGCCGAGGCCATCGCGGCCTGCCCGGGCTTCACGGTGGTGGGCGGTGGAGACAGCGTGGCCGCCGTGAAGGCCGCCGGCGTAGCCGACCGAGTCTCGCACGTGTCCACGGGCGGCGGCGCGAGCCTCGAGCTCCTCGAGGGCAAGCGGCTTCCCGGCATGGAAGCGCTTCGATAGACGAGCGCGGGAGATGAACCGATGACGACGCGCCGACCCCTCGTGGCGGGGAACTGGAAGCTCCACAAGACGCTCGCCGAGGCCCGGAGCCTCGCCGGTGAGCTGCGCACGAACGTCGAGGACTGCCTCGCCTCCGTGGACGTGCTGGTCGCGCCCGTGGCGACCGGGCTCTCGACCGTGGCCGACGCGCTCGCCGGCTCCGCGATCGCCGTCGCCGGCCAGAACATGCACTACGAAGACGCCGGGGCCTTCACGGGCGAGCTCTCGCCCGCGCTCCTCGCCGACGCCGGGGCGAGCCACGTCATTCTTGGCCACTCGGAGCGCCGGACCCTCTTCGGTGAGACCGACGAAGGCGTGCAGCGCAAGGTCGCGGCGGCCTTCCGCGCGGGCCTCGCGCCCATCGTCTGCGTGGGCGAGCGCCTCGACGAGCGGGAGGCCGGCCACGCGAGGGGCGCGTGGTGGCCTACGAGCCCGTGTGGGCCATCGGGACCGGTCGCACGGCCACGCCGGCCGATGCCCAGGCCATGCACGCCGCCATCCGCGGCCGGGTCGCGACGCTCCGGGGCCCGGAGCTGGCGCAGTCGCTGCGCATCCTCTATGGAGGTTCGGTCAAGCCGGCCAACGCGGGTGAGCTCCTCTCCAAGGCCGACATCGACGGGGCGCTCGTGGGCGGCGCCTCCCTGGCCGTGGAAACCTTCGCTCCCATCGTCCGGGCCGCGCTCTAGGGCGCCTCCGCCGCACAACGAGACCCTCGATGTTCACCTTCCTCTCCGTCGTCTACGTCATCGTCTGCCTCTTCCTCATTCTCGTCGTGCTGCTTCAGAGCGGTAAGGGCGGCGGCATGGGCGCGGCCTTCGGAGGCGGTGCGGGAGGCGCGGGGCAGCAGGTCTTCGGCGGCGCCGGCGCCGGCAACATCCTCACGAAGCTCACGGCCGGCTCGGCCGCGCTCTTCATGATCCTCTCGGCCACGCTCGCCTACATGAGCTCGCCGAGCGACGGGTCGCTCGAGGCCGCCGGCGAGCGCGCCAACGCGGAAATCGCCGGACAGGCCAGCGACGACGAGGACGAGGCGTCGGACGACGCCGCCGACGAGGCGAGCGCGGCCGACGCTCCGGCCACGGAGGAGTCCCCGCAGGGCGGCTCCGACGAGGCAGCTTCCGAAGAAGCCGCGGCCGGCGAAGCGCCCGCCGACGACGACGACGAGTGACGCAGGCTCAGCCCTCGGGCTGAGGCAGCGTGATCACGAACTCCGTCCGGCCCGGCTCCGAGCGGAGCGTCAGCTCCCCCTCGTGGTCCGTGACCACCTGGCGGACGATGGCGAGGCCGAGCCACGTGCCTTCCTCCTTCCCGAGGCTGAGGAAGGACTCGAAGATGCGCGGCTGAAGCTCCTGCGGGCTGCCCGGCCCATCGTCGCGGAAGCGGAGCACGAGCGCCCCGTCCTCGCCGCGGTCGACGCCGACCGTGAAGGTACCTCGGCGCCCGTGCTCATCGAGGGCCTCCGCGGCGTTGCGCGCGAGGTTGTGCGCGGCGCGCTGGATCTTCGCCTCGTCGAGGAGCGCCGTCCCGCGGTCGTTCAGCTCGAGCGCGACGTCGAGGCGGTCGCCGAGACCGCGCCGTAGCTGCTCCGCGAGCTCCTCGAAGAACTTGTAAAGGTAGACCTTGCGCGGCCACAGCTTCCGGTCCCCGCGCGCGAAGGCGAGCGTCTCCCGCGTCATCATGTTCAGCGTGGCGACCTGCCGGAGGATGGTCTCGAGAAGCTCTTCCTTGGCCGCGGGCTCCTCTTCCGTCGCGAGGAGCCGCGCGTAGCCGCTGATCACCGTCATCGGCGTCTTCAGGTCGTGGAGCACGCTGGAGAGCGCCTGCCCGAGCGACGTGAGCCGGGCCTCTCGCTCCCGCCGGACCCGGGTCCGTGCGAGCTGGATCGACGTCGCGAGCTGGCCGGCGATGGCCTCGGCGAGCCTCAGGTCGTCCTCGGTGAAGCGACCGGGGGACCCGACCTTGCCCGAGAGCTCGAGGGCACCGACCCCCTGTCCGTTCTCGTCGTCCCAGCGGAGCGGTACGCAGAGCACGTCGAGGACGCCCGCGGGCAGCCGGTCGTCGTCGCCGCTCAGCAGCTCGGGCTCCTGATGCCGCGCCACCCACTCGGCGACACCCTCCGCCGGCCGGCCGCGCCGTTCCTTGGCGTGCGCGCCAAGGGCCGCCACGCAGCGCAGCTCCCCGGTCACCTCGTCAGCGAGCACGACGGCCGCCGCGCGCGCTGCGACGGCCGGAAGCGCCCGCGCGAGCACGTGGCCGAGGAGCTCCTCGAGGTCGGCGAGCGACGCGGCGGCGCGGGCCACCTCGAAGCGCACGTCCAGCTCGCGGACGCGGTCGCGGAGCTTCTCCTGCGTCTCGATGAGCTCGGCGTTCTTGCCCACCAGGCCGTGAAAGAGCTTCGTATTCTCGATGCTCACGGCGGCCTGCGCCGCGAGGGCGCTCAGGAGCGCTTCGTCGTCGGTCGAGAAGTAGCCCGCGCGTTTGTTGAGCACCTGGAGCACGCCGATGATCCGGTGGTGCTGGTTGCGCATGGGCACGCAGAGCATCGACGTGGTCCGGAAGCCGCTCTTCTCGTCCCAGCTCCGGTCGAAGCGGGCATCGAGATACACGTCCTTGATGTTCAGAGGCCGGCCGCTCTGGGCCACCGTGCCAGCGAGGCCCTCGCCCTTGCGAAGGCGAATCTCCCCCGACGTCGTGGACCCCTGCGCCACCCGAGAGACGAGCTCACCGGTGGCGTCGTCGACGAGGTAGAGGGTCGAGCGCTCCGCCTCGATCACCTCCGAGACCCGCTCGAGCACCAGCGAGAGCAGCTCGTCGAGATCGAGCGTCGAGCCCAGGAGGCCACCCACCTCCTGAAGCGCGCGGACCTTCCGCCGCTCGCGCTCCAGCGCCTCGCGCAGCTCGCCGCCCCCGGACGCGACGCGCCCGCGGCGCCCGGCCTCGGTCGCCTCGCTCACCGGCGGGAGCATCGCCCGGCCCCTCACCGGGAGGCAACGCATGTCCGTGCGGACCGCCGCAGCGGAGCGCTGGCGTCTCAGAAGCCGGCGCGGAGCTCCGCCTGGTCACCGAGCTGGATGTCGGTCAGCGAACGCGTGATGAGCACGGTGCAGGAGCCCTCACGGACGTCGACCACGGTACCCTCGGCCAGAACCTCGGTCGGATAATCGCGCGGCTCGCGCGAGTCCTCGACGGTTTCGCCGTAGCTCAGGCGCCGGCTCAGGCGGTTGTCCCGCCATGCGTCGCCCTCGCGGGTGATGAAGACACGGTTGCCGGCGCGAACGCCCGTGCTCTCGCCGATGGTCAGAAAGACCACCTGCCCGGAGCCGTTGAGCTGGCGCGGCCGCAGCGTCGCCGCGACCTCGGCCACGGCGTCCACCGTGCTCGGCACGCGCTCGACGAGCTCGAGCGTGCGCGGGATCTCCGCCACGAGGAACCCACGCTCGATGGGATCCACGGCCTCCACGATGGTCCCGCGGCCCACCCCGCGGACCTCGTCGTAGTCCTCGAGGCGCACGGTCCCGAGGATCCGCACCAGCTGCCCCACCTCGTCGGGCAGCCGCTCCTCGTCCGGGACCTCGCGGAAGATGCTGTAGAGCGTGCCGGGCTGCGGCGTCGTGTCGCCATCGAAGGAGACGTACACCTCGTCGTACACGGAGAGCAGCATCTGCTCCTCGGGCGCACCCACGATCTCGCCGGCGTTCTGGAGCGCCTGCGGGTCGAGGAATCCCTGCGCCTCCAGCACGACGGCCGCCGCAGGACGTCGCGCCGGAGCGACCGTCGCCGGCGGCGCCGTGGTCAAGGTCGTCGCCCCACCGGGCTCGCGGAGACGAAGCCGATCGAGCGGGTAGATCCAGTGCGGATTGGTGATCTCCGGGTTGT
>CALCTH010000135.1 GCA_937893795.1 uncultured Myxococcales bacterium | reverse complement strand
GGCTCCGCGCCTTGGAGCCGGGACCCGGCGGCATGCTCCGGGAGCTCGACGCGCCCGTGGCCACGGGAGTCGTCGCGCTGGAACCCGGCGCGGTCCTCGGAACGGGGGTCGCGACGGTGGCCGGCGCCGAGGGCATCGCGGCGCTGTGGGTCGCGGTACGTGGCCCCGGCGGCGTGGTGCGTCTCGTGCGCGCCGAGCGAGTCCGTTCCGGCGATGAGAACGAGCCGCCCTTCGAGGCGCGACCCGACGCACCGAGCTTCGAGCCGGCATGGTTCGGCCTGAACGAGATCGGCGCCTTCGACGTGGTCGAGCTCGCGGAGGCCACCGTGCTCGTCGTGGAAGCCCCGGAGCTCCCGGCCGGGCTCGGGCTCTTCGTGCGCGGCTCCGGGCCCGCCGCGGCGCCGCCGGGCGGCGGGGGGGAGCTCCACGCGGGCCTCGCGGACGCGCTCGCCCGCCGCGACGTCGGCGTCCTCGGGCATCCGAGCCTCATCGCACACGGAGGAAGCTGGAGGCTTCACCTCGAGGCTCGGCGCAGCGCGCGGAGCCGCGTCGTGCTCCTCGCCTCGGACACGTTGGTCGCTTGGCGCCTCGTCGGTGGCGAGACTCTCGGCCCCTCCGGCGCGGGCTTCGACCGCTTCGGCACGGCGCTCCCCTCGGCCGTGGGTCGCGGGGATCGGCTCTTCCTCTGCTACGCCGGCGACGACGGCATCCAGCGCCGGCTCGGCTGCGCCGAGCGCACCGCGAGCGAGACGGCGGCGTTGCTGCGGAGCGGCTCGTGAGGCGCGCTCCGGCGCCCCTCGCGCTCGCGGCTTGCCTCGCGCTGGGAGGATGCGGCGACGACGCGGGCGACGCTGGCACGGGAGCGACTGCCGACTTTGGCGCGATGTTCGGGCCGGACACGGGCACCGGCGCGCAGGACATGGACCCGCCCACGGAGGGCGACAACGCGGGCTTCCCCATCGACACCACCGACTCCCCGGGCGCTGGCTTCGAGGGGGCGGATCCCTCGCGCGGCGCGGCGCCCTGCTACGACGGCGTCGACAACGACGCGGGCGGCGCCATCGACTGCGAGGACCCGAGCTGCCGCGAGGGGCTGAGGAGCTGCTGCGTGGGCGACGCCGCGTGCTGCGGGGCTGAAGACGTGCTGCTCCTCGCGAGCGTCGAGGCCCTCGCGGCCTGCGACGCGAGCCTCGCATGCCTCGGCGCGACGTCCTTCGGCACCCCCGGACCCTTCCTCGACCTCGCTGGGCCCGAACCTGCGCTGGCGCCCGGAGGAGACGGCGACTTCGACAGCGGCCTCGTCTTCGCGGCGCCCCTCGATTTGTCGGCCCGCCGGACCGAGCTCCGCGGCGTGCTCGTGCCGGGGGAGGCCTGCGCCGACGGCTGCGGTGAGTCCGTAGCTTTCGGGGTCCTGGCTGAAGCGGACGCGGCGGCGCTTCGCGACGAGAGCTTCGTCGAGCCCCTGGTGGGGCTCTCGTACAGCGGCCCGCGGCGGGAGGTCAGCCTCTTCGTCGGCGGGAACCGCGTGGCGAGCTGGCCTGAGACCGACGCCGCGGAGTGGACCCTCGTCCTGAGCCCGAGCGGTGTGGTGCAGGTCGCCCGCGACGGCGAGCTTCGCATCGCCGAGGTGCCCTACGTCGCCGAGCCAGCCCGGGTCATCGTGTGGGGCCACAGCCGAAACCCAGGCGCGAGCGGCAGGCCGCTCGCCCGGCTCGGGTCCCTCGTGCTGGGCGAGGCGCTCTGCGACATGCCGCGGGCCTGGCGCGAGCGCGGCCCCTTCACCTTCCGCGCAGGAGGGCGGGCCATTCCTTCGCCCACCGGCGCCGGTCCGAGCTTCGGCCGCGACGACGCGGGCCGGACGGCGGTGGCATTCGCGTCCGGCGGCGGCCTCTTCGTCGCGCGCCGCAGCGACGAAGCCCGCGCGGACGAGCTCCTCCTGGGCGACGCCGCCAACCCCACCGTGCTCCTCCCGGACGAGCTCCTCGACCAGCCGGAGCTCGTGGTGACCCCCGGTGGCGAGCGGCTCCTCTACGCCCGCTCCACGCCAAGCGCCGGCGGAGCCGCGTCGCTGCTCCGGGTTCCCCTCGACGGCACCCTGGCCCGCGCCGGAGCACCGGAGGCCGTGGCGCTGCCGCTCGCCGGCGACGCGCCCTCGGTGGTGGCCGTGGACGACGCGCGGACGCGCTACGCCATGGCGCTCCGCACGTCGCAAGGCGTCGCGCTTCTCGTGAGCGATGACGCGCGTACCTGGGAGTCCGTCCGCGTCGGCAATGCCCTCGACGACGAGGCCGCGCCCCCGGGCGCCCGGGTGCCCGTCGACGCCCTCGGCGCCGACGCCCTCGGCGAGCCGGCGCTCGTCGTTCACGGTGGGAGCTACCGCCTCTACCTCGCGTGGCGCCGCGGCGCGCGCTGGCGAGTGGCGCTCTTCGCGAGCCACGAGCTCCTCTTCTGGCGCCTCGTGGACGCGGAGGCGCTGCTGCCCGGAGAAGAGGGCGAGCGCTTTGGCGTTCGAGGCCTCGACGCGCGCTCCCTGGGCGAGGCCATCGAGGTCGTCTACGCCGGCGACGACGGCACGCGCAGCACGCTCTTTCGGGCGCTCCTCCCCGCCGACCCGAACGCGCGCTTCGGCTCCTGAGCGTCGCGCGCCGTCCACGGCGGCGCGGCACGTGGCGTCGGGCGCGTCGCCGTGGCACCTCGCGGGGGTGTCCGGAGCGGCGCTCTTTCAGCTCCTCGAGGACGCCGCACCCGCCCGGCGTCGGCAGGGCCTCGCGCTTCTCCGGAGCCTCGGCTCGCGCGGGGCGCGGCTGCTGCACGACGCACTCCGCGACGACGCGGGACGCTGGAGCCGGCCGGCCCTTCGGCTCTCGACCCTCGCGGCGCTCGGGCGCGTGGCGCCGGAGGAGCTGCGCGCGGTGCTTGGCGCCCTACGGACGGCGCCGGCGCTCGTGGCCGACGATGACGAGCTCGCGGGCACGGATCTTCAGGCTGCCCTTGGGCTCCTGCCCGCGCTCGCGGAGCTGACGCTCGTCCGCACGGGGCGAGGCTCGCTCGCGCCCCTGGCAGTGGCCAAGCAGCTGCGCTCCCTCGATCTCTTCGCGCGCGGCATGGTCGACCTCGAGCCACTGGCGGCTTGCACCGGCCTCGCGGCCCTTCGCCTGCGCGGTCGCGTCCGCGTCGAGGCGCCGGCCGCGCTCCCGCCGGGCCTCGCCCGCCTCGCGCTCCATGGCCAGGTCACGTTTTCCCGGGAGCTCCTCGACGTGCTCCCGCCGGGTCTCGAATCCCTCGATCTGGCGCACGCCAGCCCGACCGGAGAGCGCGGCGGCGACGCTGCGCTCCCCGCGCTGAAACACGTCGGTGTCACCGATGCGCGCGAGGTGCGCGCGCTCGCGCTCGCGGCCCCCCCTTCGACGGTCCGGGTCGCCTATGTCGGCGAGGACGACCGCGAGGCCATCGCTCGCCTCGCTGCCTCGCTGCCGGCGTCCTCGTCGCTTCGCATCGACCGCTACCGACCTGCGCGGCTCGAGGAGGTCGTGGCGTCGCGACTCGTTGCCGTGGGCGATGCGCCGCCCAGCGCAGCCGGTTGGTTCGCCGCGGCCCCGCGTCTTCGCGAGCTCTCGCCGGAGCGCTGGCCCTTCGCGGCCACCTATCCCGAGGGCGCGGCGCCGGGTCCCGCGGCGCTCCGTCGGGCCCGCGAGGGTGAGATCCCCGCCGAAGAGGCGCTGCGCTTTCGCGCCCACTGGCAAGAGCGAGGGCACGTCGTCCGCCTCGGGCCCGATGCGCGGGACGGCGCCGGCCCTCGCAAGACCGAGCTCGTGAAGCGCATGGGGGTATGGAGCGGCGAGGGCTTTCGAACGAA
The DNA here is from genome assembly GCA_937893795.1 of uncultured Myxococcales bacterium. GTDB lineage: Bacteria > Myxococcota_A > Polyangia > Polyangiales > Houyiibacteriaceae > CALCTH01. The sequence continues at coordinate 199 of CALCTH010000135.1, read as the reverse complement.
CGTCACCGTCGCGGAACGCTTCCTGGAGGGGCGCCTCGAGCTGCTGGTTGCCGACGAGGCGCGCGGCTGGTCCGGGCTTCTTCGAGCCGCTGGAGCCGCGCCGCGCAGCCCCCGGGTGGCGGGCGGCGACGGTCCGCCGGCCGCATGAGAGCCACGTGCGATGCCCCGGTCCGCGTCGGCAGCGGTGCTCGGCGCGTGG
>CALCTH010000134.1 GCA_937893795.1 uncultured Myxococcales bacterium | reverse complement strand
CCGGCAAGGGATGCCTTCGGCGACGAGGGTTGCGTCCCCTACGCGCGCGACCTCGTCGCGCCTCCGCTCTACGATGGGGATGCCCTCCCCGCTCTCCGTGCGGAGGTCGACGGTGCTCCAGGGCGCGGCGACGGTGAAGGGCACGCCGTGCGCCTGCGCGAGCACGGCCACGCCATAGGTCCCGATCTTGTTCGCCACGTCGCCGTTGCGCGCGATGCGGTCGGAGCCGACCACCACGAAGTCGATGGCGCCCTGCTGGAAGAAGTGCGCGGCCATGTTGTCCGTGATCACCTCGACGGGGATTCCGTCCGCGTGGAGCTCCCACGCCGTCAGCCGCGCGCCCTGAAGGTAGGGCCGCGTCTCGTCGGCCAGCACGCGCACCGCCTTGCCCGCCTCGTGGGCCGCTCGGATCACGCCGAGCGCCGTGCCATAGCCTCCCGTGGCCAGCGCTCCCGCGTTGCAGTGCGTGAGGATCGTGGCGCCCTCGGGCACGTCCGCTGCGCCGCGCGCGCCCATGGCGCGGCACGCCGCGACGTCCTCTAGGTGGATGGCCTCGGCTTCGGCGAGGAGCGCCTCGTAGCGTGCCTCTCCCTCGAGGGCCGCCACCTCGGCGGCCTTCCGGCTCATGCGCGCGATGGCCCAGGCCAGGTTGACCGCCGTCGGGCGCGTCGCGTTCAGGAGGCGCCCGGCGACCCCGTTCGCGAGCAGGAAGCCCGCCGCGGCGCTGGCGCGCTCCTGCCAGGCCAACAGACAGAGCGCATAGGCCGCGCTGATCCCGATGGCGGGCGCGCCGCGCACCATCATGCCGCGGATGGCCTCGGCGACCGCGTCGGGCGTGGCGAGGCGCTCGTAGCGCACCTCCGCCGGCAAGCGTCGCTGCTCGAGGAGGACGACCTCGCGCGTCGCCGGGTCGTACTCCACGGCGAAGAAGGTGCCCGGCGCCCCGCGTCCCGTGTGACTGAGGGGGGCCCGGGAGAGCGGGGGAAGCGTCGGCACGTCCATGCAACGGCTCCTAACGCCCGCCGGACGCGCACACCAGCGGCGCGCCACTCACTCTTGAGCGAGCTGCGCCGTGAGCGCCTCCTTCACGGCGCCGGGGTTCGCCTTGCCCTGGGAGCGCTTCATGACCTGTCCCATGAAGAAGCCGAACACCGCCCTCTTCCCCGAACGGTACTGCGCGACCTGCGCCGGGTGAGCCGCCACGACCTCGGCAACCAGCGCGTCGATGGCGCCGGTGTCGCTCACCTGCGCGAGGCCGTCACGGGCGACCACGGCCGCTGCGGTGAGCCCTTCGTCGCGCATCACGGGAAGCACGGCCTTGGCGATCTTCCCGTTGATGGTCCCGGCCTCCACGAGCGCGAGGAGCGCGGCGAGGGCAGCGGCGGACACGGGAAAGGACGCCTCGTGGCCGTGGAGCGTCACGTCGCGGAGGAGCTCCGCCTGCACGACGTTGGCCATCTTCTTGCCGGCGGCTCCGAGGGGCAGGTCGGCCTCGGCGGCGAGCGTCCGCGCCGCGTCCTCGACGTAGCGCGCCAGCGCGGGATGCGCGCCGAGCACCCGGGCGTCCTCCGCAGTCATGCCGAGGTCGCGCGCGAAGCGTGCCCGGAGCGCCGTGGGCAGCTCCGGGACCTCGGCCTCTCGCGCGGCCAGCCAGGCGTCGTCCAGCGCGAGCGGCGGCAGATCCGGGTCCGGGAAGTAGCGGTAATCCTCCGCATCTTCCTTTCCGCGCATGCTCGCGCTCTCCCCCCGCTCCGGATTCCAGCTCCGGGTTTCCCGAACGACCTCGCCCCCGCCGCGGACGACCGCCTCCTGGCGCCGGATCTCGTACGCGAGCGCGTCCCGCACGAAGCGGAAGCTGTTGATGTTCTTCAGCTCGACGCGCGTGCCGAGGGTCTCGCTCCCGAGCGGGCGGATGGACACGTTGGCGTCACAGCGAAAGGACCCCTCCTCGAGGTTCCCATCGCTCACGCCGGCGAAGAGCAGCACGTCGCGAAGCTGCCTCAGATACGCCTCGGCCTCGTCGGGGCTCCGCAGGTCGGGCTCGCTGACGATCTCCACCAGCGGCACGCCGGCGCGATTGAAGTCGACGAGCGTGGCTCCGCTGGCGGCGTCGTGCGCGCTCTTGGCGGCGTCCTCCTCCACGTGGATCCGCGTGAGGCGCACCCGGCGCTCTCCCTCCGGGAGCTGCACCGTGAGCCCACCGCCTTCGTTCAGCGGCAGGGCGAGCTGGCTGATCTGGTAACCCTTCGGGAGATCCGGGTAGAAGTAGGACTTGCGGTCGAAGCGGGTCTGCCGGGCGACGGTGCATCCCAGAGCGAAGCCCGCGCGAGCCGCCAGCGCGATCGCCGCGGCATTCGGCGCCGGAAGCGCCCCCGGGAGCCCGAGGCAGGTCGGGCACACCTGCGTGTTCGGGGCCGCCCCATAGGCCGTGGAGCACCCGCAGAAGAGCTTCGTGCGGGTGGAGAGCTGGGCGTGGACCTCGAGGCCGATGACCGCTTCGAAGCGCGTCATGCCCGCGGTGTAGCAGGCCCCGCTCCCGGGGCCCGGACGGCCGGCCCCTCAACGCACGACGGAAGCCACCGTAAGGGCCCTTCATGGGGATGGACTCCATCGGCCGCGAAAGCGGCGACGGCAAGAAACGTCCGATCCGTACCCTCGTGGTCGACGACAGCGCGCTCATCCGGAAGACGGTGGAGCTCCGCCTGCGCAAGGTGGGTCACGAGGTGACCACCGCAGAGGACGGCGAGGAGGCCTTCCGCCAGGCCATGAACGCCCCCTTCGACCTCGTCGTGAGCGACGTGACCATGGGCGCCATCAGCGGCGTGCACCTCTGCCGCATGCTGCGCAGTGACCCCCATACGCGCGACCTGCCCATCGTGCTCCTCACCGGCGAAGATGACCCGCGCAGCCGCTTCTGGGGCCGCAGCGCGGGCGCGGACGCCTACATCGGCAAGGGGCAGATGGCCACCGGGCTCTTGCCGGCCATCGAGCGCGTGCTCGAGCGGCGCCCTCCCGGCGAGGCGCGGCAGATGACGTCCCGCTCCGTCGATCCGCTGGCGCGTCTCTCGGAGGTCCTCGACCGTCACCTCTACGACGCCGTCGTCATGAGCGAAGCCCAGCGGCTCATGGACCACGTGTCCGAGCGCCGCGAGTTCTGCGAGCGCGCCCTCGACTTCCTCGGCGACGTGATCGGCTGCGCCTACGCCGTGCTCCGCATCGAAGGCGCGAACGGTGACGAGAGCCACGCGCTGCTCGCTCGGGCCCCCTGCCCCGAGCCGATCTCCCTCGCGGTGCGCGGCGCGATCGCACTGCCTCCGCCCATCGAGCCCCTCGCCGTGCTCCGCAAACACGACCCGCGGCATGCGGAGCGGCCGACGAGCGGCGAAACCTATCGCTTCGCCATCGAGGCGGGCGGCGAGCGTCTCGGCGAGCTGGCGCTCTACGGCGGACACAAAGGCGTGAGCGCACAGGACGAGCGCACGGCGACCATCGTCGCGCGCACGCTCGGTCCGGTCGTGAAGTCGATGCTCCTGCTCGAGGATACGCGGCGCCTCGCGACGACCGACGCCCTCACGGGCCTCGCGAATCGCCGCCGTACCACCGAACGCCTCCAGGAAGAGATGCGCCGGGCGGCGCGGCACGGGGTGCCGCTCTCGGTGCTGCTCTGTGATATCGACCGCTTCAAGTCGGTCAACGACACCTACGGGCACAACGCGGGTGACGAGGTCCTGCGGGCCGTCGCGACGGCCCTCGGATGCACCCTGCGCGAGGTCGACATGGTCGGGCGCTGGGGCGGCGAGGAGTTCTTGACGATCCTCCCGGACACGGGCCTCGCGGGGGCCGCCGTCGCGGCCGAGCGGGTACGTGCGGCCATCGAGGCGCTCCCGGCCTTCGAGGATGGCCCTGCATCGGTGACCACGAGCGTTGGCGTCGCCGCCTACGTCCGCGGCATCGGCCTCGAGGCGTTCGTCGAGCGTGCGGACAAGGCGCTCTACGAGGCGAAGGAGTCCGGACGGAACTGCGTGATCCTCGCGCCCGCGGAAGACGAGCCCTCCGCCGACGACCTCGAGACGGTCCGCCCGGGTACCGAAAGCGCGGCCTGAGCCCGCGCCCAGCTCACGGGCACGCCTCGAGCTCCGCGATCCACGCCTCGACGAGCGCGACGGCCTCGTCGTCGGGCGCGCCGCGTCCGAGCGGCGGCATGGCGACGTTGCCCTCGCGGCGCATGCGGTGAAGCAGGATCGACTGCTCCGGCGCCCCGGGCACGACGATCGTCTGGTCGTCACAGGGAGAGTCCGGCACGTCCCAGACGCAGTCGGTGGACGCCCGCTCGTCGCAGATGCCGGCGCGCCGGAGCTCGACCTCGACGCGTAGGTCGAGGCCACCACGGCCGGGGCCACCGGGCTGATGGCAATGGGCACAGTTCACGTGGAAGTACGAGCGCACCCGGGTCTCGCGGGCGGCGTCGCCGTGGGGATCGACGAGCGCCGGGCGACGGCTTCCGCGGAGCGCGTCGACGGTGCTCACGCGCCGGTCCACGTAGCCGCCGGAGAGGATTCCTCGGAGCTGCGCGTCGTCGAGCTGCGCCGCCTCGAGGGAGAGGCTCGCGCCCGAGGCCTCGACGTGGCAGCTCCCACACTCGCTACGCCGCGGGTAGCTCCATACCACGCCGTTCGGGAGCGGCTCCCGGAGGCCATCTTCCAGGAGCTCCGCGTCGGTCTGCGCGTCGTTCCAGCGGTAGCTGTAGCCCTGCCAGCCCGCGTCCGTGTGCATCAGGAGGCGGGTCTCATGGAGGCGCCCGCCGAAGCCGAAGTGCTTGATCATCACGGAGCCCACCGGCAGGCGGAGGTCGCCCTCTCCGTCCACGGCGAGGGCCGTCCCGTCGGGGATCGCGAAGCCTCGCGCCTTGTCGGCGCCGTCGGACCAGAGCTCGGCGACGGGCGCGTAGGAAACGACGCCCGCGGCGAAGGCTCGCGGGTCGTCGGCCTCGACGCACCCCGTCTCGGAGAGGAGGCGCGGGAAGGGCGGCCCGGCCGGCGTACCGGCGTTGGGCACCAGGCGATGGAGACCGCCTTCGTCGCCGCTCGGGTCGTAGCGAACGACGACCACCCCGCCCGCGGGATCGTCGGCGAAGCTCGTGACGAGGAAGCCCGCATCGAGCTCGCGCCGGGCGTCTGCGCGCTCGAGGCTCGCGGACCAGAGCCCGCCGCTGACGAAGTCGGCGAAGAGGACGCGTCCGTCGAGGCCCGGGAGCGCGTCACCGTGAACCCGCGGCCCAGCGACGATGGACCGAACGTCCGGGTGCAGGACGTCGACGAGCGGGGCCACGTAGGCCGAGGGGTCGCAATCCGGTCGCATCTGGCTGCAGACGCTGCCTTCGAGCTCCGGCCAGCCGTAGTTCGCCCCGGGCGCGAAGACGTCGATCTCCTCACGCGCGCCCGCGCCGACATCGCCGATGTAGATGGCGCCATCGGTGCCATCCACGGTGAAGCGCCACGGGTTCCGGAGACCGAAGGCCACGACCTCCGGGGCGCCCTCCTCCCCGTCGGCGAAGGGGTTCGTGGACGGGACCGCGTAGGGGGCGCGACTCGCGACGTCGAGACGAAGGAGCGAGCCCGGCAGCGTCCGGGGATCCTGCGAGTGGGTGAACGGGCGACGCTGGTCGCCGAGGCCGACGTAGAGGAGGCCATCGCGGCCGAAGGCGGCGTGGTTCACCTGGTGGACGTCGGCGACCTGCGGGACGTCCAGGACGACGACCTCGCTCTCGGGGTCGAAGGCGTCCCCGTCGAAGGTGAAGCGACCGACCCGGCCGACGTGTCGTACGTCCTCCGGGGCGCCCTCCGGAGGGGGCACGGTGTACACCAGGTAGGCGAAGCCGGTCTCTGCGAAGTCGGGGTCGAGGGCGCTGCTGACGCGGCCGTTCTCCGGCGCGTCGAAGTCCATGCGCGGCGCCAGGTCGAGCACGACGCGCGCGGGGGTCTCCAGGTCGAAGAGGACGACCTGCCCGCTCTTGCGCGTCGCGAAGCCCCGGCGTCCCGGGGCCGGCAGGATGGCGTGGGTGAGCTCCCGGGCGTCGCGTCCCGAGAGCGTGTCCGCGAAGGCCGGCTCGAGCCGGAGCGACCCCCGCGGCGCGGGGGGAGGGAGCGCCACGCACGTCGCGTTCGGTGGCCGATCCACATCCGGCGGGAGGACGGATCCCGTCGCGTCGCCGCAGCCAACGAGCAGCAGGCCGACGGGCACGAGGAGGCTCGTTCGCAGTCTCATGGGAGGGACAGCATGCACGTTCCGTGCTCGATGTTCACCCGTGAGCAGCCGACCTTCGTCGGAGGTCGCCGGTCCGCGAGCGCGCCGTTCCGTGCCACCGCGCCCGGCCGGCGCGACATCGCTCGCGCGGCGGCGGGGGCCTCAGGTCGGGTGCGCGACCGCTCCGGCGGCGAAGAGCCGACGCTCGGCAAAAGCGGGGGCCACGAGCTGCAAACCCGCGGGGAGACCGTCCTCCGCGGCCCCGGCGGGCACGCTGAGGGCAGGCAGTCCGGCCAGGCTCGCCGGGAGCGTCTCGAGGTCCGCCTGGTACATGGCCATGGGATCGCCGGCGTGGGCGCCGAGGGGAAAGGCCACCGTCGGCGCCGTGGGGCCGGCCACGACGTGACAGCGGGCGAAGGCCTCCTCGTAGTCGCGGGCGACGCGCGTGCGCACCCGTTGCGCGCGGCCGTAGAGCTGGTCGCGGTAGCCGGCCCGTAGCGCGTAGGTCCCGAGCAGGATGCGGCGCTTCACCTCGGCCCCGAAGCCCGCGCGCGTCGCCTCATGGGTCCCACGCAGGTCGGGTGCCGAGGCGCGCGGGCCGAAGCGCATGCCGTCGAGGCGGGCCAGATTGCTCGACGCCTCGGCGGGTGCGAGCAGGTAGTAGGCGGAGAGCGCGCGATCCGCGTGCGGGAGGTCTACGTCGACGAGCGTCGCCCCGGCCGACACCAGGCGGCCCAGGCTCTCGACCACCCGTGCCGCGACGCCGGGCTCCGCGGCGTCCAGGGAGGCGCGAAGGACGCCGACGCGCAGCGTCGACACGCCCTCCTCCGCGGCGGCTTCATACGCCTCCACGGGGGCGTCGGCGCTCGTGGCGTCCTCGGGGTCGGGCCCCGCCATGACGCCCAAGAGCCTCGCCGTGTCCCGAACGGTGCGGGCGATCGGGCCCACGACGTCGAAGCTGGACGCGAAGGCCACGAGCCCGCGGCGCGACACGCGGCCGTAGGTCGGCTTCAGACCGACGACCCCGCAGAACGCCGCGGGCTGCCGCACGCTGCCCCCCGTGTCGCTTCCGAGAGCGCCCGGCGTCATGCCCGCGGCGACGGCCGCGGCGGAGCCGCCGCTCGAGCCACCGGGAACCCGGGACGGGTCGAGGGGGTTGCGCACCGGACCGAAGGCGCTGGTCTCGCTGGAGGAGCCCATGGCGAGCTCGTCCAGGTTGGCCTTCGCGACGATTACCGCCCCGGCCTCCCGAAGCCTCGCGACGACGGTCGCGTCGTAGGGCGGTACCCAGCCTTCGAGGAGCCGAGTGGCGGCCGTCGTCGGGACCCCGCGGGTGCACAGGTTGTCCTTGATGGCCAAGGGCACCCCCGCGAGCGCGCCGGGGGCTCCCCCCGCACGGCGAGCCGCAGCGACGGCGTCCGCGGCGGCCCGAGCCCCCTCGGCGTCGACGTGGAGGAGCGCCCCGTGCGCATCTTCCCCGCAGCGCGCGAGCGCCACCTCGACCAGCTCCCGGGCGCTCACCCTTCCCTCCCGCACGGCCTCGGCCGCAGCGGCGACCCCGGCCGCGAGGAGCCGCTCCGCGCTCACGAGAGCCCTCGCGGGGCGATCACGCGCCCGGCTCCTCGCCCGCGCGGCGCGGCGCGATCGCCGCGGGCAGCACGAAACGCTCTCCGTCGTGGGCGGGCGCCGCCGCCAGCGCCGCCTCCCGCGGGAGACTCGGTCGCGGCGCGTCC
>CALCTH010000133.1 GCA_937893795.1 uncultured Myxococcales bacterium | reverse complement strand
ACCCCCTTTGCTGAATTTTCAAAACTTTTAGGCAGCACAGCTCAGCAGCGAGAACGAGTCGCAAAAAGAAAAATTGTAACCTCATAAGAGAGAAAAAGAGAATCAATCCGCCATAGGTGTCAAGAGAGGTGGAAGCGAGTCGGCGAAGCAGCGTCCGCAGGAGCGCGATGGCCGCCGCGCGCGTCGGCTCGGCCACGACCACCGGCGCGCCGGGAGCGCGCCCTTCGAGACGCGCCCGGACGGCGGCGAGGCGAGCCGCTGCAGCGGACGCGACGTGGAGCTCGGCGGGCATCTTCGAGGCGTGCCACGCGAGTGTGACACGCCGCCCCCCTGCGGATGGGCGTCAATCGCGGCCGAAGCGCTCCCACCAGAGCAGAAGCGTGAGCGTCTTGCCGTCCTTGATCGCGCCGCGGGCGAGCGCGTCGTCGAGCGCGCCACGATCCATCGGCTCGACGGCGATCTCCTCGCCCGGGTCGAGGTCCTGCGCGCCGGCCGTGAGCCCCGTGGCCACGAAGCCGTGCATCACCTCGTCGAGCACGCCGGGCGAGGGATAGAACGAGAGGAGCGGCGCCATCGCCGAGGCCCGGTAGCCGGTCTCCTCGGCCAGCTCGCGGCGCGCGCAGCGCTCCGGCGCCTCACCGGGCGTCAGCGTCCCCGCGGGAAGCTCGAGCAAGGTCTCGCCCACGGCCACGCGCCGGTTCCGGATGAGCACCACGCGCCCGTCGTCGAGCACCGGGAGGATCACGACGGCCCCGGGGTGCACGACCACGTCCCGCGCCACGGGCCCGGAGGGAGTGGCCACGGTCACCCGGTCGACGCTGATGCGCGCGCCGGTGAGGAGTCGCTTCCGGGTCGCCATGGCGATCAGGCTACTCGCATGGGACGGCCTTCCGTCGTGGCGTTTCCGCTCCTCGAGCTCTCGGAAGGCCCCGGAGAGCGAACGATACACCCCGCCGCGGAGCAACACGGCGTCGGCGGACGCCGGCTGGGTGTCACCACGCCCCTTCGACAGGTGCGGCGCGCGACGCGTTCGTCGGGTCACGCAGCCGGACTTCGACGCCCAGGTCGCCTCCGCGGCGCTTTTTTCGCTCGCACGTGGCCGAAGTGGAGGCAGCATGGGCGGCGTGAATGGGGCCCTCGCCAGCGCGGTCTCCCTCGCGCTCCTGGCCGGCTCCATCGCCGCGTCTCCGGCGCTTGCGGAACCGCCGCCACTGCGCATCGCGCTCGAAGCGCACGGGTCCGCGTTTTCCGACCAGCCGGATCGCTCGCTGCTCAACGTCTCCTTCGGGGGTGCGCTCCGGCTCTCCTACCGCGGCGACGATCCCGACGCTCCGCTGGGCGGGGTCTTCGTGCTCGAGCGGAACGTGTGGTTCGGCACCGAGCTCGACGCGGGGACCTTCTCCGGCGTCTGGAACGTGGGCGCCGGCATCGAGCGCGTCTGGGCGCGTGGGCGCCTCCGCTCCGCGCTCGTGGGAGGGCTCTCGGTGCTCAACGGCGACACGCCGCTCCACCAGCGCGGGACCTCGGGCTTCTTCATCGACCTCCGGCCGGCCTCGCTTCGCTGGCCCCTCGGTCCGCGGGTCGCCGTCGAGCTCACGCCGCTCGGCCTGAACCTGCTCGCGCCCGCGCTCCGCCACCCCACCCTGCTCCTCACCCAGTACCGCACGGCCTTCGGGGTCGAGGTCAGGCTTCCATGACCCGTTTGGCGCCCATCGGCTTTCTCCTCGCCCTCGCGCTCCCGGCGCCGGCCGCCGCCTACAGCATCGCCTCGGGCTTCAGCGAGCCCTGCCACGAGGTGATGACGGCGGAGGCCTTCGACGAGGTGGTGCTCTCGCTCCCCACCGCGCAGATCGTCGTGCCCCGCGGCAGCGGCTGGCGGCGCGTCGGCCGCTTCGTGCTCGAGACCGTCGGCGTGGATCCGACGGGCCTCTCGGAGGTGGAGTTCTTCGTCCTGACCAGCCTGCTCGTCGGCGTGCGTTCCCCCGACACGGAGGGACACGCCATCCTCAACCTCGAGAGCGCGCGGACCATCCACACGAATCCGGACGCTGCAGAGCAATATGCGCACGGGCTCCGCGGCCTCGAAGACGACGGCGTGGAGGGCGACGCAGCGGCGGTCCAGGGGACGCGCGCGCGCATCCTCGAAGAGGTCGCCGAAGCCGATGCCGCGGTGCGACTTCCCGCCGAGGAGCAGCTCTTCCGAACCCAGCTCTACTTCGACTTCTACGGCCTCATCGACCTCGACGTGTGGTCCGTCGCCTTCCACCTGGGCCGCGCGGCGCATGCGCTGCAGGACTCTTTCTCCCACACCATCCGCGACGAGCACGACGAGTTCCGTAGCGTGCTCACGGTCTTCAACTTCGTGGAAGCCGTGAGCGGCACGCTACGCGAGTCCCGAGATGGGCTCCCGCACTCGGACGCCATGGACCGGTGCAGCGAGGAGACGGCGGAGCTCCGCGCTGCCGCCACGCGGGCCACCGGCGAGCTCTTCCTCGCGGCGCGGGAGGTCTTCCTCGGTCGGGACGCGCAGGCCGTGGAGTCCATCCTGGATGCGTGGCTTCGCTACCGGGCGGGCTGCTCCGTCGCCGACGAGTTTTGCGACAACGGCCGCTGGCTCACGCTGGCACGGCGGGATCCCTCCGAGCCCTTCATCTGCGCCGCGGTCGCCGCCGCTCCCCCAGGATGGCTCGCGTCGCAGCTCGGATGGGTCGCGCTCGTGGTGATGCATCTCGGGTGGCGCCGGAGAGCGGCACCATGACGCGGCTCATGCCCTTGCTCTTGCTCCTCGGCTGCACGCAGCTCACGGACGCCGACCTCGGCGGCGAAGCGCGGCGCCGCGCCGCCCGCGCCCTCGACGACCGTGTGGTGGTCCGCGGCGCCACGCTCCGCCCGGACTACGGCACGTTCCGGGGGGCCGACGCGCCCTTCGTCGACGAGCTCCTCTGGGAGTCGCCCTTCGTGGCCGGACGCTCCATCGCGATCGGCGTCGCGTTGCCGGAGGGCGCCACCCTGCTCTGGGAGATCGAGGACGCCGCGCGACGCTACGCCTTCCAGCCTGTGGATGGCCGCTTCGTGGTCGACGTGGCCCAGGACGGGGCGCCCTTCGATGGGAGCCCGCGCCGACTCTGCCTCGCCGCCGAGGGCGCCGGAGGCCAACGCGGCGCCCCGCGCTGCCTGCCGCGCTTCACGAGCGAGGCCGACCCACCGGGCGGCGGCGTCCGCCCGCGCATCGTCCGCATGCACCCGCCAGCGCAGCGCACGGAGGCCGTGGCCGTCGGCGGCGGGCGCGCCATCTCGGGCTCGTCGGGCGGCCAGATCGCGGTCCTCGGCGACGCCCTTCCGCCCCGGCGCCTCGCGGCCCACGAGGGCCAGGTCTGGGACCTCGACGCGGACGACGCGGGCTTCGTGAGCGCGGGGGGCGATACCGTCCGGGTCTGGGATACCACCGGCGAGCTCCTCGAGGAGCGCACCCATCCCGACGTGCGGGCCGTCGTGCGCCGCGGCGGGTCACTCTGCAGTGCCGGACGCGACCAGACCCTGCGCTGCGACGACCGGCAACGGGCCTTCGACGAGCGCATCAACGTCATGGCCGCGGACGCCGACGGAGCGCTGCTGGTGCTCGGGCTCGGGCGCTTCGCCTTCCCAGGCCGCGTGGCGCTGGTCGCCGCGCGCACGCTGGAGGTGCGCGCGACGGCGGCGACCCGCGACAGCGTGACCGCCGTCGCCTTCGGGGAGGGACGTGTCGCGGCGGCCTTCGGGCGCGGCGAGGTCGTCGTCTACGACCTCGAGCTCGAGGAGGTGCGGCGCTTCGACCCCCTCGGCGGCGGGATCGACGGCCTCGCCTTCCGCGCGGGTACCGTGGTCGCCCTCAGCATCGACGGGGACTACGCCATCTGGCCCTTGCCGAGTCCCGCGACGGCGCCCGCCGTGCGCGTCCCGCTGGGCGTCGAGGGCTACGACCTCGCCATCGACGGCGACCAGGCGTACCTGGGCATGAGCGCCGGGGCGCTCTGGACCTTTGCTCCCCCGGCGGCGCCATGAGCGGCCGCGTGCTCTCCATGGCGCTCGTCGTGGCGGCTCTCACGACGGGCGGGGCCGAGGCCCAGCCGGCCATCGCGACGCAGGACGCCACGCGTCACTGGGTCGCCGGCGTGGACGGCGGGGGTTCGCTCCTCTCCCTCGTCACGACCGGCAACGCCACGCGAACGCTGACCACGCAGGAAGGCGTCTACGTCGGCTGGCGCGCCGAACGCTGGGGCCTTCTGATCCGCGCCGAGCATACGCTCTGGCGCATCGCCGAGGGTGACCGAAACCGGACCCAGCACGCCCTGAACCTCGCCGCCGGCCTCGAGCGCTTTCACTCCTCGGGGCTGCTCCGCTTCGCGCTCTACGTGGGAAGCTCCACGCTCCTCCGGAGCAACCGGCTCGACGACCCCGGCCAGACGGGGTTCTTCCTCGACCTTCGGCCCATCGGGCTCTTCTTCGACCTGCGCGGGCGCTGGCGTCTCGGCGTCGACCCGCTCCACTTCGCCATCGTCGCCCCGACGCTGAGCGGCGTGCCCCTCGTCGAGGTGCAGTTCCGCTCGTCGGTGCTGCTCGAGTGCCGGCTCGGCCCACGCCAGCCTCAGCGCGAGCCCACCTGACCGCGCCAGCGCAGCCAGTGGTCCGCGAGCACGAGCGCGACCATCGCCTCGGCCATGGGCACGAAGCGCGGCAGGAGGCAGGGATCGTGGCGGCCCTTGGTCCTCACCGTCGTCGCCTCCCCCGCCGTGTCCACCGTGTCCTGGGTCCGCGGTAGGGACGAGGTCGGCTTCACGGCCGCGCGGAGCACGATGGGCTGCCCGCTGGAGATACCGCCGAGCATGCCGCCATGGCGGTTGGTCCGCGTGGACGGCCCGCCCTCCCCCGGCACGAAGGCGTCGTTGTGCTCGCTCCCGCGCAGCGTGGCCACACCGAAGCCCGCGCCGTACTCGACGCCCACCACAGCCGGCAGGCTGAAGAGCGCCTTCGCGAGGTCCGCCTTCAGCTTGTCGAAGACCGGCTCCCCGAGCCCCGCCGGCACGTCCGTGGCGACGATCTCCGCGATGCCGCCGATGGAGTCCTGGTCCTTCCGCATCGCCTGGATGAGCGTGACCATGCGTGCCGCAGCCGCCGCGTCCGGGCAGCGCACGATGTTCGGTGAGCCGTCGGGGAGCGTCTCGACGTCGTGAAGCGTGAGCGCCGCGGGGTCGGGTACCTCGGCGACGACGTCGCCGACCTGCGCCACGTAGCCGACGACGCGGCCCCCGAAGGCGCTCGCCAGGAGCTTCTTGGCGATGACGCCGGCGGCCACCCGTGCCACCGTCTCCCGCGCGCTCGAGCGTCCGCCGCCCCGATAGTCCCGGCGACCGTACTTCGCGTCGAAGGTGTAGTCCGCGTGCCCGGGCCGGTAGACGTCCTTGATGTCGGCGTAGTCGCGGCTCTTCTGGTCCTGGTTGCGCACCAGGATCGCGATGGCCGTGCCCGTCGTGGCGCCGTCGAAGACCCCGCTCAGGATCTCCGGGGCGTCCGGCTCCTTCCGCTGCGTCGTGACCTTCGACTGCCCCGGACGGCGACGGCGCAGATCCGCTTCCAGATCCTCCACGCCGAGCGTGATGCCCGGCGGGCAGCCGTCCACGATGACGACGTTGCCCGGCCCGTGGCTCTCGCCCGCCGTAGTGACCCGAAGCGCCTGCCCGAAGCTCGACCCCGGCAGCGCTCAGCCCTTCTGCCGGTGCGCGACGTGGCCGACGAAGAAGGGGCCCATCTCCTGGATGAACTCGGACGTCTGCCGCGTGCCGCGCATGGTCTGTACGAGATGGGAGAGCGGATGCAGCTCCTCACCGATGAGCCCGATGAGGTACTCGTTGTCGTTGGCGTCGAGGCCATGACAGGCGAGCCGCACGTCACTTCCGAGCCCCTGGGCGCCGTAGGCGCGGCCGATGGTCCCGTGCTCGCCGAGGATCGCCCGGCGCTCCGCGTGGTCGAGCTTCTCGAAGGCGCCGCTTCGCCGAAGCGGGTACCAGACCGCCCAGACGTTCTTCTCGCCGAGGACGTTCTGCACGGGCTTCTCGAGGAGCCAGAACTGGAGGTTCTGCTCGTAGCCGAGCCCGTAGGAGCGGCCGATCATGGCGAAGTCGCGGCGGTGATGGAGGTCGCGGAGCGGCTCGTGACGGAAGAGGGGCCGCACCGTCGTCACGAAGTGCGCGGGGTCCGTCGACCAGGTGAGCAGCCCGATCCCGCGCGGGTCCTGCACGTCCTCGTAGATGACGCTGGGCACCTTGGCATCGTCCACGGCCTTTCCGAGCGCCTCGACGTAGGCGCCGGCGTCGGCCCCCACCGGGGCGTCGAAGACGAGGAGCTGCATGAAGAGCCGCTCGTTCATCTTCTGCTGCACGTCGCCGCGCTTCGCGCCGTACTCGTAGACGTCGATGTGCGGAAGCTCCGGGCCCGAGGGTCGCTTCTTCATGGGCGGCACCATCGAGGGCTTGAAGTCGGCGGGGTTCTTCTTGGGCTGCGTGTCGGTCATGGCCTCTCCGGAGCGTCGCCGAGCGACGCGCGTATCCAGGGTCTGGGACCCGCAACGGGGGAGGCTACTGCGCGGGTGGCCGCGTAACCAACTCAGGCCGGCGGTCGCCCCTGACGACTGCGCCGGCGCTCGGCGAGCACGGCCACCAGGACGGCGCGCACGCCGGCTTCGTCGAGGCCCACGAGCACGTCTCCGTGCTCGGCGAGCCGGTTCATGCCGCGCACGAGCAGCTCCACGCGGGTCAGCGGAAAGGCGACGTGACCGCGGTGCACGAGCCGTAGCAACTTCACCAGGTCCTCGGCAGGCACGGCGGAGAGCCCCTGGCCGAAGGAGCCAGCGCTCAACGTGCTGGCCGGGGTGCGCCGAGCGCGCTCCCGCCCTCGGGGGCCCAGGGGTCGAGCATCTCGTCGACGCGGCGTGGCGGCGCGCCGCCCACCGCCGTACACGCGCCCGCATGGCCGGCTT
>CALCTH010000132.1 GCA_937893795.1 uncultured Myxococcales bacterium | reverse complement strand
GACATCCAGCACGACCGCGGCGACATCAACAACGGCACGTTCGACGCCTACGACGGCTTCGGAAACGTCTGCGTCACCACCGACACCGCGCTCGCGGGGCTCTGCGACCGGGAAGCGGAGAACTTCGACGTCCCCGCCGACCGACAGACGACGCTCGTGGCTCTCGCAGGCGGGTCGGAGCTCACGCTCAGCTCGGACCGGCTCGGACCGCGGTCGAGCGACTCGCCGACTCGGCGGCTGATCGTCGTCACCCGCCGGCTCTTCGTTCCCCATGGCGGCACTGCTGGCTACCTTCGCTATCTCGACGTGTTGGAGAACACCGCCTCGACGCCTTTCACGGTGAAGGTACGGGCGGGCACGACGGATGGCTTCGGCAGCCTTGGCTGCGACTTCAACTGCGCCGTTCAGACCACCGATACGGGCACGGTCACGTTGGGCCCGGGCCAGCTCTGGTTCGTCGTGGACGACGGCACCCTCACGGGAGGGGACCCGGCCATCGCGATGGTGATCGACGGTTCAGGCAAAGGCTCGACCACACTCGTTCGGCAACGCCCCCCCACGGCGGATTTCAGCCAATCCGACTGGTTCACGTGGGAGTACGAAGCGGTCACGATCCCGGCGGGCGGACGAGTGGCCTATCTCCACTTCCAGGTGCAACGCACGACCCCGGCCGCCGCCGCGGCCGTCGCCGCCGCCCTCGCCTCACCGACGCGGGCGGACCTGGTGGGCATCGATCCCTCGCTGCTCGGCGACATCCAGAACTTCGATGTGGGCCCACCGCCGAACTGCGGCGACGGGGTCCTTCAGGCGGGCGAGGGGGAGGAATGCGACGACGGCAACGACGTCGGCGACGACGCCTGCTCGAACATGTGCATCCTCGCCGTCTGCGGTGACGGCTTCGTGCAGAGTCCCGTCGGCGAAGAGTGTGACGACGGGAACTCCGTCGACGGCGACGCCTGCACGAACGTCTGCCTCGACGCCGAGTGCGGTGACGGGATCGTGCACGTCGGCGTGGAGGAGTGCGACGACGGCAACGACGACGACGACGACGACTGCACGCTCGACTGTGAGGCCCTCTTTTGCGGCGACGGGATCATCTCCGGCACCGAAGTGTGCGACGACGGTGAGCTCAACAGCGACACCGACCCCGACGCATGCCGCAGCACGTGCCAGGCGCCCGCATGCGGCGATGCCGTCATCGACTCCCTCGAGACCTGCGACGACGGCAACACCGCAGAGAACGACGACTGCAACCCGGTCTGCCAAGCCTCCACATGCGGCGACGGTTTCCTCTGGGAGGAGGGTGGCGAAGTCTGCGACGAGGGCGTGGCCAACGGGACGACCGTCGGCGGCTGCAACGTCGACTGTTCGGGCCTCGTGCCGGAGCCCGCGGACATGGGCATGCCCGACCTCGGACCGCCCGTGCCCGACATGAGCGGGGGTACGGACATGAGCGTCCCCCCGTCTCCGCCGCCTGGAGGAGGCTGTTCCGGCTGCACGACGGGAGGCGCGGGCGGCGGCGTTCCGACGCTCGCGCTCTTCTACCTCGCGCGGCGGCGGCGGCGCGGCCGCTTCACTCGTTGAAGCGGAGCCCGATGCGTAGCGCCCGACCGTCCACCCACGGCCGGGTGATCGGATGGGCGCGCACGTCGCGGCCTCCGCTCAGCTCGACGAGCGTTCGGAACCAGCCGACGTGAAGCAGGCCGTGCACGCGACCGCTGTCGTCGTAGCCGCGGAAGGCGACTTCGACGCCATCATCCGTGTCGGTGACCGCGAGCTCACCGAAATCGAAGTTGCGTCGCCACGCGCGCGGGAAGGCCGCGAGCGACTCTCGGGCCGAAGGCCGGATGGCGGCACCGTGCACCTGCGCGTTCGTCTTCGCGCCGAGCTCACCCATCCTCTGGGCGGCGGCATCGGACCCGTCAAGCACCGTCCCGTGCCAGAGCGCGAGCGCCTCGAGGAACGTCGCCATGGTTAACCTGGACTTCGCGTGGACCCGCGCGGGCCCCATGTCGGTGGCCTGCGCGGGCGACCACCCGCCCCGCGGCGCGCCATGGTGGCGCGCCCACGCGCGCAGCACGACCACCACGCCGCGAAGGTTCAGCCCCTTCACGTGCCGCCCGTCATCCAATGCGCCCCCCACGCGCGGACCCTAGCAGGGGCCGTGCGCGCCGTTCGCTGAGGGACCGACCTTCCGGTACCGTGAAGGCGTGCTCGGCGAACACGTGCCCTTCCGCCTGCAGCTCCTGCTGCCGCCGCTCACGCTCGGGCTAATGGCGCTGCACGGCTTCGCCGTGTCGGTGGCGCTGCTCTTGGCCGAGCCCGGCGAGCCGGCGTTCATGGCCATGGCGGCCATGATGGCGAGCCACGCCGGGCTGGCGCTCTACGCGGCGAAGGGACTCAAGGACCAGGCCTTTTGGGCGCGCGGTTATGCGCTGGGGCTCCTGGCCCTCGCGAGCCTCGGGCTGATCCCCGGCGCGCCTCTCTTCGGCGTCCTCATCCTCCCCGGCGAGGCTCTCGTGCTGCTGCTGCTCATCGGCGACGAGCCGGCGCGACGCTTCGAGCAGCGGGTCGCCTTCCGCAAGAGCACGGAGCTGAGCGCCGAGGGCGCGAAGCGGCTCTTCCACACGGCGCTCGGCCTGGGCCTCGGCATCGGGCTCGTTCTCGGAAGCCCGCTCGGGATGCTCTTCTTCATGCGCGCCCCGGGCGCGTCACTCGCCGCCGGCGCGCTCGCCCTTGCCGGCTTCTTCGGCTTCGTGCGCCTGAAGACCTGGGGCACCTTCACGCTGGCCGGCGCGCTCAGCGTGCTCGTCGCCGCAGCGCTCTGGCTCGCGCTCCCCGTCGCCGAGGTGATGGCGGCGGCTCTCGCCCTGGCCTTCGCCCCCCTCGCGCGTCCGCTGGCGATGGGCTTCCGGCGCGTGCTGCGACCCGGCGACGGTGCGTGATGCGTCGAACGCAGGTCGGGCCGCGCCTCAGACCGTCCAGGTGGCCCGGAGCTCGCACTCGGTGGAGTCGCATCGGATGACGTAGACCCGGGGGCGCTTGGCCCCGGCGAGCGCCAACAGTCCCTGGCAGCGCCCTGCCACCGACTGCCACAGGCCTTCGTTGTAGCCCTCGACACCGGTGATGATGCCGCGGGCGGAGCCGTCGGTGCGCTCGAGCCATCGGCCCAGTCCCTGGGAGTTGTATTGCCGAAAGGCGCGCTCGATGCCGTTCCAGAGCCGGTCGTTGGAGATGGCTCGGAGGAAGATCCGATACACGCCGCCGAAGTCGAGGCGAGCCGCGATGACCCCCAACGCATGGCTCAGCTCCCAGCTCTGCGCGCCCACGGTGTCGTAGATCGCTTGCTGGAGCGCCGCGTTGAGCTCGACCGGATAGAAGCGACTGGCGACGAGCCCCCCCTCCACGGCGCACCGGACCTCTTCTGGCGCCGCGCCGAGCACGGTGGCCTTCGCTTCGGGCCCGAGCTCCTTCTCGAGAGCCTGCAGCAGGCTCATCGCGCCCTGGCCCTTGATCTCCATCGCAGCCGAGCCTCGTACGGATGGGCCCGGCCGGCCAACTGCGCACGACGCGTTCTACGAGGGGATGGCGCAGCGCGTCCCAGGCATGCGAGTCGCCGCGGAAGCCCCAGCGCACGCCCTGGCGTTCGAACGCGGGTCCGTGACGACGGTCGCCCGGGGTCCGCCGGCGGCGCTCATCCGGCCTGAGCCAAAAAGCCCTCGTAGTCGGAGACGAAGCGCTCGCGGAGCTCGTAATGAGGCAGCGCGCCCGTCGCGTATTCGGTACGCGTCCAGTTCGAGCGCGTCTCCATGCGCGCCAGATCGCGGTAGTCGACGAAGTCGCCACGCACGCCGTGCGATGCCCACACCGGCAGCTCGAGCGTGTCGTAGAGGCGCGAGGCGTCCCGGCTGAAGAGGTAGCCCGAGAGGAACGAGATGGGCGCATGCTTCGCGCCGGGCTGGGCCGCGGTCCGTACCGCGTAGTCCCAGAGATCCGGGTCCACGCCGCGGCTCCCGTAGGTGCGCCGTAGGAAGTAGCGCACCACGCCCGGTTTGGTGAGCCAGCCGTAGAGCCGGCTGCCAGAACAGCGGAAGACCTTTCGGAGCACGGGCTTGCCGCGCGTCGAGCCGAGCGGGCCGTCATAGGGCGCCCGCCGGTCGAAGCCGGTAGGGCTGATGAGCGCCAGCGTTCGGAAGAGGTCCGGCTGCTCCGACGCCGCGCGCGCCGCGAACTCGC
This sequence comes from uncultured Myxococcales bacterium, assembly GCA_937893795.1. Lineage (GTDB taxonomy): Bacteria > Myxococcota_A > Polyangia > Polyangiales > Houyiibacteriaceae > CALCTH01. Next base: position 5,050 of record CALCTH010000132.1, on the reverse strand, counting down.
AGCTCAGCGAGAGGGCGCAGAGGTCCACGGGCGACCCGCCGTGCCGTGCCCGGAGGTCCTCGGCGACGGCGAGGAGCGCATCGGTCATCAGCCGCGGTGTGTAGAGGCGCGCCTCCCGGTCCGAGCGTCCGAAGCCCGGAAGGTCCATCGCGTAGAGCGGCCGCCCGCCGAGCCCCTCGAAGATGGGCCGCATCTCCATGGCCGACGGGGCCGCGTTCACGCTGTGCACGAGCAGCACGGGCGCGCCCGGGGCCTCCCGATCGCGTCCGTACACGAGAACGCGGCCGAACTCCTCGCCGAGGATCTCGTGGTCTCCCGCGTCCAGCGCGGGCGACAGCGCCCGGGTGCTCAGGTCGCTCATGAGCGGGGTGTAAAGGCGCCCGGCCCCGCCGTCGAGGCCGGGCCCGGGCGACGCGTCCAAAAAGCCTCACAGTCGAGTGTCCAACCTACTTGACACTCCGGACTGTCAATCTAACTATTCAGCTCGCTGCTCCTGTCTGGTGCCCCGAGGTGGTGCCACCGGGCGGGGACGGCGGGGTAGGGCGTGAGGCGAGTGGCCATGGATTCGACCGAGGACCGCAATTTCAGCTGGTTCAGCATCTTCCGGCTGGGCCTCGTGCAGGCCTCGCTGGGTGCCATCGTCGTCCTCACGACCTCCACGCTGAACCGCGTGATGGTCGTCGAGCTGGCGCTCGCCGCGATGATCCCGGGCGCGCTCGTCACACTCCACCACGCCATGCAGCTCCTCCGCCCGCGCATGGGCTACGGGAGCGACGTCGGTCAGCGCCGCACCCCCTTCATCGTCGGCGGCATGGCGGTGCTCGCCGTCGGGGGCACGCTCGCGGCCTTCGCGACCACGCTCATCGCCGGCCACTTCGTGCTGGGCCTCGTCGTCTCGGTGCTGGCCTACGCGCTCATCGGCGGCGGCGTCAGCGCCGCGGGCACTTCGCTCCTCGTCATCATGGCCAAGCGCGTGGCCCCGGAGCGGCGCGCCGCGGCCGCGACGATGGTCTGGATGATGATGATCCTCGGCTTCGCCCTCACCGCGGGCATCGCCGGGGGCCTCCTCGACCCCTACTCGCCCGAGCGCCTGCTGGCCGTCACGGCCGGCGTCTCCACGATCGCCCTGGTCATCACGCTCGTGGCGATGTTCCGCCTCGAGGGCCCCGCCGTGGCTGCGCCGGAAGAGCGCGAGGCGAAGCCGGCGTTCCGCGATGCCGTCGCCCAGGTGTGGCAGGAGTCGGAAGCCCGGCGCTTCACCATCTTCATCTTCGTCTCCATGCTCGCCTACAGCGCGCAGGACCTCATCCTCGAGCCCTTCGCCGGCGCGGTCTTCGGCTTCACGCCGGGCGAGTCGACGTCGCTGGCGGGCACGCAGCATGGCGGCGCCTTCCTGGGCATGGCGCTCGTCGCGCTGGTCACGCAGGTCTTCAAGGGATCGCCGCTGGCCTCCCTCAAGGGCTGGGTCATCGCCGGCTGCATCGCGAGCGGCCTCGCGCTCCTCGGTCTCGTCGCCGGTGGCTTCGTCGGACCGAGCTGGCCGCTGAAGGCCAACGTCTTCGCCCTCGGCCTCGCCAACGGCGCCTTCGCCATCGCCGCCATCGCCGCCATGATGGCGCTGGCCACGGAGGGACGCGGCGCGCGCGAGGGCACGCGCATGGGCCTCTGGGGGGCCTCCCAGGCCATCGCAATGGGCGCCGGCGGCTTCCTCGGCACCGTGCTCGTCGACGGGGCCAGCTTCGCCCTCGGCGAGCGAGGCGCCGCCGCCTACGTGATCGTCTTCGCCCTCGAGGCAGTGGGCTTCTTCGTGGCGCAAGCGCTGGCCCAGCGCATGCGCTTCCCGCGCGCTGAGAGCGCCGAGCCGACCTTTCACCCGGCGCTAGCGGACGCGGAGTGACGATGAAGAGCAAGGCCAACCTCACGCTCACGCCCGCGCAGCCTCCCGAGCCGGGGCTCGAGGGCAGCGGCTTCTCGAGCACGCCGCGCGGTCCCCGGCGGCGTCGTCACAAGCGAAAGCGTCGGCGCCTGGCCGGCACGCTGAGCAGGAACGCCTGGCTCCGCACGATCCTGACGTCGATCTTCGTGCTCTTCATGCTCGCGTCGGCGCACCTCTTCATGGTCGTCATCAACGCCGCGGAGTACCGGCACGCCGATCCGCGCCCCGAGGACGGGCAGATCGCGCGCATGTTCAACGACGTGTCGATGGTCGAGGAGCTCGAGCTCGCCCTGCAGAGCGCGCGGAACGACGCGGACCGCGCGGTCATCGAGGCGGCGCTGGTGCGGGCCCGGGCCGGCGAGGAGATCGAGCTCCACACGCTGCCGATGACGGACTTCCTCGGGACGACGGCCATCGTCCTGAGCCTCCTCGGCCTCGTCGTCATCTGGCTCACCTCGCGCTGCCGCACCGACGCGGCACAGACCATCCTCGGCGTCTTCGGCGGCAACCTGCTTTGGACGGGCAGCGTCGAATACGGGCTGATGAGCGCGTCGCGGATCCTTGGCGTGGGCAAGGTCGTCGGCGTGCACGACGGCGAGCTCGTGGCGCTCTTCGGCGAGTACGTCCTGCTCAAGCACACCTGGGGGCCGCTGGCGCTCGTCTGCGCCTACCTGCTCTTTCTGGAATCGTCCCGCTGCACGCTCTTCCTGTGGTGGCGCCGGAACGTGCCCACCATGCGCGGTCCGCTCGTGACGGGTCGCATCACCAACTACGGCCCGCGGAGCGCCTTCCAGTACACGACGACGGTCTGGGCCTTCTATCTCCTGCTGCTCTGGGCCTACGACGAGCACCTCTTCGGCGTGCATTCGCTCTTCACGAAGGGCCTGCTCTTCGCGACGGCCGCCGGCTCCATCTACCTGATGGTGCGCCTCCACCAGCAGAAGGGCTGGGGACCGGCGGTGCGCTACGCCATCGCGGCGATGATCGTCGTCTGGACGCCCGTGGAGATCTTCGCGAAGTGGGGCGTGCTCAAGGAGCCGTGGCTCCTGCTCGAGCCCGGGACGGCCACGATCTTCTTCGGCGGTCTCACGGTCGGCACCTGGGCGCTCTGGCGAGCCCAGCGCCGGCCCAAGCGGGTCTGCCCCGTGGACCACGCCCACCTGGACGGGCCCCGGGACGACTCCCTGGATCCGCAGGAGGCCGCGGCCATCGCCGCCGAGATCGAGGACGCGCTCGAGGGCAAGCCGACGAGCGATACCGAAGCGCCGATTGCACCGTCCGCGGTAGCCTGATCGGGGACACCCTCCTCGGCGGGGGCTAGAAACGACGCATGGCCACCTTTCCCTTCACCGCGCTCGTCGGCCAAGACGAGCTGAAGCTCGCGCTTCAAATCGCCACGGTGGACCCGAACGTGGGCGGCGTGCTCGTGTTCGGCGACCGCGGCACGGGCAAGTCCACGGCCATTCGCGCGCTGGCCCAGCTGCTCCCGCAGATGAAGGTGGTCGAGGGCTGCGCCTACCACTGCGATCCCGCCCACGTGGGACCGCAGTGCGTCGCCGACTGTCCGGCCCGCAGCGGCGACTTCGCCGTGACGGACATGGCCGTGCCCGTCGTCGACCTGCCGCTCGGCGCGACGGAGGACCGGGTCGTGGGCGCCCTCGACCTCGAGGCGGCGCTGACCCGGGGCGAGCGCCGCTTTTCGCCCGGGCTCCTGGCCCGCGCGCATCGCGGCTTCCTCTACATCGACGAGGTCAACCTGCTCCCGGACCACCTCGTCGATCTGCTCCTCGACGTCGCGGCCTCGGGCGAGAACGTGGTCGAGCGGGAAGGCGTGAGCGTCCGGCATCCCGCGCGCTTCGTGCTCATCGGCAGCGGCAACCCCGAGGAGGGGGAGCTCCGCCCGCAGCTCCTCGACCGCTTCGGACTCTCGCTCGAGGTGCGCACGCCGACGGAGCTCGCGACGCGCGTCGAGGTGGTGAAGCGGCGCATGGCCTTCGAGGACGACGGGGACGCCTTCACGGCCGGCTACGCCGACGACGAATCCGCGCTCACGGCCCGCCTTGAGGACGCGCGGTCGCGCCTCGGTGACGTGGAGGTGGGCGAGAAGGCCGTCGAACAGGCGAGCGCGCTGTGCCAGAGCCTCGGCACGGACGGGTTGCGCGGCGAGCTGACGCTCATTCGGGCGGCGCGCGCCGCAGCGAGCCTCGCCGGGGACCCGGCCATCACGGACGGCCACCTCCGCCAGGTGGCGCCGCTCGCGCTTCGGCACCGGCTCCGGCGCGCCGTGCTCGAGGACGTCGGCTCGACGGCGCGTGTCGACAAGGCCGTCGCCGAGGTCTTCGGCGACGCGGACGCACCGTGAGCAACGGGGGAACACCGTGAGGGAGGACGGCCTGGGCGACGAGTTCGGGCTGCGCGCCGGCGAGGATGCCTCCGGCTGGCCCGCGCTGCAGCGCGCCCTCGCGCTCTTCACCATCGACCCCGTGGGCCTCGGCGGCGTGTGGCTGCGTTCCGGGCCCGATCCGCGCCGGGACGCCGTCGTGGCGTGGACCCGCGCCATGCTCGGTGACGCACCCTGGCTGACGCTGCCGGGGCACGTCACCGACGACCGCCTCTACGGCGGTCTCGCCCTCGCCGAGACGCTCGCGCGCGGCGCCCTCGTGCACGAGCGCGGTCTCCTCGCCCGGGCTCATGGCGGCGTGCTGGTGGCGCCGATGGCCGAGCGACTCTCGACGAGCGTAGTCGCGGCGCTCGGCGGCGCCCTCGACCGCGGGGAGCTCACGCTCGAACGCGAGGGGCTGACCGAGCGCCTGCCCTGTCGCCTCGGCCTCGTCGCCCGCGACGAGGGGCGCCGAAGCGAAGGCGAAGCGCTGCCGGAGCCGCTTCGCGACCGGCTGGCCTTCGTGCTGGACCTGCGCGCGCCGGATCTCCGCGGCCCAGCGCCGGCGCCCCCGACGCCCGAGGCGGTGCACGCAGCGCGCGCGCTTCTGGGCGAGGTCGAGCTGCCCGATGAGGCCCTCGAGGCGCTCGCGCGGGGCGCGCTCGGTCTGGGCATCCCTTCGCTCCGGGCCACGCTGCTCGCGGCGCGGGCGGCGCGGGCAAACGCCGCGCTCG
>CALCTH010000131.1 GCA_937893795.1 uncultured Myxococcales bacterium | reverse complement strand
GGGCGGCGCGGGAGCTGCCGCCGCGAGGGACGCTGCGCGTCGCGCGCTTCGAAGCCGCCGAGGAGGACGTGGTCGCCGCCGCCGCGGCGCGCCCCGCGCTCCCGCTCGTGAGCACACGCGTCGACGCCGAGGTGAGTGGCTTCGTCGCCACGGTGCAGCTCACGCAGTCCTTCACGAACCCTCATGACCGACCCCTCGAGGCGGTTTACCTCTTCCCGCTCCCCGGTGAGGCCGCCATCGACGACATGGAGATGCGCGTCGGCGAGCGCGTCGTGCGTGGGCAGATCCGTCGTCGCGCGCAGGCCCGCCGCGAGTACGCCGAGGCCCGGGCGAGCGGGCGCCGCGCCGCGCTCCTCGAGCAGTCGCGGCCGAGCCTCTTCGTACAGCGCGTCGCCAACGTGGGGCCCGGCGAGACCATCGACGTGAAGCTCCAGTACGTGCAGCCGCTCCCCTACACGCTGGCAGACCACGGCGAGGGGGAGACCCGCGGCGAAGGGGAGTCCGCCGGCGCCTACGAGCTCGTCTTCCCGCTCAGCGCGCCGCCGGCGTTCGATCCTGGTGACGCTGCCGCCGTGCTGCCGGGCGGGGATGAGGTGCGCCGGGCCGACGCCGTCGACGTACGCGTCCACCTCGCGCCGGGGCTACCGCTCCGCGAGGTCACCTCGCCGAGCCACGCCCTCGCGGTGACGCGCGGCGAGGGGGACGCGACGGTGCGCCTCCAGGGGGACGGCGAGACCGCGAGCCGGGACTTCGTGCTCCGCTACGCCGTGGGCGGGAGCTTCCCGGAGGCCGCGGTGCTCGCCTACCGCGCGCCGCGCACGCCCGTCGCGGACCCCGGGCCTCAGGGGTACCTGAGCCTCGTGGTCCAGCCTCCGGTCGCGGGCGACGTCGCGCCGCAGCCCCGTTCGATGACCTCCGCGCTCGACCGCCCGCGCTCCATGCGCGGCGCCTCCATGGCCCAGGCCAAGGCCGTCCTCCGCGCCGTGCTCGCTTCGCTGCGTCCCGAGGACCGGGTGAACGTGCTCACCTTCAGCGACGGCATCGACGCGCTCGCCGAGGCGCCGGCGAAGGCCGACGCCTCGCTACTCGCCGACGCCGAGCGCTTCCTGGACGAGGTCCGCGCCGTCGGCGCGACCGCGATGGTGCCCGCGCTCGAGCGGGCGCTGCGCGAGCAGGCGGCGGCGCCCGCGTCGCACCTGCCGCTCGTGGTGCTGCTCAGCGACGGCAACTTCGCCGCCGAGGCCGACGTGCTCCGCGCCCTCGGTGAGGGCCTAGGCCGTACGCGCTTCTACGGCGTGGGCCTCGGGGCTGCGCAGAACCGCTTTCTGATGACCCGCGCCGCCGAGGTGGGGCGCGGTCGCGCGCTCCACGCGAGCCTCGGCGACGCGCCGGACGCCGTGGCGGCGCGCTTCACCGCGCTCATCGATCGGCCGGTCTTCACCGACGTCGAGATCGACTGGGGCGGGCTCGCCGTGCAGGACGTCCATCCGCGGCGTACGCCGGACCTCTTCGCGGGCCGGCCGCTGGTGGTGCACGGCCGCTTCTCCGAGGGTGGGACGGCGCGGGTGCGCGTCCGCGGCACGCTGAACGGCCGCCGCTACGAGCGTGCGTTCGCGGTCACGCTCCCCGAGCGCGAGTCCCCGCTGGCCCTCGCGGCGCACGAGAGCCTCTGGGCCCGGGCCGCGGTGCGCGAGCGCATGAACCTGCTCGCCCTCCGTGACGATCCGGCGGTGGTCGAAGAGATCACCGAGCTCGGCCTGACCCACCGGCTGGTCACGGCGTACACGAGCTTCGTCGCCATCGAGGAGCGGCGTCCGGAGCCTGCGCGGGCCTCGATCTCGCCGGCGCGCTCGCTGCCGGGCGACCCGGAGATCCGCATTCCGGCGCCCGCGGACGCCCGCGCCGTCACCATCGTGCTGCCCTTCGGCGAGACCCTCGACGCGGGCTACGAGCCCGAGCTCGGCCTCTGGACGGCTCGCTTCCTCATCCCCGCCGACGCCGAGGAGGGCACCTACCCCATCGAGGTGCTCGTCGCGCACCGCAGCGGCCGCGCCGAGCGCCTCCGGCTTTGGTACACGGTCGACGCCGCGGCGCCGACGCTGGAGCTCGAGCTCGTCGGCGAGCCGCATCCCGGGGCCGAGGTCACGCTCCGCGCGACGCAGGTGCTCACCGAGCACGACCTCGCACAGGTCGGCCGCGCCCGCGCCTCGTTGACGCCCTCCCGCGCGCAGCTCCTCCAGGACGCGCGCCGGGTACAGGTGGCGCTGCCGCCCGGCCTCGCCGCCGAGCACGGCCAAGACGTGATCGACCTGGCGGTGGTAGGGCCGGGCGTCTGGGAGGCGACGCTCCGCTTGCCCTCTAGGGCGGGCCCGGTGGACCTGGCGGTCACCGTCGCGGACCTCGCGGCCAACGTCCGGACCCAGCCCTTCCGCTTCGAGGTGCGCCCGTGAACGCCCGGTTGCTCGCCCTCGTCCTCGCCTTCGGCTGGGTGGCGAGGGTCCGTGCCCAGGAGGCGCCCCGGCCGCGCGTCGAGGCCGTGCTCACCGCCACTGGCGCCGTGCACGACCTCGCCTTTCAGCCCGCGGGCCCGGCTCGGCCCTCGCGTCTCTTGCTGGCGACGGACGGCGGCCTGGTGGTCCGTGGCGACCGCCGGGGTCGGCCCTCGGAGACGCTCGCCGCGGGGCTCCCCGGCGTGCGTCTCCGCTCGGTCTCGCTCGTGGGGCGCGACCTCTGGGTCGGCGGCGTCGAAGGCACGGCGCGCCTCGCCGCCGAGCCCCTGGAGGTGCAGGAGCGTCGCCCGGAGCGC
>CALCTH010000130.1 GCA_937893795.1 uncultured Myxococcales bacterium | reverse complement strand
GAAGAGCGCGCGGGCCGCCGCGGCGCGCCATCGCAGGTGCCCCTGGCCGGTCCCGAGCACCGGCGGTCGCCAGTCCTCGCATGCGAGGACGGCCCGCGCGCCGTCGAGCAGCAGCGCGGCGCGGAGCTCGGCCTCGCCTTCGTAGGCCTCGGTAAAGGCCACCTCGAGCGCGTCGAGCACCGCGCGCTCTCCAGGCGCGGGCGCCTCCTCGAGGACGCCCTCGAGGGCGACGGGTCCCGGCCCGAGCTCCGCGCCCTCGTCGCCCGCGCGCGTGAGCGGCGGATCGCCGACCCAGTGGAGCCCGAGGTCCCTGCCCGCGGTGCCCTCGCTGCGCGGGGCGAAGAGAAGCGCTTCGGCGTCGAGTACTTCGCGAAAGGCCGCGTCGGACGCGAGACCGTGCGCCGTGCGTGGCCTCCGCGAGGCGCTCCACGAGCGCGTCGGGGTCGCCGATGAGCGCCTCACCGAGCGTGTCCACCGCGGCGCGCGCCGTGAGCACGTCGAGGGGCGCGTCGCGCCGGAACATGAAGGTCCCGTCCATCGGGCCGGTCATAGCGCGATTCGGGTGTCGGGGCGCCGCCTTCGCGCGCGCCGAAGCTCAGCGGCGCCTCGACCGGCGACGCCGCGTGCGCGCCGAAGGACGCCGGCCGGGGTTCGGGGGCTGCTCTCCGAAGGAATCGGGGATGCTCCCGGGCGCGGCCCCCAGCTCGAAGAAGGCGACCTCACGGCGCGCCCGCTCGCCGACGCGCAGCGTGACCACGGACGCACCGACGCCCGCGCCGACGTACACCGCTCCCTCGCCGCGGCGCTCGCCGTAGAGCCCGTGCACGTAGCGATGGCCCACGAGGCGCCCGACGGTCAGCTCGTGGAGCTTGGCGACGGTGATCTGCCCCGCGTGCGTGTGCCCGCTGAGCACGAGGTGCACGCCGGCGGCCCAGAGGCCATCGGCCTCCTCGCCGATGTGGGAGAGGCCGAGCGTCGCCACGTCGCGGCGGAGGCCGCGCGTCGCCCGGCGCCGGTCCGCCTGGCCCGTGTAGGCGTCGTCGAGACCCACGAGCTGAAGCCGCTGACCGCGGAGCGTCATCACCGTATGCGCGTTGTCGAGCACGAGCGCGTCTCCACGGCGGAGCGCCCGACGGACGGCCTCCGCCCCCGACCAGTGGTCGTGGTTCCCGAGCACGCACACGACGGGCGCCTCGAAGGCGGCGACGACGGCCGTGAGCTCCTCGAGGTGGTGCAGGCTATGGTTCACGAAGTCGCCGGTGAGCACGACGAGGTCCGGCTGGCCGGCGTTGGTGAGGCGCACGGCCTCCGCGTGCACCGCCAGCGGTTCGGCGCGGCCCACGTGGAGGTCCGTGAGGTGCGCGACGCGGAGGTGGTCGAGCTGCTCCGCGTGGAGCCCCGGCCCGGCGAAGCGTCGGACGCGAAACTCGGCCGTGTGCTGCCGGCGCGCGCGCTGCCGCGGTCCGAGGGTCGCGCGGGCCGCGTCGAGGAGGTGCGCTTCGGGACGGCCGAGCAGCGCTGGAGGAAAGCTCGGCGGGACGCCGTCCAGGGAGTCGAGAAGAGGAGCGCTCACGAGTTCTCCGTAGGGCGAAGGCGGCGAGGGAACAGCCCCTTCGCGATGAACGGGCGATGCGGAGGCTAGGGACGACGCTGCTTCTTGAGCAGGTCCTTCGTCCGCACGTCGGGACCGCGCTTCGGCGACCTTCCCTTCCGAACGCGCGTCCCGGGGCCGAACTTCCAGCCGAGAAAGACGACGGCCCCGGCCACGGTCAGCAGCGTGAGCACGTCTTGGATGCTCACGCCGTCCCCCACCCGAGCGCGCTCCCCACTTGATAGACGAGGAAGGAGGCCCCGTAGGCCAGCACCGTCATGTAGGCGAAAACGAAGACGGGCCACTTCCACGAGCCGCTCTCGCGTTTGAGCACGGCGAGGGTGCTCATGCACTGCGCAGCGAGGACGAAGAAGACCATGAGCGACACGCCGGCCAGTGGCGTCATGAGCGGACGTCCGTCGGCGTGCGTCGCCGAGCGAAGGCGGGCGCGGAGCCCCGGATCCTCCTCGTCGACCTCCCCGGCGCCGAAGACCATGCCCAGCGTCGACACGAAGACCTCGCGGGCGGCGAAGGCCCCGATGACGCCGATGCCGATGCGCCAGTCCATCCCGAGAGGCTCGAGGGCGGGCTCGATGGCCTTCCCGAGGCGCCCGGCGGCGCTGTGCGCGAGCTGCGAGGACGCGAGCTGACGATCGACGGCCGCGTACTCCGCCTCGAGGTCCGCGCCCTCCAGATAGGCCGCGGCGGCCTCCCGGCGACGCTCGGCCTGCGCCTCCGCGGCCGGGTCACGCGGAAAGGTCAGCAGCGCCCATAGCACGATGGTGAGCGCCAGGATCACGGTGCCCGCGTCGACGAGGAAGCTCCGCACCCGCTGCCAGGTGGTCCCGAGCAGGTTGCGCACCAGCGGCAGGCGGTAGGGCGGAAGCTCGAGGAGGAGCGCGGGGACCGGGCCCTTCACCACCGTGCGCCGCATCACCGCCGCGGCGCCGAGCGTGGCGACGACGCTGAGCACGTACATGGCGAAGAGCGCGAGGGCTCCGGCGCTGAACACGCCAAAGACGCGGTCGCTCCCGGCGAAGACCACGCCGATGACGAGCACGTAGACCGGGAGCCGGGCGCTGCAGCTCATGAGCGGGAGCGCCATCATGGTGACGAGGCGGTCGCTCCGCTTCTCGAGCGTCCGCGTCGCCATGACGGAGGGGATGGCGCAGGCGCAGCCGCTCAGGAGCGGCACGAAGGCCTTCCCGTGGAGTCCGACGCTGCGCATCACGCGGTCGATGACGAAGGCCACGCGCGCCAGGTAGCCCGAGTCCTCGAGGAAGTTGATCAGCAGGAAGAGCAGCGCGATCTGGGGCACGAAGACCACGACGTTGCCCACGCCCGCCACGATGCCGTCGGCCAGGAGATCGCGGAAGGTGCCCTCCGGCAGTCCGGTGCGGACGAGCTCCTGCAGCCACGCCACGGCGTCTTCGATCGCCCCGACGAAGGGATCGGCCCAGCCGTAGATGGACTCGAAGACGACGTACATCACGGCGGCGAAGACCACGAGGCCGAAGACCGGATGGGTGAGCACGCGGTCGATGCGCTCGGTCTTAGTGGGCCCGGCGGCTGGGGACCGCCGCACGGCGGCGTCCACGGCAGCGTCCACGCGCGCGAAGCGGGCACCGATGATGGCCCCCTCGAGGTCGAGCCCCAGCGTGGCCGCGTCCACGCGCGCCTTGGCGACGGCGGCGCGCCAGGCGTCGGGCACGTCGTTCTCGTCCCGCTCGCCGACGCCGGCGAGGGAGAGCAGCGCCCAGAGGGCCCAGACGCGGGCCGACGCGCCCTCGGTGGTGCCGGTTTCCCGAACGACGCGCTCGACGTCGCTCACGACGCTCTCGACCAGCTCCGGGAGGCGGAGCGGCCGCTCCCGCCAGGGCTTCCGGGCCACCTTGGCGATGACCCGGCGCAGCTCGTCGAGGCCTTGCCCTCGTGACGCCACGAGCTCGACCACGCGCACCCCGAGGTTCTCCGCGAGCGCCGGGACGTCGATCTCCAGTCCCTGGGCGCGCGCCTCGTCCATCATGTTGAGCCCGACGACCGTGGGGACCCCGGTCTCGACGACCTGCCGCGCCAGGTAGAGCCCACGGGAGAGCGCCGTGGCGTCGACCACGACCACGGCGGCGGCCGGGGGCTCGGCGAGCAGGGCGTCGACCGCGATGCGCTCCTCGGGCGACGTCGCGGCGAGGGAGTACGTTCCGGGCACGTCGATGAGCTCGACGGACATCCCGCCGACGTCGATGCGTGCGCTCCGCCGGTCCACCGTCACGCCCGGGTAGTTGCCCGTGCGCGCCTTCGTGCCGGCGAGCTTGTTGAAGAGGGTGGTCTTCCCCGCGTTCGGGTTGCCGGCGATCAGGACGGCCGGCGCGGCGGTGGCAGTGGCCATGGTGTGCGTCAGGCGGGCAGCGACGTGCGCTCGGCGGCGCGCGCCTTCGGGGCGGGCTCCGCGGTCGCCTCGGCGCCGACGGGCTCCGCGCTGGTCGCCGCGGCCGCTCTCACCCGAATGGCGTTGGCGTCGCGGCGACGAAGGGAGAGCGAGAAGCCTCGCAGGCGAAGCTCGAGAGGGTCGCCCATGGGCGCGCGGCGCACGATGCGGACGACGGTGCCGGGGAGAAGGCCCATCTCGAGGAGCCGACGCCGAAGCGCCCGCGGTCCCTCGACGCGCTCCACCGCGGCCTCGGTCCCCACGGGGAGCTCACCGAGCTCGCGAAGCGTCATGTCGCCATCGGGAGACACCTCCGAGGTGATAATGACTTTCAAAAGTTGCGGCAAGGAGGCGCCGAGGGCGCGCCCTCGGATACCCTGAGCGCGATGCTGCGCTTCTCCGCGGACCCGGAAGTCGCCGAGCGCCAGATGCAGGCGATCATCTTCTACCTGACGACGTTCGGGTACATCGACGGCGACTTCGACGCGAGCGAGAAGGCCTTCGTCCGCGAGTACATCCGGACGCTGGTCGAGGGGCGCGTGAAGACGGGCATGCCCGGCGCCGACCCGACGCTCCAGAAGGAGCTCACGGACCGCTTCACCACGCACTTCCACGAGGTCTTCGAGAACGTGGACCGGCACGTGGCGGACCTCTTCACGGAGGCCGTGGCCATGGACGAGGAGCAGGACGCCTTCGTGCACGCGAAGCTCAAGCTCCGCTGCTTCGAGTACTTCCAGGGCTTCGACCGCGAGAGCCAGGAGACCCTCCTCGAGGCCATGGAGCAGCTCATCGCCGCCGACGGGCAGATCCACCCGGCCGAGCGGAAGTTCCGGAGCGAGCTCCTCGCGCTCTTCGAGGAGGACCTCGGCATCGAGCTCGTGGAGGAGGGCGCCGGGCGCGCCACGCACATCGAAGCGCCCGTGGCGCGACCCGTGGCCCAGGAGACGCATCCCTTCTTCGACCAGTTCGAGTTCCACTACTCGAGCGACCAGCAGAAGATCCAGAAGCAGATCGACGCCGACCGGCAACTCCTCGACCGCGTGCTCGAGCTCTGGAAGACGCAGCGCGAAGCCGGTGAGGGACGGCTGAAGGGTGTGCAGCGCGTGGACGAGCTGCGCGAGGCGCCGCCCTTCCTCGACGGGCACGTCTACGTGCACCCGCCGCAGCCCGGGGCCGGCTACGAGGTGACGGTGCTCGGGGATCTGCACGGCTGCTACAGCTGTCTGAAGGCCGCGACGCTCCAGGCGGATTTCTTCGCGAAGGTCGCCGCCTACAAGGCGGCCCCGGCGGGGCAGCCGCGACCGCTCCTCGTGCTCCTCGGCGACTACATCGACCGCGGGCTCTTCAGCCTCAACGGGGTGCTGCGGACGGCGCTCCAGATGTTCGTGACGGCGCCGGAGCACGTGGTCGTGCTCCGCGGGAACCACGAGTACTACCTCGAGTACAAGGGACAGATCTTCGGGGGCGTGAAGCCGGCGGAGGCCATCAACACGCTGAAGCCGCACCTGCCCATCGACGTCTTCCGCCACTACATGCGCCTCTTCGAGGCCATGCCCTCGGCGCTCGTCTTCGACCGGACGCTCTTCGTGCACGCCGGCATCCCCCGGGACCGGCTCCTCAAGGAGCGCTGGGTGGGCATGGAGACGCTCAACGACCCGGACGTGCGCTTCCAGATGATGTGGAGCGACCCGAGCTCGGCGGACGTGATCCCCGCGGCGCTTCAGGAGCAGTCGGCGCGCTTCCCCTTCGGACGGCTTCAGGCCGCGAGCTTCCTCGGCCGCATGGGCTGCCACACGCTGGTGCGCGGCCACGAGAAGGTGCTGAGCGGCTTCGCCAACACCTACGACGACGACGACGTGAAGCTCATCACGCTCTTCAGCGCCGGCGGCGCGACGAACGGCGACCTCCCCGCCACCTCCAGCTACCGGAAGGTGACGCCGAAGGCGATGACGCTCACCTGGAAGGACGGGACCCAGAGGATCACCCCCTGGGACATCGACTACGCGACCTACCAGGACCCGGAGCGCAACGCCTTCTTCAGGGTGCCGCCGGAGATCGAGCACCGGGCCTAGCGGACAGCCGCCGGGGCGGAGCCCCGCTGCAGTTGCCGCGTCGATGCGACAGACTGACCATGATGCGGCGCGTGTGGAGACGGCGATGGAGCGCGACGCTCACGTTCCTCGCGGCGTGCGCGGGCTGGGAGGCGGAGTCCGTGTCGGTCCCGGACGCGAGCGCCGACGCCTTCGCCCGGCCCGACGTGGGCGTGGACGCCGCGCCGCGCCTGGACGCCGAGGCGCCCAGCGATGCCGCGGGCCTGCCCCCGCGCTTCGAGAGCATCGCGGCCGGGCCATGCGTCGTCGACGATGCCACGGACCCGGCGTCCGAAATACGCATCGGGCTCCGCCCCTGTCGCGAAGGCGTCTGCGAGGAGCTCCTGCTGAGGGACGCCGCCGGTCTCTCGCTCCGGGTCATCCGCGTGGAAGGGCGAGGCGAAGGCCAGGTCCCGCTGCTCCTGACGGCGCTCGACGAGCTCGCGGAGCTGCTCTACGTGGTGGTCCTCGACGTCACCTCCGGCTCCACGCCGGCCGTTCGTGCGGTGGCCCGCATCCCCAGTCGCCACGGAGAGCCGTGCGGCTTCTCGGCGCCCGGGGCAGGTCCCGAAGGCGCCGCCTTCATGATGACCGAGGTCGAAGGAGGCTCCGGCCACCTCTTTCACTACCGCGCCGGCGACCGGCGCTTCGGCCCCTCGGTGGCCGAGGCGCAGCTGCTCCCGGGCCACCGAATCGAGCTGCAGTCGGTCGGCCGGGACCGCGTGATCGCGACCGCGGGCTCCCGAGGGGTCCGCGTCTGGACACCGGAGGGCGGCGCGGACCGCCCGTGGGCGGAGCGCGAGCACGAGCTGGAGGGTCCGCTCCGCCACGTCCGCTTCCGCCCCGACGGTGCCCTCGACGCGTGGATCTCTTCCCGAGGCCTGGTCCGGCTCTCCTGGCCTGCGCTCGAGGTGGAAGCCACCTACTTCGAGAGCCGGGAGACTCCCTCGTGGGCCGCGGCGGGCGACCTGATCGCATGGGCGGCGCGGGTGAGCGGCGACCCCGAGCGGCGTTACGCCTTCGCGTCCGGCCGCCTCTGCGGGGAGACGCTCTGCGATCTCGCGCCGCTCGAGGCGCCGCTCCCCTCCCGTTATCGAGGCCATCCCCGCGCGCGCGGGGGCGTCGTCCTCCTCGGCGACTACTCCTTCTCGGACGCCTACCTCCTGCGCGTTCGAGATGGCGCGTCGCGGGTGCTCGATACCGTTCCCGAGGGTCGTTTCTCACCCCCCGTGCTCACGGATCGCTTCGCCTACACCGTCCACGATGCCGACGAACGCACGTGGGATCGAAACGAACGTTTCCTGCGCTTCCCCTACCCGGACGGCTTCGCGCCCGGCTCCGAGTGACCCTCACCCGGCCGGGGCGAAACGTTGCCGGCGGACCCTTCGAATTTCCGAGTCATGAGGTTCGTGCTCCGCCTCCACTTCGAGGTAGCGCGCACCGGGCGCGCGCTTCGAAGGGCACCACGTGAGACGAACGACGAACGCCGCCGTGCTCGCCATCCTGACGGCCTGCGCCCAGAGCGTCGTGCACGGCGGGGACGAGGACCACGCCGACGAGGGGGACGCCGGGAGTCCGGCGCTCGATGCCGGTCCGGGTGAGGAGCCGGGACCGGCGCCGGACGTGTGCGGAGCGCCCACCATCGTCCCCGGCGACCTCGCGCCCTCGGGATCCCTCGTGGTCGCGGGCGACGTGGCCGTCGTGCAGCCCGCGTCCGAGTGCGACCGCATCGCGCGGCCGCCGGAAGACGTCGCCGGGTGCGCGACCCCGGCGCCGCTCGTCTTTCGCGCATGCGCGGCCGTGCGGGCGGCGACGGAGCTCGCGGCCATCGACTCCGCCGGGCATCGCGTGCGCAGCGAGGTCACCCGCGATGGCGCGGTCTGGTTCGCCGTGACGACGACCCGCGACCAGCGGATGCACCGCGCGTGGCCCGCCGATGCGGCACCCACCGAACGGGCCGCCTTCGCGACGCCTCGCTTCGAGAACACGGCGCTCCCGGCGGGCGGTGGCGGCCTCGTGCTCGCGGGGCCGGCGGACGCGCCGAGCGTTCAGTGGTCGCGGGACGACCTCGACGTTGCCGTGCGTACGGGTCCGGGGACCGTGCGCGTCGTCGGCGGACGGGGCGCCCCGCTTCTGCTCGTGATCGAAGACGGGTCCGGGCAGCGCCTCGCGGCCGTCGACGGGAGCGGCCGACTCGTCACGCTCGCCGGCCCCGGCGTCACGCGCGCGGGGCCGCCCTCGACGAGCCTCGGGCCCTGGCACTGCATCGACGACGCGGAGGGCGCGCGGTGGATTCGGGTCGCCGAGCGCGGGCTCGCCGTCGAAAGCGAGAGCCCGGCCGTCGGGAGCTGCGCCCCCGGGCTGGCCCGCTACGACGCGGAGCACGACGCGCTCCTCAGCGTCGAGGGCGCCCCCGCGGGGGAGCGTGGCGAGCTCTTCCTGCGCCGCGGCACGACCACGCCCCGTCGTCTCAGCCCTTCCTTCGCCGGTCCGCCGCGCCTCACGCGGAACGACGCGACGATGCTGGTCGGCGAGGCCTTTCTCGAGGCGACGTCCACCGCGGTCCTTCGCCTCGACACGCGGGATTGGTGGACGAGCGGGAGCAGCGTCAGCGCGGGCTTTCCGGAGCTGCATGCGCGCGCCTCCCACGTCGCTTACGCGCTCGTGAGCGCGGGCCGGCTGCAGGTCACGCGCTCGCCGAGTCATCGGGACGACTTCGCGGCTCAGGCGCTCGACCTCGAGGGGGCGATCTACACGAACGGAGTCCTGCACACCGATGGCAGCTTCTGGTTCGAGCGGCGGAACGCCCCTTCGGGAGGGAGCGAGTACTGGGGAGTGAGCGCCGCGGGCTTCGCGCGCGTCCACGCGCAGGCGAGCTTCGTCGGCAGCTCCGTGCCCGCGGGAGCCGACCGCGTCTTGGTCGACCGGGACGCGGGGCGGCTGCTCAGGATCCGTCCCGGAGAGGCCGTGCCGCTCGAGGTGCCGCATCGCGTCGACGGGGTCCATAACCTCCTCCTGCTCGGCGAAAGCGAAGGGGCCCTCCCTCCGAGCGAGGCGGTCGACGACGCGGGCTACGCGTGGCTTTGGATTCGCGGCGAAGGAGAGAACACGTTCGCACGCTACCGAGACGGCGTGCTCGAGCCGGTGCCGCCACGGGTGGGCGCCCCGGCGGCCATCGGACGCGCTCCGGGAACGCCCCCGCTGCTCGCCCTGACCGGCGACGCGGGGCGCCCCACGGAGCTCGTTCGCTTTCGCGGAGGAACCGTGGAGACGGTGTGGGAGGACCTTCGCCTCCTCGCGCCCGTCATGGACGATCCCGAAGACGCAGAGAACGAGCCGAGCGCGCGCTGGGGCTGGCAGGCCGTGCGCACGACCGACGCGGGCCCCGCGCACATCGCGTGTCCCTTCGAGGCGGCCGAGGGCCCGTGCCGCACGACGCCCCTCGAGGGCCTCGCCGAGGCCGATCTGGGGGGCGCGCGCCTCGTCGGCCGCGTGTCGCGAAGCGGCTGGCTGACCGTCGCGCTTCGCGTGAGAGCGGGCGCGGAACCTGCGCTCTGGATCCTCCGCTATCCCCCGCCCTGACGCGCAGACTTCGATGAACGCGCGTTCTGCCCGGAATGAGCGCGCTGGACGAGGGCGCCGCCTGCCTGCGGACCGTGGCTCAGCGGGAGGCCTGCATCGCCGCGAGGATGGCGCTCTCGCTCAGGTCGACGGCAGCGAGCGGGTCCTCGGGCGTACCGGCGAGGAGCTGGCGGGCGAGGAGCTCGCTCGCCGGCCGGAGCACGTCGAAATGCCCCGCGCCGGGGACGATGGTGGTGCGGAGGGGGGCGCGACCGGCCACCTGCCGCAACAGCTCGAGCGCGTCCGCGTTCCCGGACTCGCCCTCGACGATCCAGGTCGGCGCGCCGAGGTTGGCCGCCCAGACGAAGGGCGCGCGGAGTAGCGTCTCGTAGCTCTCGTCGGGCAGGTCCGCGGGCGGGCACATGCCGCCGTAGCCCCGGGGGTCGTCGACGGGCCCGAAGGCGAAGACGGCCTTGAAGGGGCCCGCCTCGAGCTGGCTCTCCGACGCCAGCATCGCGAGCGTGCCGCCGGTGCTGTGGCCGCCGAGATACACGCGCGCCGGGTCCACCTCCGGCCGGGACGCGAGATAGCGGCCCGCGGCGAGGATGTCCTCGACCTCGCCGAGGAAGCACTCGGGCCGGCCGGGGGCGCCGCTGAAGCCGCGAAGCGCCGGCAGCATCAGCACCATGCCCGCCTCGCGGAAGGCCGCCGCCGTCTGGTCGTTTTCGCGCGGCTGAGGCTCCCAGGCGTAGGACGAGATCCCGAAGTCGAAGCCGCCGATGATCCATACGATGGCGGCCTTCTTGGTGTTGCGTGCAGACGCGGGGAGCACCGAGACGTAGGCCGGCGAGGGCCCGAGGGGCGCCGGGTAGCGCACGAGCTCGAAGACGTCCCGCGGCGGTGCCTCCGGCGGGGTCCCGGGCCCCGGCTCGAAGCGAAGCTGCGTCCGAAACCCCCTCCGCGCCTGTCCGAGCGGCGGGAGCCGCCGGAGCTCCGCCACCGCAGCGGCGCGGTCGGCCTCGCCGAGCTCCTCCACCTCGTCGGCCAGCGCCTCGGAGAGCGTGGACTGCTCTCCGGCTTCGGGCGGAGGCTCCGTCTCCAGCGCGGGCGCGGCGGTCGTGGCCTCGGTGGCCGGCGCCCGCTCGGACGCTCCGGAGCAGGCGGAGAGGAGACCGAAGAGGATGCACGGAACGAGCAAGCGCACGGCGCAGACCCTCGCGCGCTGCGGCCGCCGATGGCAAGCGGCAGCACGAGCGCGGCAAATGCGGCAGACTGATCGGGATGCGGGTTGCTCGACAGGCGAGAGTCGCCATGCTGGTCACGCTCGCGGCCTGCGCCGACTGGTCGTCCGGCGTGGGCATCGCGCCTCCCGTCTTCGACTTCGACTTCGGCACGCCCGTCGAAGCCGGGGTCCCCGTGCGCGACCTCGGGCCGCCCTGCGAGACGCAGGACGACGACCGGGACGGTCTGTCGAACGCCATCGAGCAGTGCTGCGGCGGCTTCGCGGGGCGCGACGAGGACGGCGACGGGACGCCGGATTGCCAGGACTTGGATTCGGACGACAACGGCATTCCCGACGTCGATGACAGCTGGCTCGTCGCCGGCGTGCCAGGTGACCTCGACGGGAACGGCATCGAGGACTTTCGCGACGGCGACGACGATGGCGATGGGCTACCCGACGTGGACGAGCTCGGCGGCGACCCGCGCGCGCCCCGCGACACCGACGGCGACGGCGTGCCCGACTTCCGGGACACGGACTCGGACGGCGACCTCATCCTCGACGTCCACGAGTTCTGCCGGTTCGGCGACCGCTGCGGCGACCGAGACGAGGACGGCGTCCCGAACGAGCGCGACCTCGACAGCGACGGAGATGGCTACAGCGACCAAGAGGAGGCCGGCGACGGAGACCTGGCGACGCCTCCCGTCGACACCGACGTCGATGGGGTACCCAACTTCCTCGACCTGGACGGCGACGACGATGGGCTCCTCGATGCGGAGGAGCGGGAGCTCGGAAGCGACCCCACCTCGCGCGACTCTGACGGCGACGGGGTGGACGATCTCATCGAGCGGTCCGCGGGGACGGACTTGAACGACCCGGCCGACAACCCGAGGACGCGAGGCTTCCTCGTGGCGGTCACGCCCTTCCGGCAGCCCCCGGCGCCCGCGCAACTGACCACCACCCTCACCCTCGACGTGGCGCTCGAGGCCGAGCTGGGCACGGCGACGCCCGCGGTCACCCAGGCCTTCGTCGACGACCCCTCCGACGAGATCGACGCGAGCGTCTTCGTGGCCGACCTCGAGGTCGATGGCACGACGGAGGGCTGCGCGATGCCGGGACCAGAGGCGCCGCCCGGAGGCTTCGACGCGCTGCCGCTCGGCGCCACCGCCTGCTTCGTGCTGGAGGTCGAACCGAACCGGACGCTCCCCGAGCGAACGACGCTTCAGGTCGTCTCCGGCGAGCTACGCATCCAGGCAGAGTCGCGGGTGGTCGCGACGCGACGCGTGGTCTTCGTGGTACCGCCGGGGTTCGAGCTCTAGTCGCGTGCGGCGAGAAAGGCGTGGAGCCGGGCGACGAGCGCGGCGCCGCGCGCGGGGTCCTTCCAGTCGTGCACGAGCTCGGCGTCCGGCGCGAGCTCCACGACGCGCTCGCTCACCGCGCGCGGGTGGTAGAGGTCGTCGCCCACGAGAACGAGGAGCGGCTGCTCCGTCGCGCGCACGTCGTCTTCGCTGGCGCCATAGAGCAGCTCGCCGGTGTCCCAGAGGTTCGCGCGGAAGGACGCCCAGTCGGCATCGCTCGCCTCCGGGTGATTGGCGGCGCGCTCGTCCTTCCATCCGTCGAAGAGCGCGTGAAAGGCCGCCTGGTTCTCCCCGTCCTGGCCGATGGGCTGAAAGAGCACCGCCCGCGTCACCCGCTCCGGCGCCGCCCGGCAGAGGCGGATCGCGTAGGGCCCACCGATGCACATGCCGGCGACCGCGAAGCGCTCGATGCCCAGGTGATCCATGAGCGCGAGCTGGTCCGCCGTGTACGTCGCCCAGCCGTCGCTCGCGTGCACGGGCGCCATGGACGCGCCGGCGTTGCGCTGATCCATGAGCACGACGCGAAAGCGCGCGGCGAGCGCTCCGACGAGGTCGAAGGGCAGCCGGCTCCACGCGGCCATGGCGCTCCGCATGCCGCCCGGCGCGATCATGAGCAGCGCAGGCCCCTCGCCGCGCACCTCGTAGGCGAGGCGCGCGGCGCCGCGGTCGAAGAGGCCGTGTTCGACGTGAGCCAAGCGCTCAGCCGAAGACGACCTTCGCGCCGGTGCCGTACCAGTCCTCTTCCTTGGGCTGGTACATGTCCTCGATGGCCGCCCGCTTGAGCTTCATGGTCGGCGTCAAGAGGCCGTTCTCGATGGTCCAGTCGTCGCTCGCGACGGCCACGAACTTGAGGTGCTCGTGGTGGTCGAGCTCGGCGTTCACCGCCGCGAGGTGCGCCGCGAGGCTCTCCTCGAGGTCGTCGCGGCCGCCGTTCGAGAGCTTGGCGCGCCCGTCCTCGCTGAGCATCAGCACGCCGTAGGGCTGGGCCTGGCCGTTGCCGCCCACGTAGGCCTGCTCCACGGCCGGGTGGTTCATGAGCTTGTTCTCGATGGGCGCGGGCGCGACGTACTTGCCCTTGCTCGTCTTGAAGAGCTCCTTCACGCGGCCCGTGATCTTGAGCCGGCCCTCGCCGTCGATGGCGCCGCGGTCGCCGGTCTTGAGGAAGCCGTCCTCGGTCAGCATCGCGGCCGTGGCCTCCTCGTTCTTGAAGTAGCCGAGCATCGTGGCCGGGCTCTTCACGAGCACCTCGCCCTCGTCGCTGAGCCTGTGCTCGACGTCGTCGTAGGTTTGGCCGACGTAGCCGGCCTTCACCGTGCCCGGGCGCGTGGCGTGCGAGTAGCCGAAGTTCTCGCTCATGCCGTAGCCCTCGAGAAGCTCGAGGCCGAGGTCGTTGTACCACTGGATGAGCGCAGCCGGGATCGGCGCCGACGCGCTCGCCGCGTTGCGCACGCTGTCGAGGCCGAGGCCCTGGAGGACCTTCTTCCGGACGATCCCGTTGAGGATGGGGATCTTGAGGTAGAGGTTGAGCTTCTTCGGCGGCATCTTCTTGAAAACGCCCATCTGGAACTTCGACCAGAGGCGCGGCACCGACGCGAAGAGCGTCGGCCGCGCGCGCTGCAGATCCGTGAGGAAGGTGTCGAGGCTCTCCGCGAAGAAGACCTGGTAGCCGACCAGCAGCGTCGTCGTCTCCACGAGGTTCCGCTCGTAGACGTGCGCCAGCGGCAGGTAGCTGAGCATGCGGTCGTTGGTGTCCGCGCCGATGAGGTCGGCCACGCCCTGGCCGCCCGCCGTGAGCGTCTCGAAGGAGTGCATCACGCCCTTGGGCTTCCCCGTGGAGCCCGAGGTGTAGACGATGGTCGCGAGCTCCGCGGGGTCACGCTCGGTCTCGCCCTGCATGGGCTCGTTCCCGGCGATGATCTCGTCCCAGGGCGTCGCGCCCTCGATGCCCGGCGGGCAGAGCGGCGTCGTGATGCGCGGCAGGCCGTCGGGGATACCCGGCGCCATGGCCTCGTAGCCATCGAGCTTGCCGATGAAGACGAGCTTCGACTCCGAGTGCTCGATGATGTGGCGAATCGTGTCGGGGCTGAGCGTCGGATAGATGGGCACCGAGACGTGGCCCGCCATCCAGATGGCCAGGTCGCTGATGATCCACCAGGCCGTGTTCTTCGAGAAGAGCGCGATCTGGCTCTTCTCCGGCAGGCCGAGGCTCTCGAGGTACGTCGCCATGCGCCGCGCCTGGTCCATCGCCTCGCCCCAGGTGAGCTCGAGCACCTGACCGCCGCCCGTCGGCTGAGTCAGCCACACCCGGTCCTTCGTCGCCTTTTCGAAGTGGTACGCGCCCGCCAGCTGATGCTTCATCGACCTGTCCTCATGCGGCTTCGCCGCGGCGTGCCCCGCGGGCACGTGCGGTCCGAAATCCTCTCGGAGCACCCAGACGCCCCGTCCGGCGAACGCCCCGCGTCGCCAGGTCGAACGCTAGCGCAATCGAGACAAAATTGAAGCGTCGATGCTCCCCGGCCGGTGACCTTCCCCGCCGTGGTCCCGTACGAATCGTTCCATTTCCGCTTGGGAGCGGAGCGGGACCAGGTCGTCGCCCATGGGGGAAAGCACGTCGGAGCCGCTCACGAAGTAGGCGTCGAGGGCCTCGAGGAGCTCTCCGCCGTAGTAGTCCGTGACCGTGGCGCCTTCGAGGCTGGCGCCCTGGGCCGCGGCCCAGCGGAAGAGGCATTTGGGTGCGTCGAAGGCCTCCGCTCCGGCCCGGGCCTGCCACCGGGGCGCGGCGTCGGCGAGCATGCCGCATTGCGCGCAGCGCGGCCGGGACTCGCCGCCGCAGGCCGCGAGGGCGGCGACGAGGAGCAGGGCGCGCGTCACGGGAAGAGGCTCGCTCCGCCGCTGATCGCGAGCCAGCGCACGACGGGCGCCGCCGCGAGGAG
>CALCTH010000129.1 GCA_937893795.1 uncultured Myxococcales bacterium | reverse complement strand
GCCTTCGCGCAAGCCGAGGAGGCTCCCCCGCCGGGCGTGTCCGAAGAGGACGACGCCCGGGCGCGGCGACTCTTCCTGGTCGGCGACGGCCTCTACGCGCAGGGGCGCTACGAGGAGGCCATCGCCGCCTTCGAGGAGGCGTATGCGCTCTCGCCGCGTCCGCTCCTCCTCTTCAACCTCGCGAACGCGCAGGAGCGCGCCGGCCGCTGGGCCGAGGCGCGGGACTCGCTGGTGCGCTACCTGCCGGACGCGCCCGAGCAGGATCGCGCCGCCGTCGCTCAGCGCATCGAGAGCCTCGACCGACGTCTCGAGCGCGTCGCGCGGCTCCGCTCCGATACGGAGCCGCCCGCGCAGAGGGACGAGCCGCCCGCCGACGAAGCGCCGGAGGGACCGGGGCCCAGCGGCCTCGGTCTGGGCCTGACGGTAGCCGGGGGTGCGTTGCTCACGACGGGAGCCGTGCTCGGCGGCCTCGCGCTCTCTGCCCGCGGGGACGTTCGGTCCTCCTGCCAGACGAGCGCCGAGGGGGCGCGTGTCTGTGCCGCGAGCGCCGAGGCGGACGCCGACCGGGACCGCGGGCTCTCCCTCGGCGCGGACGTGCTCATCGGGGCCGGCGCCGTGGCGCTCGGCGTGGGGCTCTACTTCTTGCTGCGGCGCGAGGCGGACGACGACGAGACCGTCACCGCCGCCGCCGCCGCGAGCCGCGAGGGCGGCTGGGTGGGGGTCCGTGGTCGGTTCTGAGCGCGGCGTTGCGCGCACCCTCGGCCCGCTCGTGCTGCTCGCGGCGATCGGCTGCTCCTTCACCACGGAGGACACGGGAGGCTGCACGCAGAACGCCGACTGCCGGACTGCCTTCGGCATCGGCTCCCGGTGCTTGCCGAGCGGCTTCTGCAGCACCGAGCCCCTCGACGCCCGGTGCATGCTCCGGCTCCCGGTCGGCGCGGACGACGACCCCTCGCTCCTCGCGAACGCGGTGCCCGTCGCGACCATCGTGAACCGCAGCCTCGAAGGCCAGGAGGCGCGCGCGCTCTCCGTCGAGCTCGCGCTCTCGGATGCGAGCGCCGTCGGCATCGAGGGGCGCACCTTCTCGCTCCTCGTGTGCACCAACGAGCCGGACTTCGAAGGCGATGGCGTGGGCCGTGGCGACGCGACCGCCGCCCTCGGGGCGTACCTCGAAGAGCTCGGCGTCGTCGCCATCGTCGGGCCGCCCTCGTCGAGCGACGTGCAGCGCATCGTCCCGGCCACGAGCGCGCCGCTGCTGATCAGCCCTTCGGCCACGAGCAACGCGCTGACGGACCTCGATCCCGTGCCGGCGAGCGACATGATGCCAGGGCGTTTCTGGCGCACGGCCGCCCCCGACACGCAGCAGGGCATCCGCATCGCGGAGGACCTCATCGCGCGCGCCGTACCCTCGCTGGCGCTCGTCCACGCGGACGACGCCTACGGTCGGGGGCTGAGGGACGTCGTGCAGAACGTGCTCCGGGAGCGTGGCGCGAGCCTCATCGTCACCGAGCACTCCTTCGCGGAGGGAGACGATGCGTCCTTCGGCGACGCCGTGGCGGACGCGGACGCGGAGGCGCCGGCGGAGACCCTCTTCATCTCGTCGGACGTGGACGTCGTGAGCGCCTTCGTCACCAGCGCGGCGACGCTCCCGCGCTTGTCGATGGCGTCCTTCTTCCTGACCGACAGCGCGGGCAACGAGGACTTCGCCCGGAGCATCCAGCAGAACGAGGCGGCGCGAACGACGTGCGGGCGCATTCGTGGCACGCGCCCGCAGGTCGCCGAAGGGACCGTGACCAACAGCTTCCGGAGCCGCTACCAGCTCGTCTTCGGCGACGACCCCACCGTCTTCGGCTTCGCCGCGAACAGCTACGACGCCGGCTGGCTCGTGGCCGTCGCGGCGGGCTGGGCCATCGCGCAGGAGGGCGGCGACCTCGCGGCGGCCAACCTCGCGCGCGGGCTTCGGCGGATCTCCTCGGGGACCCAGCTCGATCTCGACCGCGACGACTTCGCGGGCATCCTCGAGGCCTTTCGCCGAGGCGATTCGGTCGACGTCGTCGGCGCGAGCGGCGCCCTCGACTACGACCCGGCCACCGAGGAGACCGCGGCGCCGACGGAGCTCTGGGTCATCGATGGCGAGTGTCGCTTCGTCGTGAGTCCGTGAAGGCGCTCTTCGCACCGCTGCTCGCCGGTTGGCCGGTGGCGCTCGCGGAGATGGACCCGCGGGAGGCGCCGACGGACCTCGGCGTGCTTCATCCGAGCGAGGTCGCCGACATCTCTCCGAAGGCCGTCGATGCGCGGCGCCGGGAGCGCGTCGCCGGACGGCTCCTGGCGCGCGAGGTCCTGGCGCGGCTCGGGGTGGCCGCCCCGGTGCCCGCAGGGCCCGCCCGCGCGCCACGCTGGCCGCCGGGCATCGTGGGGAGCATCACGCACACCACCTCCCACGCCGCGGTCGCCGTGGCGCGGCGCAGCGAGCTCGAGGCGCTCGGCCTCGACGTGGAAGGCGCCGAGCCCCTGGACGCGGCGCTCTTTTCGCGGGTCCTGACGGCCCGGGAGCGCCACGCCCTCGACGCGCTCGCGCCGGCCGAGGCTGGCTGGCGCGCCAAGGTCGCGTTCAGTGCCAAGGAGTGTGCCTACAAAGCGCAGCACGCGCGCAGCGCGACCTACCTCGGCTTCGAAGCGATGGAGATCCACCTCGAAGAGGAGGCCGGCCGGTCGGGCGCCTTCCGCGCGCGCTTCACGGCCGACGTGCCCGGGCACTTCGCACAAGGAGACCACATCGAGGGGCGTTGGCGCATCGACGCGGGCCTCGTTGCCACGGCGTGCCGTCTGGGGTGAGCGCCGGGTGCTCGAGCTCAGCCCTCGTCCGCGTCGGGCGAGCGCGCGCTCCGGCGTCGTGCGAGCCCGGCGGCGGCCACGGCACCCAGCGCCAGGGCGCCGGGGACCGCCGCGTTCCCCGCTCCACAGCCGCCCCCCTCGTCCTCGGGGTCTTCGGGGTCTTCGGGGGTGCCGGGGTCCGGCGGCGGGGGGAGGCTGGGGTCCACGCGCGGACGCGCGAAGGGACCGCTCACGGCGAGCGTGAGGCCCTCGCGTTGGAGATTGACGAAGACCACGTCGTCCCGCTCCGGCGCGAAGCAGACGCCGCAGAGCTCGGCCTGGCTGGCCGGGTTCTCCGCGAGCGTGCTGATGACGCCCGTCTCGGGGTTCAAGACGAGCAGCCGGCAGCGGGCGAGCGAGTCCTCGACGATGAAGATCTCGCCCCAGGGCGCGACGGTGATGTTGTCGGGGTGGAACATCACCGCCCGGTCGTCGGGGCGCGCGATGCACTCGAGCTGCCCGCCCGCGTTCGGGTCGCCGCGGTCCGCCGGGATGTAGCGGAAGACCTGACCGAGGAGCTCGTCCCCACCGAAGGTGGCCGTGAAGTAGACGACGCCGCTCTCCCCCTCGATCCAGCAGCCCTCGCCGCGTACCACGGTGGCGGCGCCGGCCTCCACGGCCTGGGCACGCACGCGCGGTTCGTCGTTCGGGCCGGGCCGCGCGTCGTTACCGACCGGCGTGGCGTTGGGGATGTCGACCCACTCGACCTCGATGACGTCGCCGGCTTCCATCGTCGCCGTGTCGAAGAGCATCTCGCCGCGGCGGGCCAGAGCCTGAAAGCGCCCCTCACCGAAGGGTGCGGCCCGGTCGGCGGGCACGAATCGATGAAAGTGGCCGTCGAGCTGGTCCTCGGTGAGGTAGGCGGTGTTCGTCACCGCGTCGATGGCCACGGCCTCGTGGTTGAAGCGTCCATAGGCGTCGATGCGCTCCGGCGCGACCTGCTCCGTGGCGTCCGTGCGGCACAGGTAGACGAAGCCATGCCAATCCTCCGGCGCCCTCGGATCGCCGGACGCGGCGGCCATCACGTTCGTGTTCTCTTCGCACGTCAGCCAGCCCCAGGGGCTCGGGCCCCCGGCGCAGTTCGAGAAGGTCCCCGCGAGCACCGTGTTGGAGGCGAGCGCGGCGAAGGTCGTGCCGTCGACGACGACCCGGGACACGCCCCCGCCCGCGCTCGCGTCGACCATGAGGGCTTCCTGGGCGGGCGAGGGTCGCCCGACAAAGAAGGCCTCCTCCGCGTCGGTGCCCGGGCGCACCTCATGGTTGCGCATGAGCACGATGGACCCGGGCGCGTCGCCCGGGCCTCCGGCGAAGGCGCCCATGCCGTCCGGGAGCCCGGGCACGGCGACGCCGTCACTCATGGGGTCGCCGCGGCGCTGGATCACCGTGTAGCGAAAACCCTCGGGGAGATGGAGGATGCGGTCGGGGTCCGGGACGAGGGGACCGTAGGCGCCGTCCTGGGCCTGCGCGCGGCGCGCGTGGAAGAGGGCGGCGAGGGGCGAGCTCGTGACGGCGAGGGCGGCGCTACCGGCGCCTCGACGGAGAAAGCGTCGTCGGGTGAGGGGCATGATGGCTCGGAGCGTGCCGGCGCGGCGGCGCCGTGCGGGCAGCATAGGTGTCGCGCCGCCGGCGGACGATGTCTCGGAGGGACCGCACGCGAGGGCCTCGTCAGGGGTCCGGGGGCACCGCCCATCCCTCGAAGCGCGACGGCTTCCCGGGTCGGAGCACGCGCTTGATGCCCCCGTAGAGGTGAAAGAAGAGCTCGAGGGTCTTCGTCTCCCAGGCGCGGAGCCTCGACCGCGGCTCGGCAGCGAGGATGACCTTGGGGTCCGCGAGCCCTTGATCGCGGAACGCCGCGACGGCCAGCACGTGCGCCTGGCGACGCCCGCCGCGCTCGATGCGCGCCCCGAGGAGGAGGGCGTCGAGCTGGTCGCCGTCGTCCGAAACCCAGCCCGGGACGAAGCCGTAGTTGAACGGCACGGGGAAGGGCGAGCAGAGCGGCCGCCGCCCCTCGTCGTCCCGCTTCCAGAAGCTCCCCCGCGGCGTCTGAACCTGCCCCTCGAGGACGTCGCCCCGCGAGGGGAGTGAGCCGGTCACCGGGGGCACGGGGCGTCAACGTAGCAGGCGAGGCGAGCGGGTCCCGTGTCCGTCTCCGTTCCCGTCTCCGTCGTCTGCGCCGGGCGTCGTTCCCTTCGGTGGCGCCTTTGCCGCGGGACCGATGGCGTGACCGTCACATCCTCGCCGCGTCGCCGGAGAGGCTCGTCACGGAGGGCCGCGAGGGCCGACACGCGAGGCACCCGGGCCGTCACGAGGGGGGCGCGCGGGGCGCGGGTGGGGCGCTGAAAAGACCCGTGTTTTCGCGCGGAAAGACGCTTCGTGGCGCCGGCGCCCTCGGTCGGGCTTGGCATTCCTTCTGCAATGGGGCCTCTCGCGCAGCCGAAGCGATTTCGGGCGCATGCAGAGAGAGGGATGAGGACCATGCAGCAGCCGAACGACGAAGAGAGGACGCCCACCATCGAGCCGACCCCGGCGCCCGTGGCGGAGGCCGCAGCGGCCTCCTCCGAGGAGGCCGCACCGCAGCGACGTCGGCGGGTCCGTCGTCAAAGTGGGGTGCGGACGAAGCTCCTTCTGGCCGGCAGCCTCCTCGCGGTGGCGTGCGCGGGTGGCGAAGAGCCGCGGCTGCCCGGCGCGAGCGACGATGCACCCGGCTTCGACCCGGTCACGAGCCCGGAGCTCGACCCGGAGCTCGATGCCGACACCGTCGGCGAGGATCTCCCGGGCGGGGGCCTCATCACCGTAGGCCCCCTGCCCGAGCTTCCGACGCGCCGGGATCCGTGGGCCCCGCCGGTGCTCGTGCCGCCGGGTGAGCCTTCGCCGGCGCCCGAGGAACCCGCGCCGGATCCTCCGGCGCCGGAGCTGCCCGCACCGGGCACCCCCGTGCCGGACAACCCGACGTCGCCGCCCCTGGAGCTGGGTCACGGCAGCATCACCTGGGCCGAGCGGATGGACACGCCCGACGAGGGGACCCTCGAGGCGGTCTTCGTCCCCGGTGATGGGCTCTGCCGGCCCACGCAGTTCGTGGACTCGTGCGCGCTCATGGCCTGCGCGGGGCCCGGGGAGGACGGCCTCGACGCCGGCCTCGCCATCGCCCGCGTCGGCGACGAGGGCGCCGAGGTGGAGCCCTCGTCGCCAGGCTTCTACGTCACGACCCTCCCTGCCGTCCCCAACGCGCCCGTCTCATTCTCGGTGCTCGGTGGTGAGGTGGTGCAGCAGGAGCGCACCTTCGACCTCGGCATCGCCGGTGACGCCTCCGAGATCGCCGACGCGCTCATCCAAAACGTGAGCGCCGCCGATGCGCTCGCCAACGGTGCCGACATCTCGCTCGGCGAAGGCAACGTCGAGGTTCGCTGGCCGGCCGTGAAGACCGAGCGCGGCTACCTTCGCTTCCGTGCCGGCACGGTCGGCGACCCCAGCCGACTCATCGAGTGCCGCTTCGACGGCGTCCAGGGTGGCGGCATCGTCCCGGCGGAGGTCCTCGAGGCCTTCGGCGAGCGGGAGATGGAGCTCTCGCTGAGCGCCGTGCGCGAGCGCCTCGCGCGCTTCGAGACCGAGACCCACGCCTTCGAGGTGACGCTGCGCGGTGAGCGCACCTTCTT
>CALCTH010000128.1 GCA_937893795.1 uncultured Myxococcales bacterium | reverse complement strand
CCATCGCCCGCGCGGTGTACCACGCGCGGCACGGGCCTCCCAGCGGCGGGGGCGCCCCTCGGGTCCACCCCGCCGCGCGCCCCGGTCAGCGCCTCGGGACCTGGCGTGCCCGAAGGGCCGCGGACGACGCGTCCGCGGCCGCGTCCCGCAGGTAGTCGGCCCGGAACGCCCGCAGCGTGCGCACGCGCCCATCTCCGTCGAGCGTCGCGGCGGCGTCGCCCTCGTCCGCGAAGCCGGCCTTCTCGAGGGCCCGCCGGGTGGCGCCGTTGCCCTCGTCCACGCGCGCGAAGATCGAGTGGAGGTCATGCGCCGCGAACATGACGCGGGTGAAGCGGGGGATGACCTCGCTGGCGATGCCTTGGCCCCAATGGTCGCGACCGAGCCAGTAGCTGAGCTCGGCGTCGCGCACCGTCTCTACCCGCCACGCCGCGTCCTGCGCCCCGTGCGGGCTCCGCAAGTGCAGCCGCACCTGACCGACGACCCGCTCGTCGTGGGCGATCGCGCGCACGACGTGCTCGGCCCCGTCCGCCGCGCGCTCGATGAGCGCCAGCGCCACCTCGTCCGAGAGGGGCCCCGGGTAGGCGTCGGGCAGGTGGCGCCACACCTCGCGGTCATCGAGGAGCGCCCGGAGCGTCCGCGCCTCGTCGCGACGCCAGGGCCGAAGCGCGAGGTGTGCATCGTCTCCTTCCGGGACGTCCGGCGCGGCCGTAAGCTCGGCGGCCCGGCGCTGGAGCCTCCGAAGCGTCGCCAGGCGCAGGTCCGCCGGGAGGGAGGCGTCGCCTTCGACCACCGTCGCGGCGAGAGCGAAGCGCCCCGGGCGCGTGGCCTCGCCGGTGCGCAGCGCCGCGGCCGCCAACGCCGCGAAGCGCCCGTGAAGCGCCGCGACCGGGACCGGACGCAGCGACGTGCCGCGCGCGAGGCTCTGCGCCTCGCGCTCGTCGCTGGTCCCGGCTTCGCCCCAGCGCAGCTGGCTGAGGTCGTAGTCCATCGGGGTCGTCTCGGGCGGGGTCGGCGTCGGGCGCATGGCGTGTCCTTTCGTCGCGTCCGTGAACTCGGACTTGATCCCCTTCGTGGTCCCCGAAGCCGATTTGGAAAAATCGATAATATGGCCATGTGCGATAGGTTCTGCCGAATCGAGGCGGCGGGCCTGCCGGACGCTCGAGTGCTCGTATCGCTCGTGATTTACGAGCGATGACGCGGTCCACGCACTCGAAGTCGAGGCGCGCGCGTGGCTCTTCGGGTTGGTTCACCTCACGAAAGCCCTCCCGTCCATCGTCTGCGGGGTCGCGGCCTAGCTCGGTCCCGCGGCCGCGCTCACGGACCCCGACCGGTACGCGGAGCGCGCGCGGAATCCCGAATCCCGGCGAGGGCTTCGGAGCCCTCACGCCGCGGGCTGCGCGTACTGACCGCGTGCGCAGTGGGCGTGCTAGCGTCCGCGCGTGAGCTCCCCGCCGTCGCGCATCCCCCTCGAGGGCCTGAATCCGCCGCAGCGAGCGGCCGTGCTCCACGGGGACGGCCCCCTCGTGGTCTTCGCCGGCGCCGGGAGCGGCAAGACGCGCGTCATCACCTACCGCATCGCGCACCTCGTCGCGGAGCGCGACATACGGCCCTGGCGCATCCTCGCGGTCACCTTCACCAACAAGGCCGCCGGCGAGATGCGCGAGCGCCTCGCCGGTATCGTCCCCGGCGGCGCGGACGGGCTCTGGGTCGGGACCTTTCACGCGACGTGCGCGCGGCTCCTTCGGCTTCACGCGGACGCGGCCGGCGTGCGGAAGGACTTCACCATCTACGACGACGGCGACCAGCGCGCCGTCGTGAAGCGTGTGCTCCAGGATCTGAGCCTCGACGAGAAGCGCTTCCCCGCCAAGACGCTCGCTGGGTCCATCAACCGGGCCAAGCAGGAGATGCGCGGCCCCGACGACGTCGACACGGGCGACTATTGGCGCGAGCAGGTCGCGCGCGTCTACGAGGCGTACGAGCAGCGCATGGCCAAGGCCGGGGCCCTCGACTTCGGCGACCTCATCTATCGCCTCACCCGCGCCCTCGAAGAAAGCGCCGCGCTTCGCGAGGAGCTCGCCGGCCGCTTCCGCCACGTGCTGGTGGACGAGTTCCAGGACACCAACCACGCGCAGCTGCGCCTCGTGCGCGCGCTGGCGAGCGTGCACGGCAACCTCTGCGTGGTCGGGGACGACGACCAGAGCATCTACCGCTGGCGGGGCGCCGACCGGCGCAACATCCTCGACTTCCGCGAGGCGTACCCGAGCGCGACGGTCATCAAGCTCGAGCAGAACTACCGCTCGACCAAGCGCATTCTCCGCGTCGCCCACGCGATCATCCGCCGGAACCTCGACCGCGAGCCCAAGGAGCTCTGGACCGACAACGACGAGGGCGAGAAGGTCCTCGTGCTCCGCACGCTCGACGAGCGCCGCGAGGCCGACGAGATCGTGCGCGCGCTCCTCGAGCTCCAGCGCCAGGGGCACCTGCTCACCGACGCGGCGGTCTTCTACCGGACCCACGCGCAGTCGCGTGTGCTCGAAGACGCGCTCCGCTCGGCCAACCTCGCCTACCGCATCGTCGGGGGCCTGCGCTTCTACGACCGCGCCGAGGTGAAGGACCTGCTGGCCTATCTGCGCCTGCTCCACAACCCCGACGACGACGTGAGCGTGCTGCGGGTCATCAACGTGCCCGCCCGGGGCATCGGCAAGACGTCTCAATCGCGGCTCCTCGACGTCGCGGCGGAGCGCGGCCTGGGGGTCCTCGAGGCCCTCGAGCACGTGCCCGGCGACGGCCGCTTCAGCGCGGCGCCGACCCGTCGCCTCGGTGCCTTCACCGAGCTCGTGGCGCATCTGCGCGCAGAGGCCGCGAAGCTTCCTCTGGAAGACCTCGGCGGCGCCGTGCTCCAGGACACGGGCTACCTCGAGATGCTCAAGGCCGACGACTCGGTCGAGGCCGAGACGCGGCTCCAGAACCTCGAGGAGCTCGTGGGCTCGATTCGCGAGTTCGCCGAGGGTCGCCGCGCCGCGGGCGAGGAGCCGACGCTGGCCGACTACCTGGCCGAGGTGACGCTGCAGACCGCGGCCGACGGGGCCGAGGAGGCCGCGGCGGACAAGGTCACGCTCATGACCGTGCACGCCGCCAAGGGGCTGGAGTTCCGCACGGTGCTCGTGATGGGTCTGGAAGAAGGCATGTTCCCCATGGGCTCCGGGGAGCTGCGCGAGGACCCGGAGGAGATGGAGGAGGAGCGCCGCCTCGCCTACGTGGCCTTCACCCGGGCCAAGGAGCGCCTCGTGCTGACCTGGGCGACGCGCCGGCGCATCTTCGGCCAGGAGCGCGCCGGCGGGCCCTCGCGCTTCCTCGGCGATCTGCCGGACGACGACGTGCATCGCCTCGGCGGCGGCGGGGGTGGTTCGTCGCGGCGGCCGCGCGCGGCGGAGCTGGCCTACGCGCCGGACCCCTGGGACGGGCCGCGCAAGCCGGACACGCGAACGGACCGCGGCGAGAGCTTCGTCGACCGGAGCGAGTACTCGGACCTGGACGAGGGCGGCATCGGGCCCGGGACCCTCGTGCGTCATAAGAAGTTCGGCGTGGGTCGCGTGGCCCGCCTCGACACGGGCGGGATGTACCCGAAGGCCGAGGTCGACTTCGAGGGCGTGGGGCGGAAGAAGCTCATCGTCCGCGTGCTCGAGCCGGCGTGATCGTGGCCGTCCCTCACGCTTGCCTCGTCCCGAACCTCACGTTACCCCGCTTCTTCTGCAATCGGATTGCATGAAGCTCCTCCTCCCCGTCTTCGCCGTGGTCTTCGGCTGCCTCGCAACGGCCGTGCGCGCACAGCCCGCGCCGGAGGAAGGGCCGCCGAGCGAGGCGCCGGCGTCCCCGCCGCCGGACGACGCCGCGCCCGCGCCGCCGCGCCTCCTGGACGCGCCCCCGGAGCCGCGGGCGCCGGGCCTACGCGGTGGCCGGGTCGTGCTCACTCTGCTCGTCGACGAGACGGGCCGCGTGGCCGAGGTGACACCCCGCGCGGTGGAGCTCGAGGACGCCGAGGACGAGGCGGCACCGGCCGACGCGGTGCTCGGCGAGGACGTCGCCGAGCTCGCGCGGCTCCACGCCCGCGCGCTCCGCTACGCCGCGGCGCAGGTCGGCGGCCGCCCGGTCC
>CALCTH010000127.1 GCA_937893795.1 uncultured Myxococcales bacterium | reverse complement strand
GCCCCGGGCCCCGCCTCGCCGCCGGCGCTGCCGCCGCTTCCCGTCGCGCCGCTCGCGCAGCTCGAGGCGCTCGTCGACGCCAACGAGACCGGCCGCGACGCCGCCGCGCTCCGCTTCGACCTCTCCCGCTTCCTCTTCTGGACCGGCGCCCAGGACGAGGCGAGCAGCCGCGGCCGCGAGCTCGCCGAAGCCGCCGCCGAGCTCGACCCGCGCCCGGAGCACCTCATCTACGCCTCCGAGGTCGCCGAGACGCGCGCCGAGCGCATGCGCTTCGTGGCCCAGGCCGAGGAGCGAAGCGCCCGCGACCCCGCCGTCCGCCTCGCCCGCATCAAGATCCTGGCCTCGAGCCCGGACCCCGGCGAAGCGCTCCGTCGCCTCGTGAGCGCGCCCCTGCCCGGACCCGAAGGCCTCGAGGGCGACTGGCTCCTCGCCACGCTCTACGCGCGCCGCGACCTCCCCCAGGCGGCGCTCGCGCTCATCGACCGGAACATCGCGCGCACCGGCGGCTCCGTGCGTTGGGTCGCGCGCAAGGGCCGCGCCCTCGACTCGCTGGGCCGCCGCGCCGAGAGCTTCGCCCTGACCGAGCGGCTGCTCGAGCTGCACCCGGGCCGCATCGACGCGCACCGCACCATGGCCCGCGACGCCCAGGCCCGTACCGAGACCGACCGGCTGCTCGGGCACCTCGCGGCGCTGCGGCGGCTCCTGCCCCAGTCGTCGAACCACTTCCTCTACGAGGCCTCTGTGCTCGAAGGCCTCGGGCGCCAGGGCGATGCGCTCGCCGTCTACCGGCAGCTCCTCGACTGGACGCCGGAGGAGGCGAGCCTGCACGTCCGCTACGGCGACGCGCTCCTTCGCTTCGAGCAGACCGACGCGGCGCTCGCGGCCTTCCGCCAGGCCCTCGCGCTCCGGCCCCAGGACGCCGCCGTGCGCACGCGCCTCGAGCAGCTGCAGCCCACCGAGCGCCCCGACGAGAACCGCGCCGCCGAGCCCGACGAGTTCCTGGCCCGGCGCACCGACGACGCCCGCTACCCGATGAGCGTGCTGCACGACCTCACGGTCTCCACCGTCTACGCGACGGGCCTCACGCACCGCTTCCGCCAGTACGTCTTCCAGGTGCACGACGAGGAAGGCGCCCGCGACGCCCGCGTGTACGGCATCCCCTTCGAGCCGGGCACCGAGTGGGTCGACGTGCGCGCGGTGAAGACCTACCGCGCCGACGGCACCGTGCTCGACAACTACGAGAGCTCGGACCAGCGCGTCGGCCAGGCCGCCTACCGCGTCTACTACGACATGCGCCAGCGCGTGCTCCGCTTCCCGGAGCTCGAGCCCGGCGACGTGGTCGAGGTGCGCTACCGCGTCGACGACGTCTCGCGCCGCAACGCCTTCGGCGACTACTTCGGCGCGCTCAGCCTGCTGCAGCGGCCCATCCCCGTGCGCCACCTCGAGCAGGTCTTCGTGGCGCCCGCGAGCCGCACGCTCCACTTCAACACGCCCGGGCTCGCGAGCCTCCGCCACGAGGAGGGCACCGAGGGCGACACGCAGGTGCACCGCTTCGTCGCGCGGGACGTGCCGCCGCTCCAGCGCGAGGCGAACATGCCCGGCGCCACCGAGGTCGCGCCCTATCTGCACGTGTCGACCTACGCCACGTGGGAGGACGTGGGCCGCTGGTGGTGGGGCCTCGCCCAGGACCAGCTCACGCCCGACGCCGGCATCGAGCGCACCGTCCGCGAGATCACGGACGGCCTCGAGGGCACGGAGGCCAAGGTCGCCGCCATCTACGCCTGGGTCACGGAGAACACGCGCTACGTGGGCCTCGAGTTCGGCATTCACGGCTTCAAGCCCTACCGGGTCACGCAGGTCGTCGACCGCGGCTTCGGCGACTGCAAGGACACGGCCTCGCTCATCTACGTGATGCTGAAGCTCGCCGGCGTGGACGCGCGCATCGCGCTGATCCGCACGAGCAACCTCGGCCTCGTGGGCCAGGAGCCCGCGAGCCTCTCGGTCTTCAACCACGCCATCGCCTATGTGCCGGAGCTCGACCTCTTCCTCGACGGCACGACGGACACGCACGGCATGCGGGAGACGCCCGGGGGCGACCAGGGCGCGCTGACGCTCATCGTCGGGCCGGAGACCACGGAGCTCCGGGTCACGCCCTACGTACCGGCCGACCAGACGCTTCGAGAGCGCAGCATCGACGTCGACCTCGCGGCCGACGGCTCGGCCGAGCTCCGCGGGGAGAACGTGGTGCGCGGCTCCACGGCCGGGTCGCTTCGGCGGCGCTACCAGGCGGCGGCCACGCGCCGGGAGCGGCTCCAGCAGAGCATCGCGCGGCGCTATCCGGGGGTCGAGATCACCGAGGAGTCCTTCGACGAGCTCGACCCGCGCGAGCCGGTGAGCTACCGCTTCGCGGCCGACGTGCCGGTGTTCGCGGAGCGGGCCTCGGGCGAGCTGCTGGTCGGCCCGGGCACGAGCCGCATCAGCCGCCTCGCGAGCACGCCCACGCGGCGCCATCCCCTCATGCTCGGGCCACCGGGCGGCCTCCGGGAAGTCATGACGGTGCGCCTCCCCGCGGGCCACGCCGTGGGCGCGCTCCCCGATGGCGGCGACGTCGACGGTCCCTTCGGCCGCGTGAGCGTCCGCTACTCGCGAAGCCGCGACAGCGTGGCGATCGTGACGACGGTGGTCTTCAACCAGGCCCGCATCAGCCCCGACGAGTACCCCGCCTTCCGCAGCTTCATCGAGCGCGCGGACGCCCTGCTCCGCGAGCGCGTCAGCGTGCGGCCGGGAGGTGCGTCGTGAAGCGTTTCGGATTCGCCGCGGGCGTCGTGACGCCGCTCCTCCTCGTCGCGGCCTGCGCGTCGCAGCAGACGCCCGAAGCCCGTGAGGCCTCCGAGGCGGCGTCTCTCATCCAGGAGATCCGGCGCCGCGCCGCCGCCGCCCCCGACGACCCGGCCCTCGCCGCGCTCCTCGCCGAGATGGAGCTCTTCGGCGAGGCCGGCGACCCGGAGCGCGCCCGGCCGGCCCTCGCCGCGGCCCTCGCGCGCGCCTCCGGCAGCCGAAAGGCGCGCCTCGAGCTCATGAGCGGCTGGGAGCACGACTTCCACGGGCAGCCCCGCGAAGCCCGCGGCGCCTACGTGCGCGCCGTGGAGGCGGCGAAGGCCGCGCCGCCGGAAAGCGAGGGGAGCGAGTG
>CALCTH010000126.1 GCA_937893795.1 uncultured Myxococcales bacterium | reverse complement strand
GGCCGAGCTCGGCGAGCACGAGCGTGTCCTCGAGGGCCTGCGCCGGGAGCTGGTCGCTCGCGACGAGCAGGGCGAGCGCGATGGCCAGGTCGTAGCCGGCGCCCGTCTTGCGGAGGTCGCCCGGCGCGAGGTTCACGAGAAAGCGCGCCGAGGGCAGGCGGAAGCCCTGGGCATCGAGCGCCGCCGCGACCCGCGAGCGGGCCTCGCGAACCGCGCGCTCGGGCAGGCCGACGAGGTCGTAGCCGCCCGGGAGCCCGGGCACGATGCGCGCCTCGACCTCGACGGCGCGGGCCTCGATGCCGACGAGGCACCCGGCCTGGACGGTGGCGGCGGCGCGAAGCTCGGCGGCCGGCGGAGGCTCGCTGTTCGGTGCGGTGGCCAGATCCGACTCCGTCTCCGGTCCCGTGTCCGGATCCGACTCCGTCTCCGTGTCCGCGTCCGGTCCCGTCTCCGTCGCCGGTTCCGTATCCATCCCCCGCACGTTGCCGTGCGCGCGGAGCCGCTTCTGCGTGGTGGGCACCTGGCCCGACGTTCCACGAGACGTGCCAGGCGCCGAAGCCCGACGGTGGCCCGAAAACACTCCGGATTCCGGTGACGCTCATGCGACCGGGGTGGCGGTGCGGCGGCGGGCGGCGGCCGATCCGCCGGCAGGCAGCCGCTACGGGATCCCGGCGCCGAACGAGACGCACGTCGGGTCGAAGCAGAAGCCCGACGAAACGGGCGGCGCGACGTCGCTGGGGTCCGGCAGGCCGATACAGGACGCGCCGCGCGGGCAATCCGCGTCGCTGGCGCAGGCGACCTGGCAGGTGAGGCCGACGGGCTCGCAGAAGAGCCGGCCGCCGGCCGGGAGGGCCTCGACGAGCCTCTCGTCCAGCCCCTCCCCGGCGCTCGGGGCGGTGGTGGCCAGCAGGCAGAAATCGTCGCGCTCGCGCTGGCTCACGCGTTCGCCACGGAAGCAAGTGTCGCCGAGGGTGATCACGCCCGGAGGCCGGCTCGGTGTGAGCGCGTCGGTGCACACGAAGCGAAGCACGGACCCACGAATGGGCTCGCTCCCCGGCACGAAGCGAAATCGCTGCTGACGGTCGGCCGGGCACTCCCACACCAGGTCCGGTCCGAAGTCGTCGTAGACCCAGCCGCCGGCGTCGCCGTCCCCTGCGAGCGTTCTCTCGAAGGCCTCCCGGGTCAGCTGCTGCACCCGGCACGTCTCGCGGTCCAGTCCCGTATCCGGGTCCGCCGCGACCTCGATGGGGCCTTCGCCGCGGCCAGGGACGAGAGCGCATTGCGTTTCGCTTGGCTCCCCGCTCGCCGGGAGCGTCTCGTGAAGCTCGCACGTCACGAGCCCGAAGGCGTCGCGATTCAGCGGGCGGGCTAAGCAGGCGCTGCCGCTCAGCTCGCGCGCAACGAGCTCGAGCACGTCGAAGAGCGCGGGGGAAAAGTCCGAGGTGCAGAGAGACTGCAGCGACGTGGCGACGCCGACCTCTTCGAGCTCCTGCGCGAGCGTGACCATGCGCCGCGGCGGCAGAGCCGGCCCGCCGGGCCCCTCGCAGGAGGGAGCGAGGCGGGTGTCGTTCGCCGGGTCGACGACCTCCTGCATGCGCGGGTCGGCGAGAATGGCCTCGTGATCCACCGACTCCCTGCGCGGCGACGAAAGCAGGTCCGGGGGCACGCCGACGATGGGCGCGAAGAGCAGGAGGCCCGGGTTCCCGGGACGTAGCGCGCGCAGCCCATCGCGGAAGCGACTCAGCGGGTAGACGGCCTCCGGGAAGTTGAAGCAGCGGAGGCGCAGGTCCCCAGTGAAGCGCGTCGACGCCGGGTTGTAGAGGTCGGGCTCGAAGGTCGAGCAGTCGTCCTGGTCCGTGAGCGCGATGACGACGAGCATGCTCGTGTCGCGCACGAAGGCGTCGTCGTCGGCGATGTCATCGGGGAAGCCCGCGCCGTCGACGCGGTTCACGTCGCCGTTGCCGGGCGTGCCCTCCTGGAAGGTCAGGCTCGAGCTCGCGGGCGTGAGGGCCTTGAGGACGGCGTCGAGCGGCTGCTGAAACGTGCAGCCGCTCGTCCCGAGCCGCGCCACGCACCCGAGGTCGACGCCGAGCTGGGCGATGCGGGCAGCCTCTCTCTCGTCGGTGGCCGAGGGATCCCGCTCGAACTCCAAGAAGCTCGGGTAGGAGGCCATGCAGCGCGAGTCGAGGGCCACGTTCCCCCGCGTGGCGAGCCGCCCGTCGTCGCCGAAACGGCGGTCCCCGCAGGTCGGCACGGAGAAGCCGCCGGTACCCATGTCGCCGCTGATGACGCCCACGCGCAGGCTCCGCACCGGCGGGAAGCTATAGAGGAGCGCCCCCGTGTCCGGCTCGCGTACCTCGCCCGTCGTCAGCGCCTGAAGAAAGCCCGGAAGCTCGGCCGCGAGCGCGGCCTGGGCCTCCGCCATGGACGGCCCGTCGTCGACCATGAGGAGCAGGTCGAGCTCGTCCGGACGCGGGATCCCGAAGCTCGGTTGAACGTCGCGCTGCACGCAGGGCAAGCGCGGCGCGAGCTCCCGTTCACAACCGGCACCGACGAGCAGCGTCAGCGCGCAACACACTCCTACCACGAAGCCACGCATCGCCCCCCCTTTCTCGTCAGCCTCTTTCGTCGCCCAAACGCAACGCGGGCGCCCCGCCAAGCCCAGGCGCCCTCGGTGTCGGTGGTGTCAGCGCGTCAGTTGGCGCTGCAGGTCGGGTTGATGCACACGCCGCTCAGGTCCGGGTCGGACGGGCTGCCCGTGCCGTAGTCGGCGGGCACGCAGACGAAGCCACCCGGGCAGTTCGCGTCGTTCCGGCAGGCGATCTCGCAGGTGAGCGCGACGGGCTCGCAGAAGAGGCGCGCGTTCACGGGGAGCTGGTCCGTGAGCGGCTGGTTGAAGCCCTGCTCCGCGTTCGGCGCGGTCGTCGCGAGGAGACAGAAGTCGTCCCGCTCACGCTGGCTGGCGCCCTCGCTCCGGAAGCAGGTGTCGCCGACGGTGATGACGCCCTCGGTGACCTGCTCCTCGACGCCCTGGAGGCACTCGAAGCCCAGGATGGAGCCCGTCACCGGACCTGCGCCTTCGACGAACGAGATGCGCTGCTGCCGGTCGGCCGCACACTCGTCCTCGAGCTCGGGGCGGAAATCGTCGTAGACCCAGCCGCGCAGCTCGGAGGTCCTCGCCGAAGCGGCCTCGAACTCCTCGCGCGTCAGCTGCTGCACGAGGCACTTCTCGCGGTCCCGGCCCGTGTCCGGGTCGGGCACGAGCTCGATGGGCCCGTCGCCTCGGCCAGGGATGAGCGCACACTGCGTCTCGGTCGGGTCGCCGTTCGCCGGAAGCGTCTCGGTGACCTCACAGACCACGCGGCCCTCGTTGTTTCGGTTGAGGGGACGCGGCAGGCAGGTGCCCTCGAGGGCGTCGGCGATCTTGTCGATGACCTGGTTGAGCGCGGGACCGAAGTCACGCTGGCAGATGGACTGCACCACGCCCGAGGCGCCGCGGCCCTCGAGCTCCTGGGCCAGCTGCACCATGCGGCGCGGCGGGAAGGCGAGGCCACGACCGGGCACGTTGCAGGACGGCGTGAGGCGGGTGTCGTCGTCCGGGTCGACGACCTCCTGCATCTCCGGCGCGTTGAGGATCTCCTCGTAGTTCGTCGGGTCGGTGGGCCCCGGGGCGAGGCGCACGGGGATGCCCACGATGGCCGCATAGACGAGCAGGCCCGGGTTGTTCGGACGCAGCGCGAGGAGCCCGTCGCGGAAGCGGCTGAGCGGGTAGACGGCCTCCGGGAAGTTGAAGCAGCGGAGGTTCAGGTCGCCGGTGAAGCGCGTCGACGAGGGGTTGAAGAGGTCCGGCTCGAAGGTCGAGCAGTCGTCCTCGTCGGTGAGCGCGACGACGACGAGGAGGCTGTTGTCGCGCACGAAGGCATCGTCGTCGGCGATGTCGTCGGGGAAGCCCGCGCCGTCGACGCGGTTCCCGTCGCCGTTACCGGGCGTGCCCTCCTGGAAGGTCAGGCTCG
>CALCTH010000125.1 GCA_937893795.1 uncultured Myxococcales bacterium | reverse complement strand
ACTAGCGCTTGCCGAGCGTGCGGGTACGGGCGCGGGACGCCTGAAGGTGCGTCACGGCGATGGCGAGGGCGTCGGTCGCGTCGACGCTCGGAAGCGACTGCAGGCCCAGAAGGGCGCCCACGAGCTGCGCCACCTGTTCCTTCGACGCTCCCCCCCGTCCGGCCACGGTGCGCTTCACGAGCGCCGGCGCGTATTCGTGAAGCGGCAGGCCGGCGCGCTGCGCCACGAGCAGCACCACGCCGCGCGCATGCCCGAGCTTGAGCGCGGCGTTGGGGTGCTTGGCGAAGAAGATGTCCTCCACCGCGACCACCGCGGGCGCGTGCGCCTCGATGAGCTCGACCACCCCGGCCTCGATCTTCTCGAGCCGCTCCGGAAGTGGGCGCTTGTCGCCCGCGCGAATCACCCCCGCCGCACAGGCCCGGAGCCGCGGCCCCTGCGCCTCGACGACCCCCCAGCCCGTGAGCCGGGTGCCAGGATCGATCCCGAGCACGCGCATGCCCCTTCGGTGTACCTCGCCGGGCCCGCGCCAGCCACGTTAGCGTCGCGCCGCCGACCCAAAGGCGCATCCCCGCGCGACGCAGCCTCTCACCGATGTCCGCCCCCCTCGTTCCACGTCTCCTCGTCGCCTTCGCCACCGCGCTCCTGCTCGTCGGCTGCGGCCGGCGGGTGCGGCCCCAAAGGACGCATGAGCTGCCGGCCGCCGAGAGCTTCCCCGCCCCAGCGCGCTGCAGCGCCCGCACCGTCGAGCGCGTCGCGCTCTTCGGCGACGTCCACGTGCACACCTCGCTCTCCCTCGACGCGCACCTTCAAGGCACCCGGCTCTCCCCCGACGACGCCTACCGCTTCGCCCGCGGAGAGCCCGTGCCGGTGCTCGGCGCACCCGGCGGCCAGGCCCAGCTCGAACGCCCGCTGGACTTCGCCGCGGTCACCGACCACGCGGAGTTCCTGGGCGTCGTCGAGGCCTGCATGGACCCGGCGACCGAGGCGTTCCGGACCGCCGGCTGCCGGCTCTTTCGCCGCGCCCACCGGAGCGCCTTCGTGATGCTCAACGCGCGGCTCACGGCCAGCCGCGGCTCGCTGCGCTACCCGGAGCTCTGCGGCCCTCGCGCCCGGGACTGCGTGGTGGGCGAAGCCGCCGCCTGGCGCCGCATCCGCGACGCCGCCGAACGCCACCTCGACCGGAGCGCGGACTGCCGCTTCACCACCTTCATCGCCTACGAATGGTCCGCCTCGCCGCTGGTTGGCCTCCGCCGCGCCGCAAACCTCCATCGCAACGTGATCTTCCGGGACCACCACGTCCCCGATCTGCCGGCGAGCTATCTCCGCACGGGCACGCTCGAGGGGCTCTTCGAGGCGCTCGAGGTCGAGTGCCTCGCCGCGGACTTCGGCTGCGACGCGCTCAGCATCCCGCACAACGCCAACCTCTCCGCGGGCACCATGTTCCGTGCCTGGGGCGAGAACGTCGGCGACCGCTGGGACGCCCGGCACGCGCGGCGACGGGCGCGCGTCGAGCCGCTCATGGAGCTCATCCAGCACAAGGGCGCCTCCGAGTGCGTCCCGGGGACGGCACTCGGCGACGAGCGCTGCGGCTTCGAGCTCGTGCCCTACCAGGACCTGGCCCACGCGAAGCGCGACCAGCGCGAAGCGCCCGACCCCGCCGGCACGCTCCGGCACGGCCTCACACGCGGCCTGGCGCTCGGCGCTCTCTTCGGTGTGAACCCCTTCGAGGTCGGCGTCATCGGTTCGACGGACACGCACCTCGGGCTGCCCGGCGCCGTCGACGAGCACGCCTTCCTCGGCGGCGGCGGCGCGGGCGAGAGCGGCGGCGAAGCGGCGAGCCGCGCGCTCCCGGACCGCGCCTTCTTCAGCGGCGGTGGCCTCGCCGGCGTGTGGGCGGAGGAGAACGCCCGCGACGCGGTCTTCGATGCGCTCCGCCGCCGCGAGACCTTCGCCACGAGCGGCACGCGGCTCCGCGTGCGGACCTTCTTGGGTGACGACGTGCCCGAGGACTTCTGCGAGCGCGAGGATCGGGTGGCCCGCGGATACGCGACGGGCGTGCCCATGGGCGCACGTCTTCCCCTGGAGGCGCGGTCACCCCGGCTCGCCGTCTTCGCGGAAGCTGACCCCGGGACCGAGGCCCACCCCGGCGCGCCGCTCACGCGCATGGAGGTGGTGCGCGGGCGTTTGGAGCCGGGCGGCCACGTGCGCGTCGACGTCTTCACGCTGGCCGACGACGAGGGTCCACCCGCCGACCCGCGCACTACTGGATGCGCCGTACGCGCGGGGGCCCGAAGCCTCTGCGCGACCTGGCGCGACCCGGACTTCGATGCATCGGTCCCGGCCTTCTACTACGTGCGCGTGCTCGAGGCGCCGACGTGCCGGTGGACCACCCGCGCATGCCTGCCGGAGCTTCCCCTCGACTGCACGCTCCCGGCCTCGGAGCTCGAGCGCGCGTGCTGCGACCCCGCGGTCGGCCTCCACCCGCCGGCCTGCGTCACCGTCGACTGCGCGCGCACGCCGGCCGATCGGTGCTGCGTGGACGCGCGCGTGGAGCCCATGATCCGCGAGCGGGCCTGGAGCTCACCCAACTACACGGGGCCCCACGGCGTGGTCGCACCGGCCGGTGCATCGACCCCGCGCCCCGCGGAGGCTCCGTGAAGAGCCGCGCGCGCCGCTTCGTCGAGATGGTCGTCCTCGGCAGTCTTCTCTTCGCCGCCGAGCGCGCGATCACGAGCGAGGCCGCGCCCGACGCGCTTCCGCTCACCGTCGTCGTGCCCGCCGATGCGACGCCCGCGGAGCGAGAGCGACGGGTAGAGGACGCCGTACTCCTAGCCGAGGCGGTCCGACGCGATCTGCTCCGCCACGACCCCTTCGTGCAGCACCGGATCGCGGCGAACCTGGCGGCGCTGGACGGCGCCCACGAGGACGACCCCGAGGCGCTGCTGGCTCGGGCCGTGGCGCTGGGGATGGTCGCGCGCGACCCCCTCCTCCGGGCGCATCTCCTTCGCCGCATGCGGGCGCGGGGCGACGTGTCTACGCTGCTCGCGCGCTACGCGCCGAGCGTCCGAACGCGAGCGGAGGACTGGTGACGAGGGTCTCGCCCGCAATCCTGTTGCTGAGCGTGCTCTGCCCGGCTCCCGTGGCCGCTCATCCCTTCGCGCCCGCGGGCTTCCGGGTGGAGCTCGAGCCCGGAGGCGCGTCGGTCGTTGCGCGGATTCCACGGCGCGTACGCATCGGCGAGCGACCGGCGCTGGCGTGGCCGAGCGATTGCCGCGAGACGCTGGAGGGTGAGCGCCGCGCCGGCGCCTTCCTCGAGCGCCGCGCGCGGCTTCGGTGCGAGCGCCCCCTGGCGGGGCGCACCCTTCGCCTCGTCGGCGTCGTGGAGGG
The DNA here is from genome assembly GCA_937893795.1 of uncultured Myxococcales bacterium. Lineage (GTDB taxonomy): Bacteria > Myxococcota_A > Polyangia > Polyangiales > Houyiibacteriaceae > CALCTH01. Next base: position 6,794 of record CALCTH010000125.1, on the reverse strand, counting down.
TGGGACGACGGGACTGCTCCGGGTGGCGCACGCGGACGGGGTGGAGGAGCGCTTGCTCGATGCGGCGGAGCCTCGGCTGCGCTTGCCAGAGGCGGCGGGGGAGGAGGGCCGCCCCGGGCAAGGGCGAGGTTCCGTGGGTGGCGGGTGGTTTTGGGCCGGGGTGGTGCATCTCGGGACCGGGCTCGATCACCTTCTCCTCCTGGCCGGTCTCGTGATGACGATCGGGTTTCGGCGGCGGCTGCTCGTCGCGCTCGCAGCCTTCACGCTCGGGCACGCGATCACGCTCCTGCTCGCCGCCTTCATCGGGCTCACGCCCCCGGCCGCGCTCGTCGAGCCCGCCATCCTCGCCACGCTGGTGCTCGTAGGCCTCGAGCTCCCCGAGGGGCCGCGGAGCGTCGTCGCACGGCGTCCCGTGGGCGTGCCCCTCCTGGTGGGCCTGGTCCACGGCGGCGGATTCGCGGGAGCCCTCGGCGGCCTCGCGGCCTCGCCGAGCGAGCTACTGGCGCAGCTCGTGCCCTTTCACCTCGGTCTCGAGGCGACGCAGCTGGTGCTCGTGAGTCTGCTGGCCGCCGCCCATCGGCTCGGCGCCCCGGCTCCCGCGCCAACCATGGCGGGACGCCTGGTGGGGGCCGTGGCCATCGCGTGGCTCCTCGGCCTGCTCGTGCGCTGACGCGCCACGCTTTTTCCAAGCCAGCTGTCGAAACCCGTCTCCCTCACCCGTCGAGGCAGCAAAGGGGGCATGCTGAGCTCCCGGAGGAGACCACGATGAAGGTGATGATGCTGATCCTCGAGACCCCCGAGTCCTTCGACCACCGGAACGCCGAAGGACCCGCGGCCGCCGACTACTGGAACGAGTGGAAGGCCTACACGGACACGGTCAACGACAAGGTCGTCGGCGGGAACATCCTCGACAAGGCGAACACCGCGGCGACCATTCGCATCCGCGGCGGCGAGCGCCAGATCCACGACGGGCCCTTCGCCGACAGCAAGGAGGCTCTCGGCGGCTACATGATCTTCGAGGTGGAGAGCTTCGACCAAGCCGTCGAGCTGGCCTCCACCTGTCCCGCAGCCGCGACCGGCGCCGTGGAGCTCCGGCCCATCGTTCCGATGATGGCGGGCTGAGGTGGCGCAGGCGGCGAGGGAAGGGTACCGCGCCGTCGAGCAGGTGGCGCGGGAAGGCTACGGCCGCCTCGTCGCCTGGCTCACCGCGCGCTGCCGGGACCCGCAGCTCGCCGAGGATGCCGTCGCCGACGCGCTCGAAGCCGCGCTGCGGACCTGGCCCGAGCGCGGCGTCCCCGACCGTCCGGAGGCCTGGCTGCTGACCGCGGCCCGACGGAAGATGATCGACGCGACCCGGCGCGGCGCGACCCGACGCGACGCGGTGGAGCGGCTCCGCATGGAAGCCGAGGAGGCCGCGAGCGTGCCCTTCCGGGACCGCTTCCCGGACCGGCGCGTGGAGCTCCTCTTTTCGTGCGCCCACGAGGCCATCCCCACGGACATGCGGACGCCGCTGATGCTTCAGCTCGTGCTCGGGCTCAGCGCCGAGCGCATCGGCAGCGCGATGCTCGTGAAGCCCGCGACGATGGGCCAGCGCCTCGTGCGCGCGAAGCAGCGGATGGCCGACGCGGACCTCGAGCTGGCGCTCCCGGAGGACGACGACGCGCTCCGGGCGCGCCTCAGCCCCGTGCTCGCCGCCATCTACGCGGCCTATGGCGCGGGCTGGGAAAGCGATGTGACGACCCGCCAGACGGGGCTGGCCGCCGAGGCCATCTGGCTCGCGAGCCTCGTCGCCGGGCGCCTGAAGGAGGCGGAGGCGCTCGGGCTCTACGCGCTCCTTCTCCACTGCGAGGCGCGGCGCGGGAGCCGTCGCGACGCCGAGGGCGAGCTCGTCCCCCTCGACGTGCAGGACCCGGCCACCTGGGATGCGGCACTGATGACGGAGGCCGAGACGGCGCTCCGCCTCGCGGCGCGCCAGCGTGCGGCGGGGCCCTATCAGCTCGAAGCGTCCATCCAAAGCCTCCATGCGGACCGCGCGCGCACCGGTCGCACCGATTGGAGGGCGATCCACGCGACCTATGGCGTGCTGGTCGCCCTCTACCCGACGCTCGGCGCCTTCGTGGGGCACGCCGCGAGCTTCGGACGCATCGGCCAGCCGAGCGAGGGCCTGGCTCTGCTCGACCGCTTGGAAGAGGAGGCCGCCCTGCGCCATCAGCCCTTCTGGGCCGTGCGCGCGCATCTGCTGGCCAGCCTCGCGCGGCCGGCGGAGGCCCGCGAGGCCTACTCGCGCGCCATCGGCCTGAGCGACGATGCCGCGGTTCGCCGCTTCCTCCAGCGGCGCGCCGAGGCGCTGGGCTCCTGAAGGGCGCGTTCGCTTGCCGCCGCGCCCGGACGCCGGTAGCGACGCTGGGTGAGCGACGCGCCGGAGGGCTTCGAGGTGCCCGTAGAGCTGAACCTGGGCGACGTGCGCCACGGCTTCGTGCGTACGCTCCTCGCGCAGACGCCGGGGCTCCGCGTGCTGCCCCTCGCCTGGCTGGCCGCGTTGGCAGCGCTCGCGGTCGCGCTCTTCCAGGTTGCCGGGGGCACGCTCGAGGCGGCGCCACCGGTGCTGGGCTTCCTGGTCCTGGCGGCGGCCTTCGTGGTCGGCGTCCCCCTCGCCGTGCAGACCCTCGCGGCGCGCAGCCTGGCCCGCGCGGGCGGTGGCGCGGGACGCTGGCGTTTCCGAGAGGACGCCCTGCAGGTGCAGCTCGGGCGCACGCTCCAGACCCTCCCCTGGTCCGGGATTCACACGGTCACGCGCACGCGCCGGGCGTACCTCGTGCACCCGAGGCCCGGGGCCTTCCAGCTCCTCCCGCGGCGCGCCCTCGACGCGAAGACGGAGGCGGCCGTGCAGGCGTTCCTGGACCGCGCGCCGCGCGCCAAGGCCTTCGTGCTCGGCTGGATGAGCCCCGCCGCCCTCATCAGCCTCGCCCTCGGCGCGTACCTCGCGTGGACCTGGCTGTCGCGCCCCTGAGAAGCGCCACGCCCGCCTCCGCCATCCAGCACCCCGAGGGTCCTCACGGCATACCGCTCCGTACGCCGAACGTCGCATGCCTGAAATGACCCGGAAACGTAGGTGGCCTAGCGTGCGCCCATGCGGGTCCACCTTGTCGATGGCACCTACGAGCTCTTCCGCATGCATTTCGGCGCCCCCCCCTCGCGGGCGCCCGACGGGCGGGAGGTCGGCGCGACGCGGGCGCTCCTGCGTTCGCTGCATGGCCTCCTGAGAGAGCCTGACGTGACGCACGTGGCGATCGCCTTCGACAGCGTCGTGACGTCGTTCCGAAACGCGCTCTATGCCGGGTACAAGACCGGCGAGGGCATGGACCCCGAGCTGCACGCGCAGTTCGAGCTCGCGGAACGCGCGGCAGCGGCCCTGGGCCTCGTGGTCTGGCCCATGGTGGAGATGGAGGCGGACGACGCGCTCTGCAGCGGGGCGTTGCGCTTCGTCGACGCGCCGAAGGTCGAGCAGGTCTTCCTCTGCTCGCCGGACAAGGACCTCTGCCAGGTAGTGCAGGGGCGACGCATCGTCACCTTCGACCGGCGCCGCGGGCGGATCACCGACGAGGACGGCGTGCGCGCGAAGTTCGGGGTGCCGCCGAGTGCCATCCCCGACTACCTCGCGCTGGTCGGTGACACCGCCGACGGCATCCCGGGCATCCCTCGCTGGGGGGCGAAGAGCGCTGCACGTGTGCTTGCGCACTACCGACAGCTCGAGGCGATCCCCACCGACCCCGACGCCTGGAAGGTGCGGGTCCGCGGCGCGGCGGCTCTCGCGTCGAACCTGGCCGACCGCCGGGAGGAAGCTGCCCTCTACAAGCGTCTGGCCACGCTTCGGGAGGACGCGGCGCTCGGCGTGGACGACGTCGAGCAGCTCCGTTGGCGAGGCGTGGACGAGCCCTTGCTCGCCGCCGTCTGCGAAGAGCTCGGAGACGACCGTTTCCTCGCGCGCTTCGCAGCGTGAAGACGACTCGAACGATTCCGTCGTGAATCCGGGGTGAATGTCCCGCGACGTTTCGCTAAGGTGCGAGCCCGCGCGGCTGGACCATGGACTCCACCAGCGCTGCTTGAATGCGGAGACTCTCGATGAAGCACCTCTCCTTCGGCCTGGTGATGACCAGCGCCCTCTTCTTCTTCAGCGCCTGTGGCGGCGACGATGACGGCACCGGCATGGTCGACGACATGGGCACGGACGGGCTCGTTCTCCCGGACATGGACGATGCCGGGGGCGCCGACGACGGCGTCATGGACATGGACGGCCCGCGAAACTGCATCGAGCAGGGCTTCGGCGTCGCCTGCAACGCCGCGACGGGCTGCCGCATAGGCAACTGCCAGCAGGAGCTGAACTTCAACCCCATCGGCGGCGACAACGATCCCATTCAGGACCTGCCGGGCGGGGGCAACGAGGTACCCGGAGGCACCGTCTACACGGACGGCATGTGCACGCCCGACATTCTCCTTCCGGAGACGGAGACGGCGGACTGCCTCGAGGAGGGCGGCGTCGACTGCGGCGACTGCATGACCTGCGTGAACGCGCTCGGCGGCGGGGCCTGCTACACCAACTGCGACCCCGCGGCGCCCGGCAACGACATCTGCCGCGACGCCTACGACTGCGTCGCGCTGAACGCGGGCGGCGGCATCTGCTTCGACGGCTGCGAGCGCGACACCGACTGCTTCGGCGCCTCGATCATTCGCGAGGAGACCAACGGCATCCCGGGCATCCAGACCGGCGCCGACTGCGACGAGGTCCCGAACCCCTGCGGCTTCGCGGGCCCGGACCAGCTCATCTTCATCCCCTCCGGCAACCCGACCTGCAACCTCGACACCTTCGAGTGTGAGGTGGACGGCAACCCGACGGCCCAGGCCGGCGACCCCTGCCGCGGCGACGTGCAGTGCGAGCAGGACGGCAGCTGCCAGACGGAGCGCTCCTTCAACCTCGCCGAGGGCGACGTCACCATCTTCGCCGGCGGCTACTGCTTCGGCCCGACCTGCACGAGCGCGGCGGACTGCAACGGCGATGCCGTCTGCGGCGGCGCCCGCTCGGACATCTGGACCGACTTCACGACGACCTGCCTCGAGGGCTGTGACCTCACGGTGGGCGTCGACGCCGCCGACCCGGCGACGTGGATCAACGGCCGCGGCGGCTGCGCCGAGGGCCTGAAGTGCATGTCGGACAACACGGCGGACGACCCCGAGCTTGGCGTCTGCGTGCTCGACCGCGTCGACCCCTTCTCCGAGAACGGCACCTTCACTCAGCCCTTCGGCGCCGGCCCGACCACGCCGAACTTCGGCGCGGCCTGCATCTCGGACGACGAGTGCTTCAACCCCTTCGGCTACGGCGGCTGCACCGTCGGCTTCAACGGCCGTGACGGCATCTGCACCGTCGACGAGGCCGCCGTGCTCGAGGCCGCGGGCTTCGACGTCTGCCCGGACGACGCGCTCGTGATCGCCACGAGCGCGCCGGACGAAGGCGCGCAGAGCAGCTGCGCTCCGACCTGCGACTCGCCGGCGGACTGCGCCGAGGGCTTCGGCTGCGTCGACACGGCGGACGGCTCCGCGAGCTTCTGCTCGACGACCGGCTGCGAGGACAACGCGGACTGCCGCGCGGGCTCGAGCTGCATCGCCGGCGCCTGCTTCATCACCTGCGCCACGCCGGACACCTGCGACGACGGCTTCGGCTGCCTCCCGCTGAACGACATCTTCGGCGTGATGGACAGCGACACCATCTGCTTCGACCTCTGCGCCAACGACACCCAGTGCCCGCGCGCGCAGGTCTGCGCCGGCGAGACGGCCGACACCTTCGGTCAGTGCATCACCGAGTGCGCCGACGCCACGGAGTGCGCCGCCGGCGAGGCGTGCGTCGACTTCGACGGTGCCACCGGCGGCGAGCGCCAGTGCCGCGAGAACTGCACCGAGGACGGCGACTGCCGGACCGGTGAGACCTGCTCCACCGAGACGGAGACCTGCCAGCCGGCGGTCTGAGTCGGAGGCGGCGCCGGGTCCCCCGGCGCGCACACTGAAAAGCGCCCCTCGCCGCATGCCGGCCGGGGGCGTTCTTCGTGGCCGCGGCAGCCTACTCGACGCGGAAGCGACGGCCGGTGACGACGCTGCGCTCGGCCGGTACGTCCTGGTCGTACGCGCTCATGGCCAACCCGGCGACGGTCCCCCGGACGGCGAAGCGCAGCGGGAGCGGGATCAGGGCCTCGACCTCCTCCCGGAGCGGCCCGAGCTCGAGGCGAAGGAAGCCCGGCGCGCGGCGCGCGGCGCGTCGCACGGCGGGGAGCCGCTCGACGGCGGCGAGCAGCGCATCGCTGGCCTCGGCGCCCACGGGGAGCGCGATCTCGACCACGGGATGGGGGACGTCGCGCCGGGCCTGCACCGCGAGCTCGAAGGCCACGGGGATCCCGAGGGGCACGGTCTCGTCTCCCTCCGCGGCGCCGCGCGCGCTCCGGAGCGTGAGCGCGAAGGGGCCTTCGAGCGCCGCGAAGGGGCGTCCATAGACCACTTCGCTCCGCACGAAGAGCGCACCTGCGCCGGACGCGACGTCGACCGCCGGGCTGAAGCGCCGCCCCGCCGAGGCACCGGCCTCGGCCATCGACATCCCCGCGGCGTGGGCGGGCACTTCCGCGTCGCCGGCCCGCAGGACGGCCTCCGGCGTGCCGCCGAAGACGCCGTAGGCACCGGTGGCGAGCCACCAGAAGGTGGCCTCCCCGCCCGCGCGGACGAGGTCCGGGGCGCGAAAGGCCGCGGCGCGCAGC
>CALCTH010000124.1 GCA_937893795.1 uncultured Myxococcales bacterium | reverse complement strand
GGGTATGTGCCCACGGCGTCGGCCAGCCGAGCGCGGGGAGCGCCGCGCCGCGGAAGACGCCGCCCCGCCCGGGCACCGGGTCCGCTTCGTCGCGCGCGCGCGGGAGCGGCGCGCCGGGCAACACGGGCTTGAGCGTCAGGTAGAAAAAGTCGCGGACGTCGCGGAGGAGATAGCGCGGAAAGCGCATGGGGGTCATCGCGCGGACGAGCTTTCGGCCGCGGGCGCGCCAGCCGCGGCTACGCGGGATCTCGGCGTCGAACTCCATGTCCCGGCGAAGCGCGCGATCGAGGGGCGGCGGCGGGTCGTCCTCCCGGTAGGTCCGGTAGAGCTCAAAGCCCGTGTGCCGCTGGTTCATGTCGAGGTGAAGGCCGCGGACGCAGCGCGCCCGGATCATCGCCTCGCCGAGCTGATCGGCGCCCATGGATTCGCCCCAGAAGTACACGAGGAAGCGCTCCTCGGTGAGGCAGAGACCGGAGCGGTCGATGAAGGTCTGGTCGTCCGCGTCCCGTGGCGCGGCGCCCCAATACCAGCGCTCCCAGGGGTTGAAGACGCCGTCTTCGACGACGCTCGTGAGGTTCTGGCGGAACTCGTGGAGGTCGCCCGGGATCTGCCGGACGGCCCAGCCCTCGAGGTAGAAGCGTCGCCCGCGGGGCGGCGGCAGCCAGCTCCCCATGGCGACGCGGCCGTCGTCTCGCACGGCGACGGTGGCTGCCCACGGCTTCGGCGGCAGGTAGACCTTGCCCTCGCTCATCATGCCGAACTCGCCGTGGAGGGACTGGAAGCCGCCGTTGAAGCCGGCCACGAGGTTCCGCATCGTCGCCTCGTCGCGGGGGATGCGACCGGGCCCCGTCGCGCCCGTGGCGCTCTCGGGCTCGCGCGTGCCGCTCATGATCCGGAGCTGCACCTGCCGCGGATCCCAGGCCACGAGGTAGACGCGCGCATAGGGACGCTCCGGGTCGACCTTGAGATAGGTCGAGACGAAGGGCGAAGGCGCGCCGTGCGTACGGCCGACGAAGGCAGGTCCGAGCGCGGTCCAGGCGCCCTCCCCGGGCGCCCGCTCCGTGGTCGTGGAGAGCGGCGCCGGCGGCCACCCAAGCTCGATCTCGGGCGGGGGCTCGGGCTCCGGCGCGGCGCTCGGCTCGAGCCCGAGCTCGTCGGCGACCTCGGCCCCCTCGTCCGCCGGTGGGCTCCCCGCGACCCGGTACCAGGTGCGTAGCGCGAAGTCCTTCAGCGCGAAGACCCGGTTCTCGAGCCAGGCGATGGGCTCCGGGCCCACGTAGGAGAGGTCGCGCACCGTGTCGACGACCCACGTCAGCCGGCCCGGGCGGCCCTTCTCCGTGGTCTCGGGGACGAGCCGCGGGTGGGCGGGAGTCTCCTCGGGCGCGATCGCGATCGCGCTCGCGGCGCCCGCGGTGACCAGCCGAAGCGTGAGGCCGCCGTCCTCGGCCGGGGCGATCGTGGCGACGTCGGCGGGGGGCTCGAGGGAGAAGCGTGTGCGGCCGAAGCCGGCCATCCTCCCGGTTTCCTGCCAGTTGCTCACCCGGTTCTGCAGCTGCTCCCGCGTCGACCAGCCTTCCGTGGCCGACGCCCGCTCGCCGCGGAGGTCGAGGAGCACGAGGCCCGTGACCGCGTCGCGCACCCGCGTGAGGTACGCGGCTCGCTGCGCCCCGAAGGGCACGGGCGCGCCTTCGTCGGCGCCGCTCGAGCGCGTGAGGTTCGTGAGGTCGCGGACGTCGAGCACCACGCCATCGCCCGCGCCGAAGCGCACGTCCGCGGTGTAGAGGTCGGCGGGCGCCCCCTCCGCTTCCGCCGCACGAAAGAGCACGGGACGCGCCCGGAGTGGGCCCCCGTCGCCAGAGACCAGAACGCCCTCCGGGTCGATGACGAGGCCGAGCGCGTCCCCGGCTCGGGACAAGGCGCGCCCCGGCGTGGCGTCGCCCTCGCCGAGGGCCACGATGGCGCTCCCGGCCCCGACGAGTCCGAGACCGACGGCAACCAGGGCCAACGCGACGCGCCGTCGGAGGTGCGTGCGCGCGCGGGATACCTCCGCGGCCTCGGCGGGCGCCGAAAGGGCCTGGCGCTCGCTGCCCATGGGCGAGCCCTAGCTCAGGCCCGTCGCCCCTGCCATGCCTCGCGGAGGCCCGTGCACGCGAGCTTGCTCACGAGCCGCGGAAGTCGCCCCCCCCCACTGAAGGGGGGCGTCTCGATTTTCGCAATTTCTTGCTAGGGTCCCGCCTTCGCGGGGCCCCGTGCTCCGCCCCCGACCTCATGCCGCTCTCTTCTTTCCCACCGCGCCGCGTCGCTGCGCCGGCCTCGCCGACGCCCGTCGTCTCCCTTCTGCTACTCACGCTCGCCTTCGTGCTCGCGATGGCGCCGCCCGCGGGCGCCCAGCGCGGCGGCGGCGAGAACGCCGCCTTCCGGGCCACGGGGCCGCGGCTCACGCTGAACGACCTCGAAGAGATCGCGCCGCGCCTCGAGAGCGCCGATCCCAACGAGGTGCGTGAGGCGCTGACGCTGCTCAGCCTCATCGACCGCCCCGAGGTGGTGCCGCCCATCGCCGCCATGCTCCGGCGCGGGCAGCCGGACGTGGTCACGGACGAGGCTCTCCTGGTGCTGAGCCAGCTCGGGGCGCCGGAGGCCATCGATGTCCTGACGGAGTTCACGACCCATCGTCGCGCCGCGGCCCGGCGCCAGGCCTACGAGGCCCTCGGGGAGATCTCGGACCGACGCGTGCCGGCGCTGGTGGCGCGCGGCCTCAGCGATGGCGACCGCCGCGTGCGCGGCGCCGCGGCGGGCGTGCTCGGCGAGATGGGCCCGCGGGCCCGGCCGGAGATCGACCGGCTCTTCCTCGCCTTCGAGCGCGGGGTCGTCGAGGCCGGCCCGGCCATCGGCAAGGTCGGCACCGAGGCCACCATCGAGCGCTTCCACGACTTCCTCGGCGGGTCCATTCCCTTCGCCGTGATGCTCTCGGGCTACCGGGCCTACCTCGGCCGCGAGGACGTGAGCTACGAGGCGAAGAAGGGCATCGTCGAGCGCCTCCACGACCTGGCCACGGTGCCGGCGCGCAACTTCCTCGTCGAGTACCTCAACACGTTCCCCGAACGCCCCCGCGCCCGCCGCATCCGCGTGCTGCGCGACGCCGTGGAAGAAGCCGTGAACACCATCGCCACGGAAGATCTCCAGTGATGCGCCTCAACGTCCTCCCCTTCGCCTGCGCTCTCTCGCTCACCGGATGCGGCGCCTTCGGCAGCGCCGGCATCGCCGACGCCTTCAGCTACCGCTTCGCCGACAACCAACCGGACGACGTGGCGCGCATCGCCCAGGACCTGCCGGCGCCGGCCAACGACCGCGTCGACAACGCCTTCGAGCGCCCCGTCGCCGTGGCGACCACCCACCCGGACGATGGCGAAGGTGAGGCCACGGTCGTAGCCATCGACATCGAGGCGGGCTCCATCCTCTGGGAGCAGCCCATCGACGCACGGACACGCCCGGAGGTGCTCGGCGACGTCGTCATGACGAGCCTTCGCCAGGAGGTGCTCTGCCTCGATCTGCGCACCGGCGACGAGCTCTGGCGCGTGAACAAGGAAGGCCTCGCCTACGTGGGTGCCGCCCGGAGCGGCGACAACATCGCCTTCGTCGTCAGCGTCGGCGCCGCCGGCGGCGCGACGCGCGTCGGCCACAACCGCAAGCGGAACGCGCGCACCGGCGCCCGCGTCAGGGATCACGAGATCACCGGCGAGCTCGGCCGTCCGCCAGCCGTCGGCAACAACATCATCGTGCCCTGGGACCGGCAGAACATCGCCATCCTCGGCGCGAGCGACGGCATCGAGACGGCGCGCGTGCGCACCACCGACGACATCTTCAGCTGGGTCGAAGCGGAGCCCGCGGGCCTCTTCTACGGCCACCAGGGCATCTACCGCTTCACCGAGAAGAGCTTCACCGGCAAGAAGGAAGAGTCGACCTACCGGCCGCCGCCCATCCCGGAGGCGCCGCGGGACCCGCTCGTGCACGACGACGGCTTCTTCCCGATGCCGGGAACGCGCTCGGCGCGCGGCCGCATCCAGACCTATTGGGAGCCGGTCCCGACCACCGAGAGCGACCTGCTTCCCGTCGTCGATGACCGCTTCTACTTCGTCTACTACCGCTACGTCTTCTGCTTCGACGGCGACCAGAACCTGCAGTGGGCGCGGCTCCTCGACCAGGACGTCATCCGCGCGCACGCGGTGACGAAGGGGCTCATGACCATCGGCGAGCAGGGCGAGATGCATCTGCTCGACATGCGCACGGGCAACGACCGCTGGAGCGGCGGCGTCGACCGCGAGCTGGCGAGCGCCGGCCTCGACATCGGCGACTTCGATCCGGCGGCCGACCACGACGGCGGCGCGCCGCGCGATCTCCGGACCTCGCTCATCGAGATCAGCGGCGACGGCGACAACCGCCTCACGCCGGCCCGCGCCTACGCGGTGCAGCTCCTCGGCCAGATCGACAACCCGGAGATCACGCGCGACCTCCTCGACCTCTACGCGCAGCGCTCCGTGCCGTCCGCCGTGCGCGAGTCCATCGGCATCGCGCTCCAGCGCCGGTCCGCCGGCGGTGAGTTCGTCGTGGAGTCGCTCAACCGCCACTACGACTACATCGAGCAGTCCCGGGTGCCGCCGCTGGCGCTCATCGTGCCGGCGCTGCTTCAGCAGGAGAACCGCGACGCCGTCCCGGCGCTCGTCGGTCACCTCCTCGACCACGAGACGCCCCTCGACGTGCTCCCCCTCGTCGCCCGCGGCGTGGTCGAGCTCGGCGACGAGACCGTCGTCCCGGCGCTCGAGGACTTCCTCGTGCGCTATCACGCCGACAGCACCTTCCAGGGCGAGGAGGAGTCCGAGACGCTCCAGGTCGTCTCCGAGGGCATCTTCAAGCTGGGTGGTCCGACCGGACGCGATCTCCTGCGCCAGGTGCAGGCCGGGGCCCATACGGCCGAGCCGCTCCAGGTCGCGATCAACACGCTCTTCGAGAACGAGGCACGCATCCAGGAGGAAGAGGCCCTCGCCGCCGCGCAGCGGCAGGCCGCCGAGGTCGAGGCGCTCCGGCGCCAGGAGCTCCGGAACCGCCCCGTGCGCCTGAGCCAGGAGCTCATCAACCAGACCTTCGAGACGCACTTCGACGATCTTCGCGCGTGCATCGAGGACGAGATGGAGCGGAACGAGAACCTCGCGCAGGTGCGCTTCACGTTCATCATCGAGTCCGAGGGGCAGGCCAACAACTGGCACTTCTCGCCCAACAACGAGCAGTTCGTCGGATGCCTGCAGCCCGTCGCGGCGCAGATGCGCTTCATCAAGTTCCAGCGGAGCACGCGCCGTCAGCGCGCCGCCGTCACCATGCAGCTGCGCCTCAACCAGGGCGCGGCGCCGGCGGCCGGCGGCGACGACATCGGGCCGGGTCCCTGGTGGAGCTACTACCAGCGCCGCGGCGACCAGAGCGTGGCGCCGGGCTCGCCCTGGTGGGAGGTGCGCCGCGCGACGGCCCGCGAGATCCAGGTCGAGGGCGGCGGCAACGTCTCGGAGGACGACGTCGATTGGCTCCTCGAGGGCGAAGGCGAGGCCGACGGCGGCGACGCCCCGTCCGAGGGCGGCGGCGAGGACGCCGGTGAGGGCGGCGCCACCGAAGGCGGACAAGGGGGCGAGGGCGGCCAGGGCGGCCAGGGCGGCGAAGGCGAGCCCTGGTGGCAGGGCAGCGAGCAGTAGCCCGTCGTCCTAGGCGCCCCTTCCGGCGCCTAGGACGCGTGCCGGGCGGCCGCGAGGAGCCCGCGGGTCACCGCGGTCGACGCCGTGCTCAGCGCGGCGTCGAAGCGGTCCGGGTGCAGCGACCCCGCGAGGCGCCGTAGGGAGCGACGCGGCGCGGCGATCTCGCCGCGAGAGAGCTCCAGACGCGTTCGCAGTAGCAAGGCGGCGGAGCCGCGGCGGGGCGCCTGAAGCAACCCGAGGGCACGCCAGCGGGCGCTCAGCGCCGTGGCGGCGGGACCGAGGCTGGCCGCCAGCAGGACGTCGCTCGCCCCGTCCGGCGCGCGCAGCAGCAGGTCTCTCAGCGCGCATTCCCGCGGCGTGAGCGCCCGACCAGGGAGCGCGCGACGCCCGAGCGGCGGCAGCATCAGATGCGCCGGCTCGAGGCCTGACGGCGCCGGCGCGTTGCGCGCGGCGTCGAGCACGGCGTCCACGAGGTCGAGGGTGCCGCGGGTGGGCTCCGGGGCCGCCACGGCGTCGAAGTGCAGCGCGCGGGGCGTAGCAGAGAGCACCGCGCGCAGCCGGCTCCGATGCTGCGCATGGAGCGCCCGTGTCACCAGCCACGCCGGGATGCCCGCGGCGAGGAGCGCGGCTC
>CALCTH010000123.1 GCA_937893795.1 uncultured Myxococcales bacterium | reverse complement strand
CCCCGGCCCCGCGGCCCCCGCCCCGCGCGCCGGCCCGTCTCGGCATTCGGGACGCTAGGGCACCCAGACGTAGTCGGCGGGCCGCGGCGTCTCCGTCGCCAGCGCCTCCGCCGCGGCGAGGTCGTCGGCGACCAGCACGATGCGGTACGGGCCGGCGCCGCGCCGCGCCGCGCGCTCCGGGATGCCGAGGCCCGCGCGCACGTGGAAGGCTCCGGCGAGCACGAGGAGGTGTCCCGGGGCGTCCACGGCGGCCATCGTCTGCGCGACGCTCTCCGCCATCGTCTCGTCCCAGAGGACCTGGGCCTCGTAAATGTGCTCGAGCTGCTCGGGGCTCATGGCGCCGTGACCTCCGAGGGCCGCGGCGACCATCGCGCGGTGCGCGGCGTCGTCCAGGTCGAGCTCCGGCAAGGCCTCCCGGGTCTCCGCATCGAGGCTCTCGAGACCCCCACGGCCCACGGCCCGCATGAGCTCTCGGGGCGCATTCAGGGCGATGACCGGCAGGATCCTCGCCCGGGCCAGCTCGAGCATCGGCCGGTAGAAGGCGAAGTCGAAGCCCCAGCGCGCGTCCCACTCCGTGCGCCGCCGTAGCGCTTCCTCGTCGAGCTGTCCGGCGCTCCAGAGGTCGAGGTCCGGCTGGAAAGGCCGCTGGAACATCTCCATGCCGAGCGCCGTCCGCGCGTCATAGTCGGAAAGCTCCCGAAAGAGCAGGTTCTGCATGCGGTGATCCGCCTCCTGGTCGTGGCGCTCGCCCGCGTAGGTGATGGGGACGCTTCGCAGGTCCGCGACCAGCACCTCGAGGCTCAGGGTTTGCCCGTCCGCGACGCGGAGGATCGCCTGCGGCGGCACCATGCGGCGCACGCGGCTGTCGACGGTGAGCGGAGGCGCGCCGGCCCGGGGACAGCCGACCAGCACGAGCATCACGAGAAGAAGCAGCCGCATCACCGGGAGCCTCGCATGCCGCCCGCGCAGCTCAGAAGAGGAAGAGCAGCGCCACGCCGGCCGTCGCGAGGAGCGCGCCGAGCACGCCGGAAGCGCCCACGCGCTCCTTCTCGACGTGCACGGCGAAGGGAAGGATGAGCACGGGCGAGGTGGCCATGATCGTCGCCGCCACGCCCGTCTCCGTGTGCTGGATGGCGAGGAGCGAGAGCGTGACGCCGAGGGCCGGGCCGAAGACCGACCCCGCGGTGACGAGGCGCATGGCTTCGCGGTCTCGAAGGGCCACGCGTACGCGGCCCCAGCGCCCCGTGAGCGTGAAGAGGAGCGCGAAGGCCGCCAGCCCGGCGTAGAGGCGGATCTGTGTCGCGGCGACGGCGTCGTAGTCGCCGATGCCGCGCTTTCCGACCACGAGGCCCACGCCCTGACCGACGGCGCCGAGGGCCGCGAGCACGAGTCCCCGGCGCCGAGCCGGGCTGCCCGTCGCGTCGCCGCCTCCGGGCCGGGACGCCACGGCGACGAGGATGCCTCCGAGCGTGAGGGCCGTGCCCGCGAGGTCGGCGGCGTCGAGCGCTTCACCGAGCCAGAGCCACCCCGTGAGCGCGGCCACCGCGGGCGCGAAGGCCATCACCAGCGTGCTGAGCCGTGCGCCGGCGTCGACGAAGGCCCGGAAGAGGCAGAGGTCGCCGAAGGCCAGGCCGATCACCCCGGAGAGCGCCAGCCAGGCCCAGGCTTCCGCCGTCGCGTCGCTCGGGACGAGGCGCCCCCGGGTCACCGCCGTCACCACCGTCAGGAGCGCGATCGCCATCACCAGCCGGATCACGTTCACCGGCAGGCTGCCCACACGGCGCCCCGCGGCCCCGAAGAGCAGCGCGCTCATCACCCAGCAGAACGCCGTGGCGAGCGCGGCGGATTCGCCGAGGGGAAGGCCTGACACCCCGCGTGCCTGGTTGCGCCGCAGGCCGCGGTCAAGCGTCGCCGAGCTGGCCCAAGGCGTCTCCGGCGTGCGGCCGCGCGCTCGGCGCGCGCGCGAGGAGGGCGGCGGCCAAGGCGTCCAGCGCCTCGGGCACGCCGGGGACGAGATCGCTTGCGCGCGGCGCCGTGACCGTGAGCTTGTGCACCAGCACCGCCGGTCCTCCGCCCTCGAAGGGCGCGCGCCCCGTCAGCGCCTCGAAGAGGAACACCCCGAGCGCGTAGAGGTCGCTCGCGGGCAGCGCGCGGCCCTCGGCCAGCTCCGGGGCGAGGGCGTGCGCCGTGGCCGCCTGGTCGCGGACCCGGCCCGGCGGCCGGGCCAGGTCGAAGTCGAGAAGCAGGGGGCGTCCCCGGGCCCCCCGGAGATTATCCGCGTGCACGTCGAGGTGGGCGAGCCCCGCCGCGTGCACCGCCATCAGGGCCCTCAGAGTGCCGCGGAGCACGCCGCGGCGCCGTGCGAGGCCCGGGGCGTCGAGCGCCACGTAGGAGCTCGTGCCCTCCTCCTGGAGCGGCGCACCGAAGGCCATCGGGAGGTTCCGGCGGGGCCGCCGCGCGGACTCTCGCGACGCGCCGCGGCTCGGGCCGCGCACGTAGCGGAGGGCGTCCGGCCCCTCCACGAGGTCGAGGCAGAGGGCCGCGTAGGCTTCGTCCTCCAGCACGCCGTGGCTCTCCACCACGTAGGGGCTCTTCACGCGGGCGAGCCGCTCCCCTTCGGCCCGGAGCCGGACGACGTCGGGCCCATGCTTCAGGGCCCGCCACCGGCGGGTCTCACGGTCGTAGGCGCGATGGACGCGGGCGAAGGCCCCGGCGCCCAGGGGCGGGCCCAGCCGAAAGCGGGGCTCGACGAGCCGGGCGAGGTGCACATCGTCGGGCATCACGGCGGGCGGAGTGTACGCTCCGCCTCGCAGGGGCCGGCGAAGAAAGCGGCGGCCCCTGCCGTCTTCCGTACTCATGGCCTCTTCCTCCGCTCCGACCCCCGCCCGGACTCCGACCGTCGGGCTCTCCCCGGTCCCCCCTCTCCCCGTGCTCCGGCGCCTCGCCGGGGTCAGCGCGTTCACGCTCGCCCTCCTCGGAGCCGCCGCGGCGCCGGCGGCCGCTCAGCCGCAAGGAGAGGGCGACGCTCCCGTCGTCGACCCGCTCGCCGCCGCGCCCACGGATTTCGACGGCGCCGCCGTTCGCGCCGAGCGGGTCGAAGAGGATCTCGTGGGCCTCGCCGGCCCCTTCTTCGACCCCTGCGATCTCGGCTCGCCGGCCATGATGGAGAGCTGCCGCACGCGTCGTGATGCGCGGCAAGCCCGGCTCCGGGAGCGCAGCTGGCGCATCGCGCTCCCGGGCGCGGACCTGGTCCAGGTCGGCCCCTACGAGCGCGTGCGCGAGGCCATCGCCGTGCGCGTCGAGGGTCTTGCCTTCGCCTCGCCCCGCGGGGTCGTCGCCACCCGACCGTGGGAAGACGGGCGGATGCCTCCGCACCTCGTGGCGGAACGCATTCAGGTGGTGCCGCCCGGCGAGGCACAGGCCTGGCTCGCCGCGCATCCCCGAGAGGAGCTCCGCCTCGACCTGGTCTTCCGCTTCGGAGAGGCCTTCCAGGACGGGATCCGCCGCGGCGTGACCATGGTGGTCGAGGCCGTGCGCGTCGTGAGCGTCGCGTCGGGCGAGGAGCTCCTCGACTCCCTCGCCGACGCCACGCCCGAGGAGGGGCCGGCGCTGCTCACCGAGCGCGTCATGGTCTGGGAGCCCGATCGGCTGCGCGAGGTCCGCTGGACGGCCCCCGACGGAACCGCCGTGCTCTTCGGCGCCGAGGTCGCCTCCCGCGCCGATGGCACGCGCAGCGTCAGCTTGACGTGGTCGCGCGCCGTGCGCGTGGCCGTGCTGCGGCCCTTCGACGCGCCGAGCGCCGACGCGAGCCTCGCGCTCGCACCGCGCGGCCGGAGCGGCATCATCGCCATCTTCACCGAGCGCCGACCCACGCGGCGCCGGGCCGGGAGCGGCGAGACGCACCTCTTCGTGTGGGAGTCCGGCTCGCTGGTGCACCGGGCGACCTGGCGCGGCTCGAACCGTAGCCGCCCGCCGCGGTGGCTCGTGGACCCGGACGCGCCGATCCCGGACCCGTAACGCGCGGGCGACGGGACCATAGGGTGCTGCGAGTCGGTCGTCCGCCACCGGGCGGCGTCGACTGAAGATGGCGCCCGGCGCGCCGTCGAAGGAGGCGACCATGTCCGTGACCGCAGCCCACATCGCTCGTCTGGTTCCCGCGCTCCTGCTCGGCGCGCTGATCGTCGGCCATCCGCGCCCGGCGGCGGCCCTCGACACGGCGCCCTGGGACGCGGTGCTGCGCGCCCACGCGAACCGTGGTGGGGTCGACTACGCGGCGCTGAAGGCCGATGCCGAGGCCATGGGGCAGCTCGACCGCTTCCTCGCCGGCGTCGCGACCCTGCCGGCGTCGGCGGGTCTGGCGGATTGGCTCAACGCCTACAACGCTACCGTCGTGAAGGCCGTGGTCGAGCGCTACCCGCTCGCCAGCGTGCGCGACGTGCCCGGCTTCTTCGACCGGGTCACGCACCGCATCGCGGGGCAGGAGCGCACCCTCGACGCGGTCGAGAACGAGATCATCCGCCCGCGCTTCGAAGACGCCCGGGTGCACTTCGCGCTCAACTGCGGCGCCCGAAGCTGTCCGGCGCTCGCGCCGCGCGCGTTTCGTGCCGGCAGCCTCGACCGCACCCTCGACGGCCTCGTTCGCCGCGCGCTCCGCAGCCCGCTTCACCTGCGCGTGGTCGACGGAACGCCGGAGCTGAGCAAGCTCTTCGAGTGGTTCGCGGCGGACTTCACGCGCGGCGGCGAGACGGCGGTGGCCTGGGCCCGGCGCTTCGACGCGCGCGGCGTGCTCGAGGGCATCGCCGACGACGCGACGCCCCGCTTCCGTCGCTACGACTGGCGCCTCAACGACCGGCCGCGTTGAGCGCGGCGCGGAAGCGCGCGGTGTCCTCGCAGCGGGGGACGACCCGGTGACGCCAGGTATGCACGGCGCGCTCGCCCTCCCGATCGCAGACCACCACCTCGCACTCCACGTCGTTCACGGTCTGGACCACGCCGAGACGCCAGCGCGCCTCGGCATCCAGCCGGACGTGGGCCCAGACCACGTCACCGCGCCGGGGCGTGTAGCGGGGAGCGGCGCGAAGCTCGAGGGAGGAGGGGCGGCGTTGGCGGCTCATGCATCTTGGATGCCGAGCGCCACCCATTCCGGGTCACGACAAAACGAAGCGCGACAGCCTTGGAACGCTCACCGGTCGCCTGAGAGCTCGCCACGCGCGTAGACGTACACGGCGCCCGCGTCGACGCCCCGATCGTCGCTCGCGTCGCCGAGCACGGCCCGGAGCCCGCCGTCCTCCCCGGGCGCTCCGAAGACCAGGAACTCGAGGCTCGCCGCGACGGTCTCGAGGCGGTCGTCGGGCCCGGGGTTGAGCGCCTTGAAGTAAGCCGCAGGCTCCCAGCCCTCCTCGCGCGGAACGAAGCGGTAGGCCGCCCCCGTGTTTTGGAGGTCGTTGTCGCCTGGGAAGGTGCCCGGCGTCGGGCCCGGCGACGCGCCGTCCTCTCCCGGCGCCAGAACGAAGAGCTCGCCCTCGCCGACGAAGAGCCCCTGGCCGAAGTTGTCGTCGGAGTCGGCGTTCGTGACCTTGAGGTAGGCGCTGCGCGTCCAGCCCTCGTCGCCGCGGGCGAAGGCGTAGGCCGCGCCGCTGTTGCGCCGGTCGTTGTCGTTCTCGTTGCCGTCGACGGAGCGAGCCGCGCTGTCCTCGTTCGGCGCGCCGACCAGCAGCACGTCCCCGCGGAGCGCGACCCGGTCGCCGAAGCGGTCGAAGCGGCCGCCGAACTCCGCCTGCACGATGCCGTCCGGTACCCAGACGCCCTCGGCGTCGCGCCGGAAGAGATGCACGCGCCCGCTCGCCCGCTCGAAGGGCCGGTCGTCGTCGGCGCCGAGGGCGACGAGCTCGCCGTCCATGGCCACCGCCGCGCCGAAGAAACCGCCGCCGCCTTCCGTGGAGCGGAAGATGGTGCGCTCCTGCCAGCGCGCCTCGCCGCTCTCCTCGTCCTGGACCTCGGCGAAGAGATAGGCGGCGCCGCGGTTGTTGCCCTCGCCCTCGTCGCCGGCGTCGACACCGAGCCCTCCCCCGTCCACGAGGGGAGCGCCCACCAGTAGCTCGCCGCCCGAGAAGGAGAGAGCCTCGCCGAAGTGGTCGAAGGCAGCGGCGTTCGACGGCCGGAGGAGCGCCCGCTCCCGCCAGGTCGTGCCTTCGCGCTCGAAGAGGTAGGCGGCACCGACGTCGGTCAGCTCGTCCTCGGCGCCGTCCTCGAGCAGGGCGCCGACCGCCAGGAGGTCGCCCTCGAGCGCCACGGCGCTGCCGAAGCGGTCTTCGGCCTGCGCGTTCGAGGCCTTGAGGTAGGCCTCGAGCTCCCAGCCGGTCTCCTCGCTGTGGCGGTAGACGTAGACGGCCCCCGAGTCGAAGGCCCGGTCCTCGAAGCCGATGCCCTCGAAGGGCGGCGTGGAGGGGAGCTCGCCCGCTGCCACCACCCCGCGCTGCGCGGCGTCCTCGCGCGGCGCCGCCACGACGAGCGTGTCGCCGTCCAGGGCGATGGCCGCACCGAAGGCATCGAGCTCGCCGGCGTTGAAGGCCTTGAGATAGGCGAAGGGCGGCGGAGGGCCTCCCAGGTCCGGCTCCCCCTCGTCGGGGGCTGCGTCCAGGGGAGCCGCGTCCTCGCCGGCGGCGTCCAGGAGAGCCGCGTCGACGCCGGCCTCGAGGGCCGCGTCCTCGCCCGGGCCCAGGTCGTCCGTGCTGCCTCCGTCTCCACCGCTCCCACAGGCGGCGAGCACCAGGGCGAGCGTGGCGAGTCGTAGCCGCGGCGCGGGGCTCACGGCGCGGCCACCGTCAGGCCGGCGCGGAAGGCGGGTCCACCGCGCACCCACTCACGGGCCAGGTCCCGAAGGGCCTCGACGGCCTCGAGGTCGACGATGGCCGAGCGGGCGGTCTCCGCGGGCTCTTCCTCGGGGTAGAGCGTCTCCAGGCCGAAGTAGGCACGAGCCAGGTCGGCGTTGTCCGAGAAGTCGATGGCGTCGAGGTCGTCGAGGCAGCCGGTGTTCGGCTCCGCCAGCGGATCGCGAAGGAACCCGAGGACCAGGTTCCGGCCACAGTTGGTGTTGGCGACCACATGCGTCGCCCGTGGCATCTCGACGTAGTACTTGTGCGGGCCCGTCAGGACCTCGAAAAGGCTCCGGCCCACGCTCGGTGGCGTCTGCGGATCGAGCGCGCCGTTGAGCATGAGCACGGGCCGCGTCGTTTCGGGCACGCGGCCGAAGTTCACGGGGTCCGGCGCGATGCGCGGCAGCGCGTTCAGGGTCGCCCGGTAGAGCTCCACGTCGCGGCGCCCGCCGCCCCGGAAGACGAGCGTCTCGAGGCGCTCCGCGTAGCCCTCCGGCGTCAGGACCGGGTCGTCCTGGAGCTCGCTCCGCACGACGCCGTGGAAGAGCAGGTCCGAACGAAGCCGTGCCACGTCGTCCGGCCAAACGGTGGGGTTTTCGGGGAAGAGGAGGTCACCGAAAAAGCGCAGTCCCCGCTGGTCCTCGACGGCGCATCGGGCGGCCATGCGCAATGCGGCGGGCACGGCCCGGCGCGTGTTGCGGTTCGTCAGCAGGAAGCCGAGGCCGCCCCGGATGTCCATGGCCGTCGTCCGGCCGCCGGCGGCGATGGGGCAGCGCGTGTCGAAGCTCTGGAGCGCCTCGAGGGCTTCGGCGTAGGGGTCGTCCGTCTCGAAGAGAGCGGCGCACGCCTCGTCCTCGGCGCAGGCGGCGAGCACCTCCCGGCCGATCTCGTCGAAGCCCACGTCGAAGCGGAGCGGGAACCCGCAGCCCCCGGGTCCGCAGATGGAGTCCAGGATGGCGCCGTCGACCAGCTCCGGGAAGATCTGGAGGAAGCGCGAGCCCCAATAGGTCCCGTAGCTGACGCCATAGAGGAAGCGCGGGTCCTCGGGCTCGCGGAAGAGCTCCATCAGCGCGCCGAGGTCCCGCGCCGCCTCGGTGACCGAGGTCAGCGCCTCGAAGGCCGACTCGCCGAACTGGGAGAAGGCCGCGTCGACGCAGGGACCGAACTCCTCGGGCGTGATGCGGTAGCCCTCCTCGCTCTCCCGCGCCTCTTCCTCGGCGCATCCGAGGCGCGTCGAGCGCCCGACGCCACGGTGCTCGACGATGTAGGCGTCGTAACCCACGGCGCGCCCCCAGTTGCGACCGTTGCTCTCCATGTAGGCCGAGACGCCGCCGGGGCCGCCCTGCAGGAGCCAAAGCTGCCCGCGGCCCCCGCCGGGGATGCGCTTGATGAAGACGTCGATGGACGGCCCGTCCGGATCGTCGTGACGGAGCGGGAGCGGCCAGGTCAGGCAGAGTGCGCCGGGCGTGCTCGAGCCCGTGAAGAGGGCGCAGGGCTCCCAGGGAAGCTCGTCGGCGAAGGGGTCGGGCGGGCCGAGGTCCACCGGTGGCGCCAGGTCCTCGATCGGCGCGGCGTCGTCGGGGAGCTCCGCGTCCATGGCCCCCGCGTCACCGGCGTCGGCGTCGGGAGCGCCGGGGCTGGCGCCGCTGCTGCAGGCGACCGCCGCGAGGGCCACGAGGACCGTCGGGAGCGTGCGGAGGGCCGAGGGGGAGGTGGACAAGGCAACGCAGCTCACCTCCCGGGCCTGGGGCTGTCAAGCTGTGACGTCGCGTGTGGAGGGGTCGCTCACGGCGCCGCGGGCGCGGTCTCGGCGACCTTCACCGAGGCGTGCTCGCTTCGAGCGACGCCTGGAGTCGCGACAGCCGCGTCTTCACGGCGCGTCGCGTCGACGCTTCCTCGGCCGCCTCGACGGCCGGCAGCGCCTCCGGCCCATAGTGCTGCCGAAGCAGACGGAGCACGCGACCCTCGACGCCCGGGTCCGACGCGCGGGCCGCGATGTCCACGAGGTCCGTCAGCACCTGCGGGTCCCGCTTCGCGCGCTCGGGGGCGAGCCGGAAGGCGTAGCCGTAGCGCGAGAACGCGGCGCTCCGATACCCGCGCGCCATGAAGGCCCGCGCGAGCACGAGGTAGCCGCGCGGGTCCTCCGGATGCTGGCGCGTGTAGCCATAGAGCGGGTCGAAGGCGTCCGGCGCCTCGAAGCGGGCGCCTGCTTCGAGGCGACCGAGGGCGTCGGCGAGAACCTCCGGGAGGGCGCCGGCGAGGGGCGCGGGCCCCGCCGTCGCCGGCGCGTCGGCGGGCAACTCCAAGCTGTCGAAGGCCGACGAGCTCGG
>CALCTH010000122.1 GCA_937893795.1 uncultured Myxococcales bacterium | reverse complement strand
GAAGAGTGCCGGGATGGCGGACGCGGAGCTCGAGGCGCCCGCCGCCGGGCGCGCGGGGCGCGCCAAGGCGGCGTCGCGCGTGCTCGCGGCGGCGTCCACGGCCGTGAAGAACGCCGTGCTCGAGCGCGCGGCGGTGGCGCTCGAGACCCCGGAAGTCCGCACGGCCGTGGCCGCGGCCAACGCCGAAGACCTCGCGCGTGCCGCGGAGATGCAGCTCGCGCCGGCGCTCGTCGACCGGCTCGTGCTCGACGAGAAGCGCATGGACGCGATGGTCGCGGGGCTCCGGCAGGTGGCCGCGCTTCCCGATCCCGTCGGCGCGCTGGTGCAGCATCGGCGCCTCGAAAACGGCCTCGAGGTCGCGCGCATGCGCGTGCCCCTCGGGCTCATCGGCATCGTCTACGAGTCGCGGCCGAACGTGACCGTGGACGCGGCGGCGCTCTGCGTGAAGAGCGGCAACGCCGTGGTGCTGCGCGGCGGTAAGGAGGCCTTCGCCTCGAACCGGGCGCTCGCCGCCGTCTTCGAGGACGCGCTCCGCGCCGAAGGGCTGCCGGCCGAGGCCGTATCGCTCGTGCCGACGACGGACCGGCGGGCGACCAAGGCGCTCATCGGGCTGGAAGGCGTGCTCGACCTGGCCATCCCCCGCGGCGGCACCGGGCTCATCCGTTTCGTGACGGAGCACGCGCGGGTGCCGGTCATCCAGCACTACCAGGGCGTCTGTCACGTCTACGTCGACGGTGCGGCGGACCTCGACAAGGCGCTGGCCATCGCCGTGAACGCGAAGACGCAGCGGCCAGGCGTGTGCAACGCGATGGAGACGCTGCTCGTCGACGCGTCCGTCGCCGACGCCTTCTTGCCGAAGCTCGCGGGCGCGATGGAGGGCGTGACGCTCCACGCCGACGGGCGGGCGCTTCCGCTCCTGCCCGGGGCCGGCGCCGCCGGCGAGGACGCCTTCGGCCACGAGTACCTCGCGCTCGAGCTGGCCGTGGCCGTGGTGGACGGCCTCGAGGGCGCGCTCGCGCACGTGGCCCGGCACGGGTCGCAGCACACCGAGGCCATCGTCACCGAGAGCTACGCGAAGGCGCGGCGCTGGGTGCGCGAGGTCGACGCGAGCTGCGTGCTCGTGAACGCCTCGACGCGCTTCAATGACGGCTTCCAGCTCGGGCTGGGGGCGGAGATGGGCATCTCGACCACGAAGCTCCACGCCTACGGCCCCATGGGTCTCGAGGAGCTCTGCGCCCTCAAGTGGGTGGGCTTCGGAGAGGGGCACGTTCGGACGTGAGTCAGGCATCGCACGACAACCCGCCCGGGGCGGCGGTGACGCCGCGTCCGGCTCCCGACGCCGAGGGCGAGGCCCTCGACGGCAAGGACACGGCGCTCGCCATCGCCGGCGCGGCCCTCGACAAGAAGGCGCTGCAGATCGAGGTCATCGATCTGCGCGGCATCGTCGACTACGCCGACTACGTCGTCGTGGCGTCGGGCCGAAGCGACCGGCAGGTCAACGCCATCGCGAAGGGCATCGAGGACGACCTGAAGAGCGAGCACGGCCTCCGCTGCCTGGGCGTCGAGGGGCTGCCCCAGGGGCGCTGGGTTCTGATGGATTACTCGGACGTGATCGTCCACATCTTCCATCAGGACACGCGGGGCTACTACGACCTCGAGTCGCTGTGGATCGACGCGGCGCGCGTGGATCTGACGCTGCCGGGGCGCGAGGACGAGCTGGCCGAGGCGAACCGGCCCTACCACTTCGACGAGTGAGCCCGACGTGCAGGTGCACGTGGTCGCCGTCGGCAAGGTGAAGGAGCGTGGCGTCCGCGAGGCCGTCGCGGACTACCTCGGCCGCATCGGGCGCTACGCGCGGGTGCGCGAGGTCGAGCTCAAGGACGGGAGCGCGGCCGAGGTGACGGCACGTTTCGCCAAGGCCATCCCGGACCGCGCGCGGGTCGTGGCGCTCGAGGTCGAGGGGAAGATGCTCTCGAGCGAGGGGCTCGCGGAGCTCGTCGGCGAGTGCGAGCAGCGTGGCGTGCAGAGCCTCGTCTTCCTCCTCGGCGGCAGCTACGGCCTGCCGCCGGAGGTGCGGAAGCGCGCCGACGTCGAGCTCAGCCTCTCGCGCCTGACGCTGCCCCATCGCCTCGCGCGCCTGCTGCTGGCCGAGCAGGTCTACCGCGCCTTCACCATCCTCCGCGGCGAGCCCTACTCGCACTGAGAGGGGACGTGAGGGGGGGACGGACGGAACTAAAGAAACCAGTCCTGGGATCATTGAGGTTTCGGGGTGCGTTGGTTTCTTTAGTTCCGTCCGTCCCCTCGGCGTCCTGCGGGGAGCAGCGGACGTCCGGGGGCGGTAGCCTCGGGCGATGAGCCAGCGCCTTTACCTTGGTCTCGCCGCTTTCCTCGGCGCTGCCTTCGCCGTCTTCTTCCTCCTAACCTGCGTCCCGGCGGTGCTCGAGACTGGCGACGTCTTGGGGGCCTTCGCCGCGGGCTTCGTGAACCCCTTCGCCGCCGGCTACTCCACCGACGTGCTCTTCTGCTGGGCGATCCTCGCGCTCTTCATCGTCTACGAGGCGCGCACCCGCGGGGTGAAGCACGGCTGGGTGGCCCTCGTCCTCGGCGTCGTGCCCGGCGTGGCGACGGGCTTCGCGACCTATCTCGTGGTCCGGGAGCGCGCGAAGCACCGCGAGGCCTAGCTCAGCGCCCCCCCGCCAGGGACTGGGGTACGGACCAAACCAATGAAACGAATGGCGGAATCGTTGGGGTTTCGGGGTGCGTTGGTTTCATTGGTTTGGTCCGTCCCCTGCGCGGCTCTGCGCGCATTGGGCTCAGCGGACGCCGGCGAGGGCGAGGAGGCGGACGCGCTTGGCGCCGGCGCGGTAGAGGGCGCCGCTCGCGGCGCGGAGCGTGGCGCCGGTGGTGCGCACGTCGTCGACGAGGAGGACGCGCGGGGCGCCGGGGGTCGCCTCGAAGGCGCCGCGCAC
>CALCTH010000121.1 GCA_937893795.1 uncultured Myxococcales bacterium | reverse complement strand
CGCCGCCGAGGGCCGCGCCGAACGCGCGTTCTGGAAGCGCATGGTGAAGCCCGAGGACGCCTATGGCGGCGACGTGATCACCGGCTGGGTGGCGCGTCTCTACCCGTACCTGAAGGACGATGCGTCGACCTACACCCGCCGGAACCCGCTCCTCGAGCTACCCCTGGGCGAGCCCTCGGGGGCGACGGTGGATGGGCGCGCTGGGGTCATGGGCTACCAGGGGCCGGGCATCTTCACGAGCGACGTTCCCAACGTCGCGTCGTCCGCGCCCGTGGAAGTGCATGACCTCGACGGCACGGTTCGGCACGTGACGCTGGAGGGCGGGCTCATGGCCGTGGCCCAGGAGCCCGACCGTGGGCTCCTGCCCATCAGCGCGTGGGCGCTCCGGGAAGGCACGACGCTCGCCGTCGACGACGTCCTCGCGCGCATCGAAGCCGAGGGGGAGACGGTGCCGGCCCGCGGCGAGCGACGGAGGACGGGTGGCTTTGGGCAGCCGGTACTGGCCGCGTTCTTCGGTCGGCACCACGCCGCGACCTTCGGGCCCGAGGACCGACGCTGGCACGTGCGCCCGATGCGCGACCACGAGAACATCACGCCGAAGGAGGCTCCTCTCCACGTGACCGTGGCGCGCGTCTTCGATGGCCCGGACGGGGATTACCTCGGGCTCGTGCACGGCGTATGGGTGCGAGGCCGGGTGTCGGCGCTCGGCCCGGCGACGCTTCGCCACGAGGCGACTCCCTCGTTCGGCTCCGAGCGCCAGACGAGCCAGACGGCCCAGGAGCTCCGCGTCGTGGGCCGCTCCGCGCTCGAGCTGATGGCGCACATGCTCGAAGGCACGCCGCTCCCTGACCTTGGTCCTTTGAGCGAAGACCCGACGTTCATTCGCTGGAGCTGACGCGCGCGACCCACGCTTCGACCTGGTCGCGGAGCACGGCGAGGGTGACGGGGCCGCTGCCGAGGACGACGTCGTGGAAGTCGGCGAGGGAGAAGCGCTCGCCGAGGGCGGCGCGGGCCTCTTCGCGGAGGGCGAGGATGGCGCGCTGGCCGACCTTGTAGCCGAGGGCCTGGCCCGGCCAGGAGATGTAGCGGTCGACCTCGTTCGTGATGTTCGAGGCCGTGAGCGGCGCGTGCGCCGTGAGGTAGGCGATGGCCTCGCTGCGGCTCCAGCCGAGGTGATGCAGGCCGGTGTCGACCACGAGGCGGCCCGCGCGCCAGGCGTCGAAGGCGAGCATGCCGAGCCGGTCGAGGTCCGAGCCGTAGAGGCCGAGCTCGTCGGCGAGGCGCTCCGTGTAGAGGGCCCAGCCCTCGACGTAGGCGTTGTCGCGGAAGTGCCGGCGGAAGAGCGGCAGCGCGCCCTGCTCCGTCGCGAGGGCGATCTGCAGGTGATGGCCCGGGATGGCCTCGTGGAAGGCGAGGACCTGCGCCGTGTAGCGGGGCCGGGTCTCGGGCGCGTGCAGGTTGATGAAGTACTCGCCGGGGCGGCTGCCGTCGGGCGGCGGCGGGCGGTAGTAGGCGATGGTCGTGAAGGGCGCCTCGTACTCCGGGATGGGCACCACCTCGACGGGCGCGCGCGGCAGGCGGCCGAAGGCCTGGGGCAGCACCGCGCGGGCGGCGTCCACGGCGGCGTTGGCGCTCGCCAGGATGCCCTCGCGGTCTTGGAAGCGGAGCGCCGGGTCGTCGCGGAGCCGCGCGAGCGTCGCCTCGAGGGAGTCGGTGCCGAGCGCGCGGGCGCCGAGCGCCGCGGTCTCGGCGTCGATGCGCGCCATCTCCTCGCGCCCGATGGCGTGGAGCGCTTCCGGCGTGAGCTCCGTGCCCGTGTGGTCGCGGATCTGCGCGAGGTAGCAGGCGGCACCGTTCGGAAGCGCACCCACCCCGGTGCGGTCCTCGGGGCGGGCGACGGGGAGCACCTCGTCGCGGAGGAAGACGTGGGCGCGCGCGAGCGCCGGGCGCAGCTGGGTCTCGAGGCGCGCGCGGAGCTCGGCTGCGAAGCGGCGGTCCTGGTCCCAGTCGAGCTCGGCGACGGCCGTCAGCAGCGGCCACTCCTCGAGCGGCTGCGCGACCTGCGTCTCCATCATGGCCACGACGCGGCGGGCGGTCTCGGCGTTAGCGACCAGGCCGGCCTCGAGGCCGCGGCGCAGGTTCGCGAGGGTCGCGTCGGCCTGCGCGGGCATGGCCTCAACGCGCGCGAGGTAGGCCGCGCCCTCGGCGGGCGTGCCCAGCGGCTGCACCTGCGGCACGTGGTTGAAGGCCGTGACGAGGTTGGAGCGCGCGGAGAGGCTCCAGGTCTCGAAGGCACAGACGTCGGTGGCGCGCTCGGCCTGGAAGCGCTGCACGAAGAGGTCGCGCGTGACGCGGTCGCTCGGCGAGAGCCCGGCGGCGGGGATGGCCTCGGCGCGGGCGAGGAAGCGGTCGCGGGCGGCGCGGGCGGCGGCGATGCCGGCCTCGGAGCGGTCACCGAGCCGGTCGTCGTAGCGATGGTCACCGAGCTGCGTGGCCCACTCGGGCGCGCGGCGCATCGCGTCCTCCCAATGGTCGGCGAGGAGCGCGGCGAGCGCCGGGTCGTCGATGCCAGCCGCGACGTCGTCCGTCCAGGGCGAGGGGGCGGGCGCCTCGTGAGGCGCCGGCGGCGGGGCGGACGGGGCGGAGGCGCAGGCCGTCACGAGGACGAGGGCGACGCGAAGCGGAAGAGGCATGCGGAGCGCAGCCTACACGCGGCGTCAGACCGTGCTCGAACCGTGGGTGCGGGTCACGAAAGGGGCCGCCACGGAGGGGTCGAGACGAGCGAGCGACTGCATCGCGAGTCGGCGCCATTTGGGGCCACGCGCGAGCAGCTCGTCCCAGAGGTCCATCGTGTCCTCCGGTTGGTCGTGAAGGAGGATGCGGAGCAGAGCCTCCGCCTGAGACAGGTCCTTCTGTCGCTTGGCCGTGTCTGCGCCCGAACGCCGCTGCGCCACGAGGAGCTTGTGAAGCGCGAAGCGTCCAGGCGCCGGAACGCGCGCGAGCAAGCCGGTCTCACGAAGAAGCGCCACGGGCTCCGGGTCGACGAGCAGATAGTCGAGAAAGCGGAGCGGCGTGGCGTGGCCTCCCAGCGCCGGGAGAAAGACGGGCGCGTGGCTCTCGGGCCCCGTGTTGGACGTGAGGAGCTCGACGGAGAGCGGCTGCCCGGTGAGGCGCCAGCGCGTCGGAACGGGAGGGCGCTCGAAGCCATGGACGGGCTCGAACGCGCGGTCGACGCCGCGCAGCAGCGCTTCGAACCCGGGACGGATACGCGCCTCGGGAGCGACCGCCACGCTGAGCACCGGGTCCTGGGCAAGGTCGATGTCGGAGGTCATCGCCGCAGCCGCCGGGAGCCGGGTGCCGAGCATTGCGGCGTAGCTGCGGAAGGCGTGGGTACCGATGAGGACGGCGGGCATCCGGAAGGCGCCCGCGACGGCGAGCGCTGCGAGCACCCTGCCGGAGAGCGGATCCAAGACCGGGTAGCCGGCCGCGCGCAGCTGCCGCACGAGGGTGCGGCGCGCCTTCGCCCGCACCCGGCTTGCCTCGAGCGCGTCGCGATGCGCCGCGACGTCCTGGCGCATCGTCTCGGAGTCACGTCCAAGCATCCGCTTGTGGACACGGCCACCCGCACGAGTCTGGTGGTACCAATAGGCGCGGCCCTTGACCTCGAGCCGCACGAGCGTGCCGCCGAAGCCCCAAGGGTCGCGCTCGGCGTCCAAGAGCGAGGCCAGGAGCTCGGAGTAGACGGCCTGCGCCGTGAGGGGGAGGCGTTCCACCTCTTGATTATGTACTTGATATTCAGATCGAGTACATAAGCGCGCGCTTCAAGCGTTGCGTTCGCCGTCTCCGGGTCGGGGCAAGCGCGATGCGCGCCCGTGGTCAGCGGGCGCGTTCGAGCCAGAAGACGTGCTCTTCGTCGCTGTTCGTGCCGGTGTTGCTCATCGCCGTGATGCGGCGGGGGAGCAGCAGCGCGGTGCGGGGCGGGTGGTCGAGGCGGCCGCGCGGGAGCGGCTGGACGGCGCCGCTGGCGACGCGGAAGGGGAAGGACGTGAGCTCGCGGTCCTCCACGCGGACCGAGACGGTGTAGCGGCCGTTGGGCAGGTCGCTCCGCACGAGGGGGTGGTTGCGGTCCTTCTTCGGGATGCAGCGGATGCGCTGCCAGTCGGCGGTGCTCGAGGTGATGGGCCGGGACACGGCCAGCTCACGGCGCCCGCGGAGCACGTGACAGGTCACCGGCGCGTGCGAAACGCCGCCGCCGATCTCGGTGGTCGAGGTCCAGAAGCTGAAGAAGACGTGCGGGTCTTCGTCGTCGGCGGCGTCGGCGCTCCAGGAGAGGTAGCCGAGCGAGCTCCAGGGGCCCGTGCGCGTGAAGGTCGCGTTCGGGTGGAAGGGGTCGCCGGACTCCACGCGGCCGAGGGAGAAGGGCAGCACGCCGATGGCTTCGCCGGCGACGGAGATGGTGAGCACGTAGTCGCCCGGCTGCCCGACATCCATGACGCCGGGCGTGCCATTCGGGTTCAGGTAGACGAAGGCCTCGGCGGTGCTGTGGGGCTGCGCGATGAGCGGCACGGCCGCGACGCGCTCGTCCCCGCGCGTGATGACGGCCTCCCCGCGGGCGTCGCGCGGCACGAAGGCCGCGGCCAACCCGTCGATGAGAAAGCCACCGCGCGCCGGATAGAAGCGCTGCGAGAGCAGGGTCGTCGCCTCGATGACGGGCCCCGGGCTCTGCGCGCGGCTTCCCGTGGCGATGGCGACGAGGGCGAGCGCGGCAACCGCCGCGACCCAGGCTTTCCGATTCATGCGTGCCTCCCTGAGGCGAGCCTACCGCACGCGGTCGCGGGGCTGGGCCCGGCCTACACGCTCGGCCCGTGCTCCGGCGTCACGTCGTACGCCGGATGGTCAGCGGTATCGACGCAGATAGCGGCCACGTGGCCACGTGGCCACGTGGCTCACGACTGATCACAAGTTGCGTGCGAGCTCGAAGCCGATG
>CALCTH010000120.1 GCA_937893795.1 uncultured Myxococcales bacterium | reverse complement strand
CGGCACCTACAACCAAGGCACCGACGATGGCGGTGGCGGCGGTGGCGGCGGCGGCGGCGCCGTTCGCTTCGAGTCGACCGGTGGCGCCGTGACCGTGACCGGCGCGATCGACGTGCGCGGCGGCGACGGCGGTGGCGCCGGCTGCCGAGCGGCCGGCGGCGGCGGCGGTTCCGGGGGCTGGATCCAGCTCTTCACCTCGCTGGCGGCGCCCGACGTCGAGGCGGGCACCTTCTTCGTCGAGGGTGGCGAAGGCGGCCTGGACACCTTCCTCGACACCGACGCCTTCGGCGGCGACGGCGCGCCCGGGCGCGTCGAGCTGGGCGTGCGTCCCATCAGCAGCGACGGCCTCGTGAACCAGGACGAGTCCGGCGTGGACTGCGGCGGCTCGACCTGCGGGCTCTGCCCGAACCTCGAGACCTGCCGCGTCGCGGGTGACTGCACTTCCGGCACCTGCGACGACGGACTCTGCGTCGCGGCGACCTGCCTCGACGCCATGGTCGGCGGCACCGAGACCGACGTGGACTGCGGCGGCGCCGACTGCCGCGCCTGCGTCGACGGCGACGCCTGCCTGGTGCCGAGCGACTGCGCCAGTGGCCTCTGCGACACGGGCGTGTGCATCAGCTGCGTCGACGGCGTCGCCAACGGCGACGAGACGGACATCGACTGCGGTGGCGCCGAGTGCGCGGCCTGCGTGGGCGGCCAGACGTGCGCCGCGCCCACGGACTGCGTTTCCGGCACCTGCACCATGATGGTGTGTGAGTCCCAGCCGGGGCGCCTCGTGCTCGTCGGCCACGACTACTTCAACCGGAGCGGCAGCGTGGACACGCTCATCGGCAACGTGGTCGCGAGCGCGGAGGACCCCGGTAACCTGGACGTGCTCATCTACGACGAGTTCGCCGACACGGGCGCCTTCGGTGAGGTCGTGAACCTCGAGAACGCCATCGAGGACTCGCTCCGTACGCTCGGGCGCACCGTGACCGTCACGCGTCTCGACGACAGCGCGGACCTCTCGACGACGCTGACGAACACCATCGACGTCTTCATCATCGCCGAGCAGGAGACCGGCGGCGGCACGGACTTCGCGTCCATCGCCACGACCTGGAGCCCGGACCTGGTCGCCTTCCTCGACCGCGGTGGCGTGCTCGTCGTGTCGAGCTGGCAGGACAACGGCTTCCAGCTCGTGAGCGGACCGGGCCTCATCACCGTGACGGATACGGTGGTCGTCCCCGTCGGCTCGACGCTGACGGTCACGGCGGCGATGAGCCCCGTCACGACGGGCCTCGGGGCCAGCTACGGCGCGACCAACGGGACGGCGCGCTACACGGGCCTCGTCGGCGGGACGACGCTCGTCGAGACGGCGGCGGGCCTTCCGGTCGTGGTCGAGTTCCTCTTCCCCTGAGCGGGCGGCGCCGCTTTCCCGCCCGGTGCGGGTCGCTCAGCGGCCCAGCACCGCCGGGAACCAGCTCACGGAGAGGGCGAGGAGCACGGCCACGCCCACCACCCCGACGACCGTGCCGCTCGTCAGAAGATCGCGGACGTCGAGCGCGCGCGTCGGCCCCGGCGGGAGCTCCACCGAGAAGGCCATCGCGTTGGGCGGCGTGCTCACCGGGAGCGGCATGGCCAGCGAGCACGCCATGGCGGACGCGACGAAGAGCGGCCCGGTGGTCTGGGCCGTCGTGCTCAGCCCCACCAAGAGCGGCGCCAGCAGGTTCGCGGCCGCGGTGTTGCTCATGGCGGCGCTCGCCCCGAAGGCCGCAGCCACGGCGGCGGCGATGAGCGCGAGCGGCGCCAGGCCGTCGAGGGGGAGGGCGCGGCTGGCCTCCTCCGCGAGGCCGCTGACGTCGATGGCCGTCCCGAGCGCGAGCCCGCCGCCGATTAGCAAGAGCACGTCCCAGGGGAGCGCCCGGAGGTCCTCCGTACGCAGCAGGTTGGTGCCGAAGAAGACCACCACCGGCACCAGCGCCACCGTACCGGGCGTCAGCCCGAGGTCGCCGCTCGCGAGCCAGCCCGCGATGGTGACCAGCAGCGTGACGAGCGCGAGCCACTGCGGGGCTCGGAAGGGGCGCGCCTCGCCGGCGGGGAGCTCCACGGAGCTCGCGTCGCTCGGATAACGACGGTTCAAGAGCAGCACGAGCAGCACGAGCAGCCCGAGGGTGATGGGCAGGGCGAGCGCCATCCACTCGCTGAAGCTGGGCGCCAGCCCCCCGGGAAGCTGATCGAGATAGCGCAGCATGATCGCGTTCGGCGGCGAGCCGATGGGCGTGGCCAGCCCGCCGAGGTTCGCGGCGAAGGCGATGGTGAGCACCAGCGAGCGGCGGAGCCCGTCCCCCGGCGGGACGCGCGCGAGCATCGTCTGCGCGAGGCCGAGCATCAGGGCGCACGCCGCCGTGTTGCTCATCCACATCGAGAGCAGGGCCGTGGTCGCGGCGACGGCGACGAGCACGCGCGCGGGGCGTGCGTCGCCGCGTGCATCCCGCGTGGCCCCGAGCAGACGCTGCGCCAGGCGCCGGTCGAGCCCCGTTCGCGTGAGCGCGGCGCTCAGGACGAAGCCGCCGAGGAAGAGCAGCGTGACGTCCGAGAAGAAGGCGTTCACGAAAAGACCCGTGCCCGGTTGCGTGAGCTCCGGCCCCAGCCACGCCAGCTCAAGCGCGAGCACCAGGAGGCTGGTCACGAAGAGCGGGACGGCTTCGGTCACCCAGAGCGCCGCCGCCGCGAGGGTGAGCCCGAGCGCCAGCGAGGCCGGCCGCGCCAGGCCGAAGGCGCTCGACAGCACGCCGCGCTCGGCGAGCACCAGGAGCGCGGCGGCCACGGCCAGCCCGGGCGGCGTCTTGAGGGGCAGCCGCAGCACGATGGGGAGCCGCGGCCGCCAGCCTCCGCGAAGCGGGGCGTCGTCGCTCACGCGGGCCCGGCCCCCCGGGCGAGCGCCCAAAACGCCCGGGCCTCGTCGCGGGAGTAGCAGCGGCTCGCGTCCGGCAGGCTGTCGAGGAAGACCTTGCCGTAGCGTCGCGTGCGGATGCGTGGGTCGAGGATGGCGACGAGGCCGCGGTCGCGCTGACTCCGGATCAACCGGCCGAAGCCCTGCTTCAGCGCGAGCGCCGCTGCGGGCACGAGCAGCTCCATGAAGGGCTTGCCACCGGCGCGCTCCATCGCCTCGCAGCGCGCGCGGACGAGGGGATCGCTCGGCACGTCGAAGGGGAGCTTGTCGATCACGACGAGGCGGAGCGCGTCGCCGGGGACGTCCACGCCCTCCCAGAAGCTCGCGGTGGCGAAGAGCACGGCATCGCCGGCTTCCTGGAAGCGCTCGAGGAGCCTCGTCTTCGGTCGCTCGCCCTGCACCAGCACCGGGAGGCCGCGGTCCACCAGGCGGGGCCGCAGGCGATCGGCGAGCGCGTGCATCTGCTTCGTGGCCGTGCAGAGCACGAAGGCGCCCCCGCCGGTGATGCCGACGAGCGCGTCGATCTCCTCGGCGGCCGCCACGCGGAAGCCGGGGTCCCGCGGCTCCGGGAGCCCCTCGGGGAGGTAGAGCCCGGCCTGCGTCGCGTAGTCGAAGGGCGAGGCGAGCGTGAGCTCGTCGACCTCGAAGTCGATGCCCAGCCGCCGCCGGAGGAAGCCGAAGTCGCCGCCGGTGGTGAGCGTGGCGCTCGTCATCACCACCGTATCCGTCCGATGGTAGAGCGCCTCCCGGAGCGTCTCGCTCACGTCCACGGGGCTGACGCCCACCGCCACCCCGCGGCCTCGGCTGCTCTGCCAGGCGACGGAGCGTCCGTCGGCGCCCTCGGCCACGCGCGCGAGCTCGTCCCGGGCCTGACCGGCCCGCCGGGCGAGCTGACCCAGGCTCTCGCTCTCGGCC
This sequence comes from uncultured Myxococcales bacterium, assembly GCA_937893795.1. Taxonomy (GTDB): domain Bacteria; phylum Myxococcota_A; class Polyangia; order Polyangiales; family Houyiibacteriaceae; genus CALCTH01. The sequence goes on along the minus strand of CALCTH010000120.1, from coordinate 15,507 downwards.
CGGCGGAGCCTGCCGTGGGCCCCGAGGGCCTCGAGGGCGTCGTCGAGCGCGAAGAAGCGCCGCTCCAGGGCGCCGGTGAAGGCTTCTGGGGGGAGCGGCTCTCGGTTCCCGCTCGCGGCGCGCACCGGGGGGAGGGCCGCGAAGAAGTTGTGTGTGGCCGTACGTAGATGCCCGGCCAGCGGGACGCCCTCGCCGGCGAGCACCTGCTCGGAGTCGCGGGCCAGCCTCTCGAGCTTGCCGGTGGAGACGCTCGCGCCGAAAAACCCCGTGGCGACGTCTTCGAGCTGGTGGGCCTCATCGAAGATGACCACGTCGTAGTCGGGGAGGATGCCGCCGTGGTGCGGCCCGCGGAGCGCCAGGTCCGCGAAGAAGAGGTGATGGTTGACCACGACCACGTCCGCCGCCGCGGCCTCGCGGCGGAGCTTGGTGACGAAGCAGGCCTCGTGGTGCGTGCAGCGGGGTCCGATGCGCGTGTCGGCGCCGCTCACGACCCAGGGCCAGATCGCCGCGTCCTCCGCGAGGGCCTCGAGCTCGGCCCGGTCGCCCCGCGGGCTCGTCTCCTTCCAGGCCTCGAGCACCGGGAGCTGCGTCCGAAAGGGCGCCTCCGTCGCCGTGGCGCTCTTCCGGAAGACCTCGAAGCGCCGCAGGCAGAGGTAGTTCGAGAGTCCCTTCATGGCGACGACCTGGCCGCGCAGGCCCGCGTGCGCGGCGAGCGCGGGCAGGTCGCGCTGGACGATCTGGTCCTGGAGGTTCTTTGTCCCCGTCGACACGACGACGCGGCGACCGCTGAGCAGCGCAGGCACGAGGTACGCCCAGGTCTTCCCCGTACCCGTACCCGCTTCCACGAGGAGCAGACCGCGGTGCGCGATGGCGTCCTCCACGGCAGCGGCCATCGCGAGCTGGCTCGGTCGGTGCTCCCAGCCAGGAATGGCTTGGCTCAGCGGCCCCTCGGGCCCGAGAATCGCGCTCGCGCGCACCGCCCGAGCATGGCGCCCGGGGGCGCGCGCGTCGATGGGGACATGGACGCGAGCTACACCCTGCGCACGAGCGCCCCCTCCGTCGCGGCCGCGGCCGCGCTCTACCGCTCCGTGGGCTGGACCGCCTACGATGAGGACCGCGTCGGCGCTTCGCTGGCCGGAAGCACCTTCGTGGCGACGGCCTGGGCCGGGGAAGGGCTCGTCGGGCTGGCGCGCGTGATCAGCGACGACGCCAGCGTCTGGTTTCTGCAGGACCTGCTCGTGCACGACGTACATCGGCGTCGCGGCGTGGCCACCGCGCTCGTCGCACGCTGCCGGGAGCGCTTCGTCCACGTCCCGCGCGCGGTGCTCCTCACGGATGTGGACGGGCCGCGAGGCTTCTATGGCGCGCTCGGCTTCCGCGAGGCGAGGGACCTCGATCTCGTGAGCTACGTCGACGTGGCCCGCTGAGCGGAGCCGCGACCCCCGCGGCTCGACGAGCGATCGCCGTGTCGGTGGACGCGCTGACAAGGACGACCGGTATACCCCCTGTTTCCGGGTCGCCAGTCCGGCGTCCTCAATTGGGGGCTCCACGCTGGCGCCGAGGTATCCAATCGGTTTAGTCTAAGGCTATGGACATGCCGGCCCTGACGCGCGGGGAGTATCGCATCGGCACCGTCGCGCGCCTGACGGGGGTGGATCCGCACACGATCCGCGCCTGGGAGCGTCGCTACGGCGCCATCAAGCCGCGCCGCACCGACGGGGGCACGCGCCTCTACAGCGAGGGGGACCTCCAGCGTCTCCGCCTGCTCAAGGCGGTGACGGACGCGGGCGACGCCATCGGCGTGGTCGCGACGCTCGAGGACGAGGAGCTCCACCGGCGCCTGATCACGCTCCGTGGGCCGCAGCCCACGCGGAACGGGTCCGGCAACCCCGACATGCATGGCGTGGTGGACGCCCTCCTCGAGGCCGTCAACCGCTACGACGGTGAGTCCATCGATCAGCTCCTCGGCCGGGCCGCGCGGCTGGCCACGCCGGCGGAGTTCTTCGCGGACGTCGTGAAGCCCTTCATGACCGAGGTCGGCGATCGCTGGAACGACGGACGCTTGAGCGTCGCGCAGGAGCACCTCGCGTCCCAACGGGTCGGCTCCAAGGTGCACGCGCTCCTCGACACCATGCGGCCCGCGGCTCCCCGCGGTCACGCGCTGCTGGCGTGCATCGACGAGGAGCAGCACGACCTTCCGCTCTACGGCGTCGCCCTGGGCTGGGCCTCCCACGGGCTCCGGGTGCGCTTCCTGGGCGCGCGTACGCCAGTGGATGCGCTGGTCGACGCGATCCGGAGCGTGCGGCCGACCATCGTCGGGCTCTCCATGACCGTGCAGCGTGAGCGCGCCGAGGCGGCTCGGCTCTTCCGCCTCTATGGGGACGCCATCGGGTCGGCGGCGACGTGGGTGGTCGGTGGCCGCGCGGCGCTCGAGCATCGGGCCATCATCGAGGCGGCCGGCGGTAAGCTCGCCGAAGACGACGGTACTTCCGTCGTGCGATCGCTCTTCCGCACCAACGGCGCCTGAGCCGCAGAAGAGCTCGTAATCACAGGTATTCGTGCCCGTGCGCGGTTCTGTGCGCGCGGCTATCACCGCTTGGGGACATTCACATCAGCGCTGCTTTGTCGGCATGATGTCTAAGGTTCGTCCACGCCCAGAAGGCCCAGGACGAGCACAAGGCATCTCATGACGGCGAACACCAGCTTCGGGCTCACGGACGACCACTCAGGTGCGTATCGCATCGGCACCGTGTCGCGAATCACCGGCGTCGACACGCATACGCTCCGGGCCTGGGAGCGTCGCTACGGGGCCATCCGACCGACGCGAACGGAGCGGGGCACACGCGTCTACGATGACGAGCAGGTCCATCGCATCCGCCTTCTGAAGGCCGCCGTGGATGCCGGCGACCCCATCCGGCAGGTCGCGACCTTGGACGACGCCACGCTGCGCGCGCGCGTCACCTTCCTGACCGGCTTCGACGACGAGGACAAGGCCGGACCGGTGCGGGTCGCGGCGGTCGGCGATGCCATCGCGCGCCCTTTCGGCGCGGAGGCGGAATCGTCCGGCGTCGTGCTCGTCGAGAAGGCGCCGAGCGCGACCACGCTGCGGAGCAACCCGGGCGAGCTCGACGCCGTGGGCGTCCACCTTCGCGACCTCGGTGAGACGCCGGTGGAGGCCGCCCTCGCGCTCCGCGAGCGTCTCCCGCGCGCCGCGCTCTGCGTGGTCTACGAGTTTGCGTCGCAGCGAGTGATCGGCCCGCTCGACCGGAGCGGCGTCGCGCTGCTCCGCGGGCCCCTCGGCGCGGCTGAGCTCCGGCGCGCGGTGCGCTCGGCCGCCACCGCCCCGGTCGCCGTCGCCGTGCCCACGGAGGGTATCGACGCCGAGCATTGGGGCGCGCTTCCCGCGCCGCCGCCGCGCGCCTACACGGACGTGCAGCTCGAACGGCTGCGCAACCTGCGGAGCTCGCTCTCGTGTGAGTGCCCCAACCACCTCGCCGCGATCGTCGAGGGGCTCCTGGCCTTCGAGCAGTACTCGGCGGCGTGCGCCAACGAGACCGTCGCCGACGCGCGGCTTCATGCGCGCCTCGCGGACGGCTCGGGCAAGGCGCGGGGGCTCATGGAGTCGCTCCTGGCGGACGTGATCCGCCACGACGGCCTGAGCATTTGAGCGCAGCCCGGGCCTGAGTCAGACCGCCGCGATGCGTCGCTGGCTGCTCGCGCTCGGCGTGCTCCTCGCCCTGGTTCTCGGGGCGGTGCCGTGGTGGCGCTACGCCCTCCACGTCGCCGATGGCATGACGTCGCCGCGCAACGGGTCGCGGCCGCCCGTGCCCGTGCCCCCCGACGTCGATCATCACTTGCGCGTGGAGGTAGGGCCGCCGGACGCGACGCTGGACGTGTGGGTGCTCGACGCGGCGGAGGAGGACGTGCGTCCCGACGCGCCGGTCGACACGGTGCTGCTCCTCCACGGCATCAGCGACCGCAAAGAGACCATGAAGGGTCTCGGCGAGCGCTTTCGCCGGGCCGGCCTCCGCGCCGTGCTCGTCGACCTGCGGGGACACGGCCAGTCGAGCGCGGTGCGCCTCGGCTTCGGCGCGCACGAGACGCGGGACCTCGCCCAGGTGCTCGACCGCCTCGACACCGAGGGGCTCGGGCCCGGGCGCGTCGGCGTCTACGGGCCGAGCTACGGCGCGGCCATCGCGCTTCAGCTCGCGGCCACGGAGCCGCGCGTGGTGCGCACCTTCGCCGCGGGGGGGTTCTCGTCCTTCGAGGCGCTCGCGAGGCCCACGCTCGACAACGTGTGGGGAGGCCTCGGGCCGCTCTTGCCCGATGCCCTCACGCGCTATCTCGTGCGTCGCGCGGCGTCAGCAGGGGGCTTTCGCCCGGCGGATGCCTCGCCGCTCGCCGCGGCACCGGCGATCCGGAGCCGCGTGCTGATGGCGCATGGCACCGAAGACCAGCTGCTCCCCTTCGCCCAGGCGGAAGCCGTCGCGCGGGCTTGCGCCAGGCATTGCGAGCTCGTCGCCCTCGAGGGCGCCGACCATCACGGCTCGCTTGGCGGCCCCGTGGTGCGGGAGCGGAGCTTCCGGCTCTTCACGGGCCGGAGCTACGGCCAGACTCCGTAACGACGCGCGCTCTCGCGTCTATGTGCGGCGTGGTGGGATACCGGGCCGGAGGGCCGCGGGTCGGATCGCAGGAGCTCGTCCGACGGGCAGCGACTCCGGATGCACCAGTGCGTTCCGCGGAAGCCGCTGTACGTCGCCCGCCCCGTCATGAGATCTCACCGAAGAGAGATCCACCGCCCGACAACCCAGCGTGGAGGAACCCAGAGCATGAGCAACGAAGCGCGCGGCGCGAAGATTGCCGTTTGGAGCGAGCTGAAGGACCGAGAGCCGGCGTACGCCCTGGTCGAGGACGTCGACCTCGTGGTGGTCCGCTACGACGACGAAGTGTCCGTGCTCTACGGGCGCTGCGTGCATCGCGGCGCGCTCATGGCCGACGGGCACGTCGAAGGAGACGACCTCATTTGCGGCGTGCACGGCTGGGACTACCGCTTCGATACGGGCGTGAGCTCCTACAACTCCGAAGAGGTGCTGGAGAAGTTCCCCGCGTGGGTCGACGGCGACGCGGTCTTCGTCGACGCGGACGCGGTCGCCGCCTTCGCGCACGAGCACCCGCAGCCCTACGATCGGAAGGTCTATCTCGGGCTCTACCAGGACCCGCATGGCACGACGGCGGAGCCCTACAACAAGTACATCCAGTCGCTCGCGAAGGATGGACTCTCGAAGACGGGGCATCACGGAGCGACGAGCGCGATGGGGGTGCCGCTCACGGAGCTCCCGCGCTGGCGGGATCTCCAGCTGCTCACCGCGCAGCTTTGGCGAACGCCGCTCCTCGACGACGCGTCCGTGGGTACGGATGTGGTCATCGGTCCGGCGGCCACGAAGCCGCTGCGCCTCGAGATCCCGCTCTTCGTGAGCGACATGAGCTACGGCGCGCTCAGCGAGGAGGCCAAGGTCGCCCTCGCCACGGGCGCGGAGCTCGCGGGCACGGGCATCTGTTCCGGCGAGGGCGGCATGCTGCCCGAGGAGCAGGCGGCGAACGGCCGCTACTTCTACGAGCTCGCCTCGGCGCGCTTCGGCTGGGACCTCGAGAAGGTGAGGAAGGTCCAGGCGTTTCACTTCAAGGGCGGGCAGGGCGCGAAGACGGGGACCGGCGGACATCTACCCGGGCACAAGGTGCAGGGGAAGATCGCCGAGATCCGCGGCCTCGAGCCCGGCGTGCCGGCCATCAGCCCGGCGACCTTTCCGGACGTGCACGGTCGCGCGGGCTTCCGAGAGATCATGGCCGAGGTCCGCGAGGTGAGCGGCGGCATCCCCTGCGGCTTCAAGATCAGCGCCCAGCACATCGAGCGCGACCTCGACTTCTGCCTCGATGCCGGCGCCGATTACGTGATCCTCGACGGCCGTGGCGGGGGCACCGGCGCCGCGCCGGAGATCTTCAAGCAGAACATCAGCGTGCCCACCATGGCGGCGCTCGCCCGGGCGCGGCGGCACCTCGACCGGCGCTCGGCCGGCGACGTGTCGCTCATCATCACGGGCGGCCTCCGGACGGAGAGCGACTTCGTGAAAGCCCTCGCCCTCGGGGCCGACGCCATCGCCGTGAGCAACGCGGCGCTTCAGGCCATCGGCTGCCTCGGCATGCGCGCGTGCCACACGAACAACTGCCCCGTAGGCATCGCGACCATGAAGCCAGGGCTCCGGCGGCGGCTGGAGATCGACAAGTCGGCCAGGCGCCTCGCGACCTACTTCGAGGCGACCGTCGAGCTGATGAAGATCCTCGCCCGCGCCTGCGGGCACGACCATCTGAGCGCGTTCAGCCCGGACGACCTGACGAGCTGGAAGAAGGACGTCGCGGAGCTCGTGGGCGTGCCCTACGCCGGCGTCGGCGCCTACGACGGAGGGGGGTACTGATGGCGAAGCGTTGGCTCAAGGTGCTCGAGCCGGGTGAGCTGCCCGAGGGGCGCGTGAAGCCCGTCACCTGCGAGCACACGACGGTGTGCATGACGCATTTCGAGGGGAAGTACGGCGCCCTCGACAACCGCTGCCCGCACCAGGGCGGGCCCCTCGGCGAAGGCAGCATCGAGAACGGCTGGCTCCGCTGCCCTTGGCACGGCTGGGACTACCACCCGATCACCGGCGAGGTCCCCGGCGGCCACGACGATTTTCTCGACACCTACGACGTGGACGTCCGCGACGACGGCGTCTACATCGCGCTCCCGGAGGAGAAGGAGCACGTCCAGACCGTCGGTGGCGTGATGGCCGAGACCATGGCGGCCTGGGGCGTGAAGAACGTCTTCGGCATGGTCGGTCACTCGAACCTCGGCCTGGCGGACGGGCTCCGGCGCCAGCAGGTGGAGGGCAAGCTCCGCTTCTTCGGCATTCGCCACGAGGGCGCCGCGGCCTTCGCCGTGAGCGGCTACGGCAAGCTCACCGGTGGCCTCGCGGCCTGCCTCGGCATCGCCGGGCCCGGCTCCACGAACCTGCTCACGGGGCTCTGGGACGCGAACGTGGACCGGGCGCCGGCGCTCGCCCTGAGCGGGCAGGTCGACACGCAGGTGCTGGGGCCGGGCGCGTTCCAGGAGATCGATCTGGCGGCGGCCTTCGGCAAGGTGGCTCAATGGACGCAGACCGTGCTTCACACGTCGAAGCACGGTCAGCTCGTCGACCTGGCGTGCAAGAGCGCGCTCACCCACCGCGGCGTGAGCCACCTGATCTTCCCCGACGAGGTGCAGCACCTCGAGGTCCCGAACGCGAAGGCGAGCGGTCCCGAGGGGCGCATGCCCGCGCGCGAGATCGCGCCACCGGAGGCGGCGCTCGCGGCCGCGAGCGAGGCGCTGAGGGGGGCGAAGCGGCCGGTGATCATCGTCGGCTACGGCGCCAAGGACCACATGGCCGAGGTGACGGCGCTCGCCGAGAGCCTGAACGCACCGGTGCTCACGACCTTCAAGGGCAAGGGTCTCATCAGCGACCACCACCCGCTCGGCTGCGGCGTGCTCGGTCGCTCGGGCACGCCCATCGCGAGCTGGTTCATGAACGAGGCGGACCTCCTCGTCGTGCTCGGCGCGAGCTTCTCGAACCATACGGGCATCACGCCGAAGATTCCGACGATCCAGGTGGACTTCGACCCGGCGCAGATCGCGCGCTTTCATCCCATCGAGCTGCCCGTGCTCGGCGAGGTGGGCGTCACCGCGACGCTCCTGAAGGAGCGCGTGGAGGGCAAGGCCGCGGCCATCGACCAGCGCGAGGAGATCGCGGCGCGCTGGGCCATCTGGCGCGCGGAGAAGGAGCGCCGCCTCGCGGAGCGGAGCGACGAAGGCCTGAGCGCCATCGCGCTCTTCAGCGCGATGAACCGGACCGTGCCCGAGGACGCCATCCTTGCCGTGGACGTCGGCAACAACACCTACTCCTTCGGGCGCTACTTCGAGCCCACGGCGCAGTCGATTCTGATGAGCGGTTACCTCGGGAGCATCGGCTTCGCGCTTCCAGCGGCCATGGGCGCGTGGGCGGCGACGACGGAGCCCGACAGCGCGCATGCCGGGCGGAAGGTGCTGAGCGTGAGCGGCGACGGCGGCCTCGGGCAGTACCTCGCCGAGCTCACGACGCTGAAGCACTACGGCATGGACGTGACCCACGTGGTCATGAACAACAGCGAGCTCGGCAAGATCTCGAAGGAGCAGCGCGCGGCGAAGTGGGACGTATGGCAGACGTCGCTCTCGAACCCGAGCTTCGCGCAGTTCGCGGAAAACTGCGGGATCGTGGGCATCCGGGTGACCGAGGAGTCGGAGCTCGACGCGGCGCTGACCCGGGCCATCTCGCGCGAGGGTCCGGCGCTGGTCGAGGTGATGACCGACGCGCTCCTGATTTGACCATGGGCGGCGCGATCTGATGGGTGAGGCGATCGTGGAGGCGGGCTTCGCCTACCTCGGGCTCGGGCTCGGGGTGGGGCTGCTCTTCGTGCTCTTCGGCGTGGGGCGCGTGGACGAGGGCGCACGCGGCTGGTCGCTCGGGCGCATCGGGTTTCGGCTGGCGGTACTGCCGGGCTGCGTCGTGCTCTGGCCACTCGTGGCGCTTCGCTGGGTGCAGGGGAGGCAGCCGGTGGATGGGGCTCCGCCGGGGTTTGGGGGCATGGAGTCGGAGTCGGAGTCGGAGCCAGGAACGGAAGGGGACAGCTCGTGATTCGTTCGCAGCGCGTGGTTCATCGACGAGTCTGGACCGTACTTCTCCCGCTTCTGCTCGCCCTCTTCGCCTACGCCGTGATCCGGGGCTACGAGCCGGGGCCGCAAGAGCCGCCGCCGGCGCTTCAGCAGGGTCCGGATCAAGGAGGCGCGGCGCGATGAGCCACGGCTACGTGCCGGTGCAGTGGACGCGACCGAAGATCGTCTTCGACCTCTTCGTCGCCGCCGGGACCGTCGCGGCCTACCAGAGCTTCGTGGCGATCACGGCGGCGACGCACACGGGCGCCGGCGTGCTGACGGGGGAGATCGTGCGCATGCGGGCCTGGGGCTCGACGGCGTTCCTCCTGCTCACGGCGATTCTCTGCATCGGCCCGCTCTCACGGCTGGATCGGCGCTTCGCGCCGCTGCTCTACAACCGGCGACACCTGGGCGTGGCCATGTGGGTGGTCGCGGTGATGCACGTCCGTGAGGTGCTCGGCTACTACTACAACTACACGGGCAAGTACCCCTGGCAGCTGATGGCGGTCTTCGACCCCGCGGCCGACGTGGCCTTTACGCGCTGGAGCGTGCCCTTCCCGCTCTTCGGCCTGGTGGCGCTGGTGCAGATCACGCTCATGGCCGTCACCAGCCACGACTTCTGGCAGAAGACGCTCGGCGCCACGGCGTGGAAGTGGCTCCACATGGGCGTCTACGGCGCCTACGCCGCGCTGGTCGTGCACGTGGTCCTCGGCGCGATGCTGAGCGAGCTCCACCCCGTCGTGCTCGTCGCGGTGGGCGGCTCGCTGCTGCTCGTGGGCGGGCTCCACGTCCTCGCGGCGCGGCGCAGCGCGGATGCCAACGGAGCGCCACGCGTCGTGCAGCTCGACGGCCAGCGCTGGGTCGATGCGGGGCACCCGGAGGACATCCCGGATGGCGGCGCGCGTCCGCTCTGCATTCCGGGCATGGAGCGCATCGCGCTCGTGCGCTGGGAGGGCAAGGTGAGCGCGCTCCACGGCCATTGCGCGCATCAGCGCGGGCCGCTCTACGAGGGCCGGGTGATCGACGGCGCGCTGACGTGTCCCTGGCACGGCTGGCAATACCGGCCCGGCGACGGTCAGTCCCCGCCGCCCTTCACCGAGACGATTCCGACCTACCGCGTGCGGCTGCACGAGGGGAGGGTGCTGGTGCTTCCGAAGCCGCTGCCCGCCGGCACGGCGACGGAGCCGGCGACGCTGGTCCCAGCGGACGCGCTCGTGCGTGGCGCCGACGCCGAGGCGGGCGCATGAGCGACCTACTCGACGACGCGGTGAAGGACGAGGAGTTCTTCGTCGGCTATCTGCCGACCCCGCCGCGCACGAAGCGCTTCGCGCTCGCCCTCGGCATGGCGCTCGTGCTCTTCGGTGCGGGTCTTCAAGCCGCGCTCGCCGCGTCGCAGCGCGGTCCCGGCGCGGGCCTCGAGCGCAGCCGGTCGATGGAGCTCGACGGCCTCTTCGTGCAGGAGCCCTACCCGATGATCCGCTTCCTCGGCGAGGACGGCGCGCTCCACACGGCGCTCTTCGCGCGTGGCTGGAAGGCGGGCCTCGGCACCCGCTTCGCCGAGCTCGACGAGACGCCGGTCCACGTCCGCGGGCGCCTCTTCACGCGCCGGGACGCCCGCGGCCCGCGCCACCTCTTCGTCATCGGTGGGGCGCCGGAGCCGACGGATCTCGACGGGGCAGCCCGAGGCCGCCTTGACGTGGCGGCGGAGGAGCTCGCTGAGGTCGAGCTCGAGGGCGTCGTCGTCGATTCGAAGTGCGCCTACGGACAGATGCGTCCGGGCGACGGGCGGGGGCACCGAGGCTGCGCGCAGCTCTGCATCGCGGGCGGCGTACCACCGGTCTTCGTCACGCGTGATGAGGCGGGCCGCGAGACGCACGTGCTCCTCGCGACGGCCGCCGGGGGAAACGCGATCCCCGACGTTCTCGACCACGTGGGAGAGCCCGCCCGGGCGCGGGGGAGGCTGGAGCAGCGTGGCGACCTCGCCATTCTTCGGCTCACGAGCATCGACCCGCTCTAGCAGGCTGCGCTAGCCGTCGATATCGACATTCAGTTTCGATAGAGCTAGAGGGACCGCATGAGCCGGGCGAAGAGGGAGAGCCGTCGGCGCTGGCGGCGTGAGCTCGGCGTAGTGCTCGCGACCTTCGTGGTCGCGCTCATCGTGTCGGCGAGCATGACGACCTGGCTTCCACCTGGCGCCGCGGAGCTCGACCACGTGATCTTCGCCGTCGTGGGCTTCCCGCTGGTCTGGGGCGCCCTCGCCATGGCGCTCATCGGGGCGCGCCGCCGTCGCCGCGCCTGGGGGGTCCTGGCCCTCGTCGGCGTGGGCGCGCTCGTGCCCGTCGTCGGGAGCTTCTTCGCGTGAGCAAGGCGCCGCGCGGGGGCCGCCGGAAGGCCTACTACCTCTTTCATCGGACCGTGGGGACGACCACGGCCTTCCTCGGTGCGCTCGTGTTCTTCACGGGGGCCGTGGCCGTCTTCGGTCACGAGCTCGATCACTGGGCCTCGCGTGACCGCACGGCTCCGGAGCTGGCGTCGCTGGGCCCGGGGGTCCTCGACCGCGCGCTGGCCACGGCGCTCGCCGCCCGCGACGAGGCCGCGCCGGACAGCGCTGCGTCGGACGACGCGGCGGACGAGGAGACCACCGGTCCGAGCGCGCTCATCTACGCCGAGCGACCCGAGACCCTCACCTTCGCCTTCGTCGTTCCCGGCGAGGAGACGCGCGACTTCGTCGACGTGCGCGTGCCCGAGGCGCCGTCGGCCCACGTCGAGCGCGCCACCTTTGGCGCGCGCGCCGAGGCCAACCCGCGGGGCACCCTCGAGAGCTTCTTCGTGCGGCTTCACGTCAGCCTCCTGGTCGAGGGCAAGATCGGGCTCCTGCTGACGGGGCTCATCGCCCTCGGGCTCCTGCTGCTGCTCGGTACCGGCCTCTACGTGCACTGGCCGCGGCGGAAGCAGCTCACGAAGGCCCCGCGTCGCGGCGTCCGCCAGTGGCTCGGTGACGTGCACACGCTCGTCGGCGTCTGGACGCTGCCCTTCAGCTTCGTGCTCTCCGTGACGGGGGCCTTCTTCAGCTTCGCGGGGGCGATCCTGATTCCCGTGATGATCGTGGTCGCGTTCGGTGCGGACCGCGCGCGCATGGAAGAGGTGCTTCGCGGGGACCTGCCCGCGAGCGAGAGTGCTGCCGTGGCGAGCCTCGACGCCATCGTTCGCGACGCGGGCACGCGCGCCGCGGGCGCCGAGCTCGGGCGGCTCCGCATCGAGGATTGGGGCGGGACGAGCGCCCTGGTCGTGACGGAGTTCTTCGACCTCGACTACTCGCTCCGGAGCGCGCGCTACGCCTATGGCGGCCGCGACGGGAGCTTCCTCGGCGAGCGTCCCTTCATCGGCGCGCGGCCCTCCGTGGGCGGCACCCTCATCAGCTGGGTCGCCGGCCTGCACTTCGGCAACCTCTATGGGCTCGCGACCAAGCTCGCGTGGATGGTCTTCGGGCTCCTCGCCTGCCTGCTCGCGTCGACGGGCCTCGGGCTATGGGCCGTTCGGAATCGCCGCCAGGCCCCGCGGGAAGGCCTCTTCGCCCAAGCTCTCGCCGGGGGGACGGCGGGGCTGCCCTTCGCGACGGGGCTGGCCATCCTCGCGTGGGCCGCCGCGCAGGGGGGAGGCACGAAGACCGCCATGGCGCTCGCCTTCTTCGCGGCGCTCGCCGTGTCGGTCGTGGTCGCGGCGCGGCTTCCGATGCGCGTGGCGCTCCGCGGGCTCCTCGCCGCCGGTGCGGCGGCTCTCCTTGCCGTTCCCTTCGCCGGAGCGGCGGTCACGGGCGGCTCTCCCTTCGCCCTAGGCATCGAAGCCGGGCGCGTCGACGTGGGTTTCGCGCTCTTGGCTCTTCTGCTCGGCGCGGCGGCGCTGCGACTCCCCCACCTCGAGGGCCGGACCGAGCGCGACGTCATGTCCTTCGGCGAGACCGTCGAAGCCGCTCCCGCGGAGTAGCCGCGCTACAAAACTGTCGCCTGATATTGAAAGTCATCATCAGGAAGGCCACGATGTCCCTGCAGCGACTGGTTCGCGCGGGTGTTCGAGTCCCTTTCACCAACCCTTCCTCTTCACCCGAGCGTCTGGACGTCGAGGTGGCCGTCGTGGATCAACCCCATCCACGGCGGCCACGTTTTTTCCGTCGTCGCGTGACCACCGCCGCGCCCCCCTCTTGAGCCGCTCAAACTTATTATGCGATAAATAAATATGACCCGAGCGCTCCCGACGAGCCTGATGACGTTGCTTTTCTCGCTCGCCTGTGGCGACGCCGAGCCGCCCGCGGACTTGCCCCCGCCAGCCTGCGAGGGCGTGCCGGAGCGGGCCTCCGTCGAGACCGTGACCCTCGCCGCGGAGGACGGGGTCGAGCTCGTCTTCCGGCTCTTTCGTCCCGGCGGCGTCTGCGCCGCGCGCCCGGTCCCGCTCCTGGTGTGGAATCACGGCTATCCCGAGCGCGGCACCGAGTTCGTGGAGGATGCTGCGCCCTATCTCGACCGCGGCTACGCCTTCCTCTCCCTCGACCAGCGCGGGATTCTCGGCGCGAGCGGCGGCGTGACGAGCGGTGCGCCGCGCCCGGGCATCGAGGACGCGGACGTCTCGCGCGTGCTCGACTGGGTGCACGACAACGCCCCCTGGGTCGCGCGGGATGCGGAGCCGGGCGTGCAGCGAGACCTCGTGGTGGGAAGCTTCGGCAACGGCGCCGGGGGTCACCTCGCGGTGCTCCTCGCCGCGCGCGACCCGCGCGTGGACGCCATCCTGCCCTACGTTCACTTCGCGAGCGTGATGGACGACGTCTTCGCGCCGAACGGCGCCGTCCGCTCCTTCACGGCGACGCTCTTCCTGGACTTCTCCATCGAGTTCGGGGTGCGCTTCGACCCCACGCTGCTGCCGCTCATCGAGCGCGCCGGCGACGACTTCATCATCCCGGACGCGCTCGAGGCGGCCTGGCGCGCGTCCGACCTCGCGCCGGTCGCGGGTGACGTCACGGTGCCGACGCTCTTCGTGCAGCCGCTCCCGGACCAGGTGAACAACGGCCTGCGGGCGGCGCTGCGCACGCGCGCCGCCCTCGGGACCCCGGCCGCCGATACGTGGCTCGTGGGGATGAACGCGCCCTTCTTCGATCCCACGGGCGACCGCGGCTTCGGCGTCGGCGCGCCGGACCGGGAACGCGCGAACCAGTGCGCGGACCTCTACACGCCCGGCTTCGCCGCGGGGGGCATCGGCCGCTTCCTCGACGGGGAGCTCGTCTTTCTCTTCTTCGATGCGTTCCTGAAGCGTGAGGCCGAGGCCGAGGCGCGCATGCGCCGGGTCCCGCGGGTGGTGCTCCCCGCCGAGCAGGAGGGATGCGTGCGCGGCGAGGGCTGGCCGCTCACCGACGCGCCGCGGGCCTTCGCCCTCGGGGACGTGACCCTCCCGGAAGGAGACGACGCCCTCGAGGTACCTTTGCTCGTGGCCGACGAGACCGTGGTCGTCGCCGGGACGTCGAAGCTCCAGGCGACCTTCGACCCGGGCCTCGACGTGCTCTTCCTCGGCACGCTCGTCGTCCGCTCCGGCGAGCGCCGCTACGTGGCCCATGACCAGGTCATCGGCGCGCAAACCAGCACCTTCGACGGCACGCTCGACATCGAACTCGGGTCGGTGGTGACGCGATTGATGCCGGGCGACGAGCTGCTCCTCGTGCTGGAGAGCGAGAGCTTCCTCTACGCCGACGCGGGGTCCGAGCCAACGGGCGCGGCGACGTTGAGAGACGTGGTTCTCGAGGTTCCCTTCGTAGACTCGGCGCGGCTGGGGGAGCCCGTCGTGGTCGCCGATCTCTAGGCCGTCGTGATACACGTCTCGCCGGTGGTTGGTGAACGTCGGCGTGATCCCGAAGGGGTCCGCGCGCGCGCCCTCGCGGCCGCGGTCGAGGAGTTCGCAGAGCGCGGCTTCGAAGCGGGCTCGCTTCGAGGGGTCGCGCGGCGCGCGGGCGTGTCGCAGCCCCTCATCAGCTATCACTTCGGCTCGAAGCAGGCGCTCCTCGAGGAGGTGAAGGCCGAGGTGGTGCACCGGGCGAGCGTGAGTCTCGCGCAGGCCATTGGGCGCCACGCGCGCGATGCCGACCTCGTCCGCGGCATGATGACGGCCTTTTTCGAGCATGCCCAGGTGGAGGTCACGACCCGGCGCATCGGCCTGTGGGCGCAGCTGTCCGGTCAACACAGCTTCCAGGGCGAGCGCGACACGCTCCAACGCATCGTGGCGCTCGTGCGGCACGCGCAGGAGCGGGGCGAGCTTCGCGACGACGTGGCCGCGGAGCATCTCGTCTGGACGTTCCGGAGCGCGGTCTACGGCTGGCTCGACAACCGGGAGCGCGCCTGCGAGGTCTTCGACCTGGACCCCGACGACGAGGCGACGGACGCGCGCTACCTCGGGGCGCTGATCCGGCTCGCGGCCGCCCCTTCGAAATGACCTTGCGCTCGAGTGGACGCGTGCACGAGGCACGGCGCCGCAGTGTCCCAAGAAGGTGCTCCCCGAACGGAGACAATCGCGCCCGTCGTATGACACGGACGGATTTCTAAAGCCCTTGGTCTCAGGGTCAGTGTCATCGCTGATTTTTGATATTGAAAATCATTTGCACTGATTGAGTGCTCAAGTAAACAAGCGGCATGCCGTGGGGAGCCGCCGCCGACGATCCGGGACGTGGGGCGCCGCTGCGCGTCTTGGCCCTCGCCGCCGCGGCTGCGGCCGCGCCGGGC
>CALCTH010000119.1 GCA_937893795.1 uncultured Myxococcales bacterium | reverse complement strand
CGGGAAGCCGCGGCCGCTGCGGCCCGCGAGCGGGAGGCGGCCTTCGCGGCGCGCGATGCCCGCTACGGCATGCTTCGCGTCCGCGCGCTGGACGGCGAGGGCCCGGAGGCGCTACCGAGCCCGCGCGCGCTGATCCTCCTCTTCGTGGGCCGCGGACCCGCCATCACGGGCAGCCTCCCCGTCGGTCGCGCCCACGAGCTGGTGGCCATCGCGCCAGACGGCGGCGCCACGCGATCCGTCGTGCCAGCGGACGCGACGTGGGCGCCGGCGAGCGCCGCGGATCCCACGCCTCAGTACGAGCTCGCGATGCAGGTGGCCTCCGCCGCCGGGGAGGGCATCGGGCCTACGCAGCTACCGCAGGGCGCCATGGGGACGGCGACGGGGACGCTGGGCCGCGTGCGCGTCGTGACGAACCCGCCCGGCGCCAAGGTCTACCTGCTCGTCGGCTTCGGCGAGGCGCGCATCGACGACCTCGCCGCGACGGAGGCCCACGAGCTCCTCGTGGTCGCGGAGGGCGCGGAGCCGGTCCGTGTCGTGGTCGGCCCGAGCGACTGGCGTCCCGGCCCCGCCGGGAAACAGATCGCCGAGGTCGACGTGCCCGTCGCCGCAGCGCCCTGAGCGCGCCCGGGCCCGTTCACGTGCCCCCACGTCGCGCGAGGGCGCGAGCGCGACGCGGCCGCGGCCTGTGAGGTCGGGCGTCCCGTGCTAGTCCGGCCGCCGTGACCGAAGGCACCATCCCCAACCCCCACGTCTTCCGCGAGTACGACATTCGCGGCGTGGCCGCCGACGACCTGCCCGACGACTTCACTCGGGCCCTCGGCCGCGCGCTCGGCACCTTCCAGGCGCGTGCCGGCCACCGGCGCATCGCCCTCGGGCGCGATTGCCGGCTCAGCTCGCCGCGGCTCCACCGCGAGCTCCTCGCCGGGCTCGTGGAGGCGGGGCTCGAGGTCGTCGACGTCGGCGTGGGGCCCACGCCGCGCATGTACTTCGCCGTGCACCACCTCGACCTCGACGGAGGCGTGCAGGTCACCGGAAGCCACAACCCGCCCCCAGAGAACGGGTTCAAGATGATGACCGGCAAGGCGTCGCTCTTCGGCGACGACATCCGGACGCTCCAGCGGATGATGGAGGAAAGCGACTTCGACCTACCGGGCGGCGGCACGGTCGAGGAGGTCGATCTTCTCCCGGCCTATCTCGGATTCCTCGAAGGGAACCTCTCCATCGGGCCGAAGCCGCCGCGCGTGGCCCTCGACGCCGGCAACGGCGCCTCCGGGCCCACGGCCGTAGCGGCCTTCGAGGCCCTCGGCCTCGAGTTCGTGCCGCTGCTCTGCGAGATGGATGGGACCTTCCCGGTCCACCACCCGGACCCGACGCAACCCGAGGACCTCGAGCTTCTGATGCGCACCGTCGCCGAGCAGAACCTCGACCTCGGCTTCGCCTTCGACGGTGACGGCGACCGCATCGGCGTCATCGACGCGACGGGGAGGATCCGCTGGGGCGACGAGCTCCTGACCCTGCTCGGCCGGGACCTGCTCGCCCGGCGCCCCGGCGCCGCGATCCTCGGTGAGGTGAAGTGCTCGCAGACGCTCTACGACGACATCGCGGCCCACGGGGGCAAGCCCATCCTGTGGAAGACCGGACACTCGCTCATCAAGGCGAAGATGAAGGAGGAGGGCGCGCTCCTCGCGGGCGAGATGAGCGGCCACATCTTCTTCGCCGACCGCTTCTACGGCTTCGATGACGCCGTGTACGTGGCGCTTCGCCTCGTCGAGCTTCTGAGCGACGGTGGCCGCCCGCTCCACGAGCGCCTCGCGGACCTGCCGATGACGGTGACCACGCCGGAGCTGCGCGTGCCCTGCCCGGACGCCGAGAAGTTCGCGGTCGTCGACGCCGTCCGCGCTCGCTTCCGGGCGACGCACGACGTCATCGACGTGGACGGGGCCCGCATCCTCTTCGGGGAGGGCGCGTGGGGTCTGGTGCGCGCGTCGAACACGCAGCCCGTGCTCGTGCTCCGCTTCGAGGCGCGTGACCAGGAGCGCCTCGACGCCATCCGCGCGGAGGTGGAGGCCGTGGTCGCGGAGGAGCGCGCCACGCGCAGCGCCGAGGCGGAGTAGCCGTGCCGAGCGCCGACCTAGGCCTCGTCGAAGCCGTCGTCCTCGGCATCCTCCAGGGGCTCACCGAGTTCCTCCCCGTCTCGTCCAGCGGTCACGTGGCCCTCGGCGCGCTCCTCTTCGACCTTCGGGACGCACCCCTCGCCCTCGAGGTGGTGCTGCATCTGGGCACGCTGGCGGCGACGCTCATGGTCTTTGGTCGCGACGTGGTCCGGCTTGCCGGCGCCGCGCTGAAGGCGCTCCGCGACCGCGAGGCGCGGCAGAGCGAGGATGCCCGCATGGCCCTCGCCGTCGTCGTCGGCACGGTACCGACGGTGGTGATCGGCCTCGGCCTCAAAGACGCCGTCGAGGATTGGAAGCACCTCCCCGCCGTGGTCGGCGTCTGCCTCCTCATCTCGGCGGCGGCCTGCCTCGCGACGCGCATCCGCTCCGGTGAGGAGTCCGTGCCGACGCTGCGCCAGGCGTTGCTCATCGGGGTCGCGCAGGGGCTCGCGGTGCTGCCGGGCGTGAGCCGCTCGGGGAGCACCATCGCGACCGCCATGCTCCTCGGCCTCCGGGGAGAAGCGTCCTTCCGCTTCAGCTTCCTGCTCTCGCTGCCCGCCATCGCCGGCGCGAGCCTCCTCGTGCTCGGCGAGGACGGCGCCCTCGACCGGTTGCCACCCACGGTCTGGGCCGGCGGCGTCGTCAGCCTCGTCGTGGGTCTCGGCGCGCTCTGGGCGCTCCGCGGCATCGTGCTCACGGGCCGCTTCTGGATCTTCGCGCTCTACCTCGTCCCGCTGGGGCTCGTCGCCATCGCGCTCGGTGCCTGAGAATCGCGCGTGCGCGGCCGCGGGCCGGCGCCATACTCCGCCCCTCATGCCTGAAGCACCCCTCGACTGGGCCGTGGTCATGGCCGGCGGCATCGGCTCGCGCTTCTGGCCTGCGTCACGGCGCGCGAGACCCAAACAGCTGCTCCCCTTGGCCGGCGAGCGCTCGCTGCTGCGGAGCACCGTCGAGCGCATCCGTGAGCTCGTTCCGCCGGAGCGGACGCTGGTCGTGACGAGCGCAGCGCTGGCCGAAGCGACGCGCGCGGAGCTGCCGGAGCTGCCGCCGGCCAACGTGCTCGCGGAACCGCTCGGCCGGAACACCGCGCCGTGCGTAGGCTGGGCCGCGGCGCACGTGAGACGCAGCGACGCCTCCGCGCGCATCATGGTGTTGCCCGCCGACCACCACATCGGCGACGAGGCCGCCTACCGAGAGGTGCTCCGGCGCGGCCTCGGCGCGTGTGAGGGCGGCGCCCTGGTCACCGTGGGCATCGAGCCGACGCGCCCGGAGACGGGCTACGGCTACATCGAAACGGGCGAGGCCGAGGCGGAGGGCGTGCACGCGGTCCGGCGCTTCGTGGAGAAGCCGAACCGCCGCCGCGCCGAGCAGTTCCTCGCCGCCGGGGGCTTCCTCTGGAACAGCGGCATGTTCTTCTTCCGCGCCGATGCCATCCTGGCGGCCATCGAGGCTCACCTGCCAGGCCTCGCCACGGGCCTCGCTGCCTTCGACGAGGCCGCGGCGCGCGGGCAGGAGAGCGCCGCGGTGGAAGGCGGCTACGCCGATCTCCCGAACGTCAGCCTCGACCACGGGATCATGGAGAAGGCGCAGGACGTGCGCGTCGTGCCGGGCAGCTTCGGGTGGTCGGACCTCGGGAGCTGGACGACGGCCTGGGAGCTCGCCGACAAGGACGCGGAGGGCAACGCGAGCGCGAGCGACGCGCTCTTCGTGGATGCGCACGGAAACTACGCGTCGGCGCCCGCTGGGAAGCTCGTGGCGCTCGTGGGCGTGGAGGGTTTGGTCATCGTCGATACCCCGGACGCGCTCCTGGTGGTGCCACGGGAGCGGGCGCAGGAGGTGAAGGCCGTGGTCTCCGCGCTCGCCGCGCAGGACGATCCACGTCGATGAGGTCCGCCTCGGGGGTCGCCGCGTGCCACGGCAGCCCATGAGAGCGTGACGCAACCCACACTTGACGAAATTGGCGCGCGCGGCGCCTGTGCAACGCGGTCGTGGCAGGTAGTCTCCGCCGCTGTGACTCGGGCGCGTACCGACGCCGACGCGGGCGACGCGATTCCGGCCGGCGCCGGGATGTTCTCCCTCGTGCAGCGCTTGGCCGGCCTGGGCGTGTGGGACTGGGATTTGCGCGCGGACGCGCTTCGGTGGAGCGAGGAGCTCTGCCGTATCCACGGCGTACCCCTCGAGGGCGCACCTCCGACCTTCGAGGCCTACCTCGCGCTCCTCCATCCCGAGGACCGGGAGGGCTACGCGGGGACGGTGCGGGAAGCGCTCGCCGAGGGCGCGGGCTTCACCCTCGAGCACCGCATCGAGCGTGAGGGCGGCAGCGTCCGCGTGCTGGAATCCGTGGGGACCGTGGTCGTGGATGCCGGTGGCCGCCCCGCGCGCATGGTCGGGTGCTGCCTCGACGTCACCGAGAAGCGCGCGCTTCAAAGCGAGGTCGCCCGCGCGGAACGCGAGCGCGCGCTGGGCTCCTTCGCAGCACAGGTCGCCCACGAGCTGAACAACCCGCTGACCTCGCTCCAGGCGGGTATCGAGTATCTCGAGGGGGCGCTGGAGGCGCCGCGCGCCGACGTGGAGCACGTGCTCCGCGACATGCGGGAGGGCCTCGTCCGCATCCGCGACTCCGTGCGCGAGCTGCCGCACCATGCGCACGATCCCGACGTGGTGCGCTTCGCCACGCTCGGCGCGCGTCCGACGACGCTCCCGCCCGCCGAGGCCTCCTCCCTCGCCGCCGAGCCGCGGCGCGTCCTCGTGGTGGACGACGATGCCCTCGTCGCGCGTTCCCTGCGCCGCCTGCTGCGGCCCCACGCGGTGGTTCACGCGCCCTCGGCGGCGCGCGCCCTCGGGATGCTCGAGGAGGACGCGGCCTACGACGTCGTGCTCTGCGACCTAATGATGCCGGGTGGCACCGGTCCGGAGCTCCAGGCCGTCATCGCGCGGCGCTGGCCCGAGCTCGACGCGCGCATGGTCTTCATCACCGGCGGCGCCTTCACGAAGGAGGCGGCGACCTTCGCCTTCGCGGAGCAGCACCGGGTCCTGCTCAAGCCCGTCGACCGCGCGGAGCTGCTCGCCACCGTCGAAGAGGTCGTCAGCCGGAGCACCGCCCTCGGGCGCTGACCCTGGCCATCTGACATCGGCCCGCATGAATCGGCCCGTCTGACATCAGCAAGTACCAATCAGTCTAGCGCTTTCCTGGGGCGCGCCGCTTGGCGTAGAGTCTTCGGAAATGCCGCTGTCCGACCTCCGAAAGCCCGATGTCCGCCACCGCGTCGCCTGGAAGGCGAACGAGATGCGGAGCGGCGACGGGACCGCCGTGTTCGAGCCAAGCTTCGTCGCCGAATCCGGCAGCCGCGTCTGGGTCGTGGACGTGCGCGACGACGGGGAGCTGACCGGTCCCCTCGGGCACGTGCCGCGGACGTGGCGGATCCCACAGCGGCGCATCACCGAGGTCGCCACGATCCTCCACCCGGACACGAGCGTCGTCCTCGTGTGCTCGGACGGCGTCCGCTCCCTGGCGGCGGCGCGGCTGCTGGCGTCGCTCGGCATGAGCAACGTGGGCGCCATGCGCGGCGGCATGCGGCGCTTTCGGAGCGAGGGCTACACCGTTTCTCGATCCCAGAGCGTGCAGGGTCGCATGCTCACGTCGCCGGCCGCGGGCATGGGCTCGGACGGGCGTCCGCTTCACGCCATGCGCGGCGACAAGAAGCGCCTCAGCGCCGACGAAATCCGCGCCCACGTGGGGCCTCCGGAGCAAGTGCGCCGGAAGAAGCTCGCGTCGTTCCTGCTGGCGAGCCGCTGCGCGTGCGTGGACGGCCGCGACGAGGTCGCGCGCATCGGAACGCCCGGGGGCGACGCCGGCGAGCTCGTCCTCGCGCTGGCGGCGGTCGAGCAGATCTCCGGGGCCGTGGACCTCGGCAAGATGAGCGCCATCACCCGCACCCTCGCCGACGCCTTCGGCGGCATGTACCACCACACCGACTACAAGGCCTTCAACGCGCTCACCCGCGCCCTCGGGGAGGACCCGCGCTTCGGTGGCGCCGTCGTGAACCTGCGCACCGCGGAGGAGTGGATCGCCTTCGTCGGACGTCCGCCAGAGCACCTCGAGCAGCCGCTCCTCGAGCACCTCACGGACGCGGCGCACGTCGGCTGCGGCCACCTCAAGCTCGCGATCCAGCGGCCCGAGGACTACGGCGTGCGGCCCCAGCTCGTGAAGGCCTTCATGCGCTCCTTCTACGAGCTCCTGTGGGCCGGTGACCCGGACATGGAGTGGGTCGTCCTGGGCGGCGATCACGGCGAGGGCGCGTTGGCCAACGTCACCATGGCCGAGCCCTTCGGCCCCTACTCGGGCGTACCCCTCATCGCGCCACAGGTCGGCGACGTGCAGATGTTCGTGAACCACCCGCAAGCCATCGCCTTCCTGCGGGACCAGATGGTGCAGGTGCTCGAGCCGCGCGGCGACCTGCTCCCGCTCGGCGCCGGCTCCGGTGCACAGCTCACCGAGGCCATCCGCGAGCTCGGCGGTCAGCAGGCGGGCATGACGCTCAAGCTCCTCGCCGCGGGGCTCCCGATCTTTGGTCTCCACTTCGCACCGGACGGGTCCCTCACGGTGACGGAAGAGGGCACCATCCCGGGTCCGGAGGCCTGAACCCGGCGCGGCTCAGCTCGCGGGCGCCGTCTCGGCCGCCGGGGCTACGCTCGTGGTCATGGCAGTGGGGCGCTCGCCGAGGATCTCGCGCACGTCGGACTCCTCGAGAACCTCGTTCTCGAGAAGCCGCGTCGCCATCGCCTCGAGCAGCTCGCGCTTCTCGCGAAGCATCGCGAGCGTGTCCTCGTAGGCGCGGTCCACGATGGACTGCACCTCCTCGTCGATGATGCGCTCGAGGTGCTCCGAGCGAGCCGGGCGGCCCGCGCGGGGCCCGAGGAAGCTCGGGCCGCCCTCGCTGAGCGAGAGGTTCGGGAGCCGCTCGCTCATCCCGTAGGTGGTCACCATCTGCCGGGCGAGGGACGCGACCTTCTCGAGGTCGTTCGAGGCGCCGGTGCTGATCTCCCCGAACACCACCTCTTCTGCCGCGCGGCCGCCGAGGAGCCCCCGGATCTTCCCGACGAGCTCCTCCTTGCTCATGAGGAAGCGGTCCTCGAGCGGCGCCATCATCGTGTAGCCCAGCGCGCCCATGCCCCGCGGCACGATGGACACCTTCTGCACCGGGTCGGCGCCGCGGGTGAAGTGGCCCACGATGGCGTGTCCGCTCTCGTGGTAGGCGACGATGCGACGTTCGGCCGGGTTGATGAGCCGGTTCTTCTTCTCGAGGCCCGCGACGACGCGCTCGAGGGCCTCCTGAAAGTCGCGCATGCCGATGAGCTCGGCGGCCCGGCGCGTGGCCATGAGCGCGGCCTCGTTGGCGAGGTTCGCCAGATCCGCACCGGCCATGCCCGCGGTCATGCCCGCGACACGCTCGAGGTCGACGTCGTCCCCGAGGCGCTTCTTGCGCGTGTGAATCTTCAGCACGGCGTGGCGCCCGGGCTTGTCGGGCCGGTCCACGAGCACCTGCCGGTCGAAGCGGCCGGGTCGCAGCAGCGCGCGGTCGAGCACCTCGGGCCGGTTGGTGGCGGCCATGAGCACGAGGCCCGTGTTCGCCTCGAAGCCGTCCATCTCGACGAGGAGCTGGTTGAGCGTGTTCTCGCGCTCGTCGTTCGAGCCCATCGCGTTCTGCCCCGCGCGGCTCTTGCCGATGGCGTCGAGCTCGTCGATGAAGACGATGACCGGCGCGCGCTTCTTCGCTTCGTCGAAGAGGTCGCGCACCCGGGACGCGCCCACGCCGACGAACATCTCGACGAAGTCCGAGCCGCTCAGGCTGAAGAAGGGCACGCCGGCCTCCCCCGCGACGGCGCGGGCCAGCAGCGTCTTGCCCGTGCCCGGCGGGCCGACGAGGAGCACGCCCTTCGGGAGCGTGGCGCCGAGGCGCGCGTATTTGTCCGGGTGCTTCAGGAAGTCGACGACCTCGAGGAGCTCGGCCTTCGCCTCGTCGACGCCGGCGACGTCGTCGAAGCCCACCTTCGCCTCGTCGTCGACGGCGTAGATCTTCGCTTTGCTCTTGCCGACGCTGAGCACGCCCTGCTGCGCGGCGCCCATGCGGCGCATCACGAAGCCCCAGAGGAAGAGCAGCAGCGCGAGCGGCAGGAGCCAGTTCGCCAGGAAGCTCGCGAAGAAGTCGTTCTCGATGCGCCCGCGGTATTCGACGGCGCGCTCCGTGAGGAGCGGGACCAGGTCGTCGTCGGCGACGCGGACGACGCGGAACGCTCGCGACGCCTTCTTCTCGCCAAAGATGGGCAGCGCCCAGGGGGTGCGCTCCGGGGGCGGCTCGATGTTCTCCTCGCTCGTGGCGTGCGCCGAGACCTGGTCCGTCGCGACCGAGGGGCCGGGATCGGCGCTGAGATCGATGCCCTCGCGCACCTCCGCGAAGACCTCGTCCTCGAGGAGCACCACGCGCTCGACCTCGCCGGCGGCGAGGCGCGCGCGGAGCTCGCTGTACGCCCGCTCGGGGACTTCGTAGCCCGAGAAGAAGAGGGCCTGGAGAAGGGTCAGACCGAGGACGACGGCCAGGACGTAGCCGACGGAGAAGCGCGTACGGGTCTCCATGGACCCGCAGCGTGGGTTCGGGGCGCCTCGGCGCAAGGGCTGGCGTCCGCACGCCCCGGCGCTAGCGGGCGCTCAGGTGAGCCAGCGATAGACCTTCGCGGCCGCCTCGTAGGCGGGACCTTCCGTGGGCATGGCCTTTCGGAGGCGAAGCGCGGCCGACATGAGCGGGTACTCGTAGTAGCGCGAGTAGAACCAGTCGAGACCGGCTCGCCGCTTGTACTCCTTCGTGTACTCGGCCAGCTCCTCGTAGGTGAAGGCGCGGCCGTTGTCGCCCCACTTGGCCGTCGCGTAGACGAAGCCCGCGTCGTAGAGCGACTCGATGTTGTGGAGCGTCGTCTTCATGAAGTTGCCGATGAGGAGGTCGTCGAAGACCTCCCAGTCGATGGCGCTCATGAGACTGTGGCGGGGCGTCTCGAAGGTGATCCCGCGATCGACCTTGCCGTCGAGGTCGATGCGGTGCTCCTTGGCCCCGACGCGGAAGGTCAGGAACCGGAAGTTGTCGCGGACCGTGATCCGGCGGCGGAAATAGGCCTCGATCTTCCGGACGTCCTCCTTCTCGAGCTCGTCCGACCAGTCGTCGCCGAAGTCCGAGGGCGGTCGCGCTTCGTCCGGGCTCTCCGGGGGGTCGATGGCCGTGACCTCGCCCGTGACGCAGTCGATGCGCGAGAAAGCTGGCACGAAGTCGTACTTCTCGTGGTTGAAGCCGATCGTGTACTCGTCGTGGGTCCTCGCGTACTCCTGCGCCCACTTCGAGTCGGCGCGCTTGTACGTGTGGAAGGACGAGAAGGGGACCGCGGCGGTGGTGCCCATGCGCTCGACGAGCTGCGTGAGCTTGAGGCCTGCGGGCTCCCGGTTGATCGAGGGAGGAAGGATGAAGGTCCCGTCCTCGGTCCAGAAGTTCAGCATGTCCGCGTCATGACAGGCGCAGAGCGAGAGCAGGTAGCTGTGCTCGTAGCGCTTGATGATGCGCCGAAGCGTCACCGTGCAGTCCTGGTCCCGGGCGTCGTTGAGGTTGACGAAGAGTCGCCCGTTCACGTCGACGAGGAGCACCGAGTCCTGGATCCAGGTCGTGAGGCACATGACCTTGATGTGCGGTGAGAGCTGCACCCACTCGCGGTCGGGCAGGATCTCCACCTCGAAGCCCTCGTTGCGCAGATCCTCCTCCATGCGCCCGCCGACGTGGTCGCCGAGGAGGATCTTCCGTCCCTTCAGGTACTTGAGGCTGTCGGGGTTCAGGTGGTCCGGATGACCGTGGGAGAACCAGATGTAGTCCGCCCGGTCGATGTCCTCGCGCAGATCCTTCGGGATCTCGTGGCTGAGGCCCCAGCTCCCGAAGTAGGCGAGGCAGTCGCCGCCGAGCCAGGGGTCGGTGACCAGCACGGGCCGGTCCTCGTAAGCGATCAGGGTCGCGTTCCCGATGGTCGCAACGTCGAGCATGTCTCCGCGGGCCTTTCGTCGAGCGGGCGCGCCGCTGCCGCCCGGGCGGAAAAATACACTCCCCGTTGGAGGAGCACCAGGCCGGGAGCTTACTCCAAGCCGGCGGAGATTCGGAGGGGGAGCTGCCAGGTCGCCGAGCGGCCGAGGCGGAGCCCGTCCTCGAGCACCGGGGCCAGGGCCCCGGCGACGCACGGAGCAAAGCCCTCGACCTCGACGCCGTCGACCACGAGCTCGACCTTGGGCTCGTAGACGGCGTAGGAGCCCATGTCCCGGAGGCGCGTGCTCATCTTGAGGAGCAGGCTCGCCGGCGCGGCGCGCTCGTGGTTCAGCTCCCAATCCTGGATGAAGCAGTCGGCCATGATGGCCGTGGCCTCGTCGCCGCGGAGCCGGCCGACCATGACGTCGTAGCCGCGCGCGTCCGACTCCGGCAGGTCCACCATGATGCCGACGGCGTCGCTCGTCGGCCGCGAGGGCTGCTCGGTGAAGAAGCGCTCGGCCGGCGTGGTGGCGTCGAAGGCTGCGAGCGCCAGGCCGTCGTAGCGCCTGCGGCCGAGGGCCCGGAGCACCTCGGCGCGGAGCGGGTCGCCGGGGAGCGAGCACCGGAAGCAGGCGTCGGCACGCCGCGCGGCGCGCTCCCGCAGCTCCGCTTCGCCCGGCGTGCGAAGCGCCGCCAGCGCCGCCCCGCAAAGCACCTCCGGAGGCACGGGCACCTGTGCGCGCCGGTAGGATTCGACGGCCTGCTCGTAGCTCGAGAGCGCGCCGTCGACGTCTCCGGCTTCGCGCTGCGCGTGGCCGGCGCTCGCCAGCACCTCGGCCGCGCCGCTCGTGCGGCCGTAGCGGCAGGTTTCGTCCACGCAGCGCTGCCCCTCGCCGCAGTCGGCGTTCGCCGTGCAGCTGGCTCCCGCGGGCGTGGGCGATTCCGCTTCACTCTCGAGCTGCGCCGACACGCCCTCGCCGCCGAGCGAGCAGGCGCTCAGCGAGCACACGCCCGCGAAGAGCAGGGCGAAGGGGAGTCGGTCAAAACTGCGCATCGAGGCCGAAGGTGAGGGCGATGCCGGTGTCGTTCGGAACCGCCGCGCCCGCATACGTGTAATCACGGAAATCGTAGCGCAAATGGTCGAACTTCAGGACGAAGGAGAGCTCTTCGAGCGTGCGCTCCTCGAGCGGCGGCGGGAGGGCGTAGCGCACGCTCCCGCCGATCACCCAGCTGTCCATGCTGGAGAGCTCGCGATCGCCCGTGAAGTACTGCCCGCGCGGGAAGCGCGAGTAGTCGTCGCTGAAGAAGGCCGCGGCGCTCTGTGAGTAGTAGCGGCCGCGCACGCGGACGCGGAGTGACTCGACCAGCGTCTGCTCCCAGGCCAGCTCGGCGGTCACGCTCGTGACGTCCCAGGTGTCGCGGTAGAGGCGGCCGAAGAGCTGGATCGCGCCCTTCAGCGGGCGCACGTAAACGCGCGTCGCGAGGCCGCCGGCCCAGCGCTGCCGGTTCTCCGGGTGGAACTCCTGCGCCGCGCTTCGCCCGAGCCATACCGAGCGATAGGGGTTGCCCTGGTAGCCGCTCAGGACCTGCCCGGTGAAGGTCAGCTGCGTCACCAGCACCGGCGTCCAGGCCTGCGTCCAGCCGCCCTGAAAGGTGTGGATGTCGACGTCGAGGCTCTCCCGGTCCGGGGAGCCGCCGAAGCATCCGTCGCTGTTCGGGAGGCGCTGCCGGTCGACGGCCTCCTGGGCGCGCGGCTGCGCCAGGTTGCAGACCTGATCGAAGCCGCGGCCGTAGGAGATCTCGAAGCGCGTGTTGCGCTCGAAGAGCTCCGTGGCCGCGCCGAGGCGGAAGCCATGACTCCGGTAGTCGCTCTCGTTGCCGTAGCTGTAGTCCGCGCTGAGGCTCGCGAACTCGCTGCGCAGCGTGAAGCCTGCCGAGGCGACGTTGCGCAGGTCGTCGTAGCGCGTCGCGCTCGTGATGACGTCCGGCGTGAGCCCGGGGTTGTCGACGACGGCGACGGAGGCGCCGCTCACGACGTCCGCCTCCCAGCCGGCGCGGACCTGGGCCACGTCGCGGATGTCGCCGCGGATGCGCACCGACGGCGTCACCACCTGGTTCTCGAGCGGTCCGCCGCGCTCGCGGTAGTACGTCGTCACCGTGCTCACGCCGACCTGCGCCCCGGCGCTGGCGGCCAGGGCGACGAAGACGACGGAGAGCGCGAGGAGACGATTCATCGGGACCTCAGTTGCAGCCGCAGCCGCCGCCGCTGACCCCGCCGGCGCCGAAGGAGCCTTCCCGGTTGGTGAGCACGTGCTCCTCGGCGGCCTGCGTCTCGCCGTCGGCCCCGAAGGTCATCGAGGGGTCCGCGAGGAACTCCTTGTCCTCGGGCCGCACGGTGACGCAGGCGCTGAGCGAGACGAGAAGGAGGACGAGCAGAGAGCGCATGGCAGTACCTGGGAGGGCGGAGGATCGCGAGGCTCAGAAGAACACGGAGACGCCGCCCGTGTACTCCTCTTCGGTCACGTAGCGGTCGGCCTCGAAGAAGACGTAGGAGCGGACGTCGACGCGCACCGTGAAGCGGCCCTTGAAGCCGAAGCGAAGGCCGCCGCCGCCGTAGAGATGAGGTGTGTTGCCGCCTTCGAGCAGGAAGGTGTCGGCGTTGGGCTCGACGAAGCTCATGCCGCCGCCGACCGCCAGGAAGGGCACGACGGGCCATTCGGGGAAGAGGTTGACGACGGCACCGGCCCCCACGACGCCGAGGCGTCCCCCCGGCGAGACGTTCACGGCGCCGGAGGCCTCGAGGCCGAGCTCCGGCGCCACGAGCGCCGTCACGCGGAGGCTCATGATGCCGCCGTCGCCGAGCACGCCGAAGAGGGCCGCGATCTCGACGTGACTGCCGAGCAGCGGCGGCGGCGCGAAGACGCGGTTCGGGCGTCGCCCGTCGCCCTCGCCGAGCTCGTGGGTGTAGACGGTCTCGCCGTAGATCCACGCGAGCGTCCCGTCCGCGCGCTCGAGCTGGAACCAGTAGCCCCGCGTGCCACGGCGACGGACGCGAAAGGTGTCGCCGCGTCGGGCCAGGCCCAGCGAGCGATAGCTCTGCCCCGGCCCCGCCCGCAGCGGCGTCGCGTCGACGATCACCCGCGCGTAGACCTCGACGTCGTCGGCGCGCGCCGCGGGCGCGACGAGCGCGACGAGCAGTGCCGCGAGGGCGAGAGCCTTAACCGCCGCCACCGGCGATCCATTCGATGATGAGCTGGGCCTCCGGCGATGCCGCGTCGAAGATCGTACGGGGGTGCGAGGCCTGGCCCGTCGGCCGCGTGAAGAAGGGGCTCGAGAGGGGGTCGCTCTGGATCGTGAAGCGCACGGCCGCCAGGTTCGCCTCGTACTCGAGCGGCACCAGGCCGATGACGCGATTCGCGTCGCACATGGGCGGGGGCACGCGCTCGGCGTCCGCGTTCAGGCGCAGCGCGGAACGCGCCGTGTGGCAGCTCCCGGCCTCACCGGTGCCGCCGCTCGCGCAGCTCTGGGCCGAGAGGACCTCCGGCTGAATGCGGCAGTAGAAGAAGTCCTCGTCCAGCTGGAGGTTCGGCGCCACGAAGTCGTCGCCGAGGTCCACGGTGCCGCAGGCAGGCAGCGCCAACGCGAGCGCGAGGGACCGAAGGCGAAGCACGGAGCGCAGGTTAACGGCCAGGCCCGGCCGGATTCAATGTCACGCTCGTCGCGCGTCCCCGACCGAGGAGGTGCGCAGCCAGGACCCGTTGCACGGTTTCTCCCCGGCTGCTCTGATGCGCGCGGCCCATGCGGGAGACGTGGAAGGCGGCCCGAGTCGGCCTGATGGTGATCCTCGGCGTGGCGGCCATCGTCGCGGTCTTCCGCTTCGTGGACGAAACGACGGCGGAAGGCGCGGGCTACCAGGTCTCGGCGCGCTTCGACGATGCGCAGGGCCTCATCCCCAAGTCGCGGGTGGTCGTGGCGGGCATTCCGGTCGGCACCATTCAGGACATCGCCCTCGACGGGAATCAGGCGCGCGTCACGATCCAGATCGACGAGGGCGTCGAGCTCCACGACGACGCGGCCGTCGCCATGCGCCAGGAGTCGCTCCTCGGCGAGCAGATCCTCGTCATCAATCCCGGCACCGTGGGACGGCCACGGATCGGGGAGGGCGGCGAGCTCCGGGTCGCGTCCGAGGGTGTGACGACCGCCGACATCCTCGAGCAGGTCGACGCCATCGCCACGGACGTACGCGCGATCACGGGCCAGCTCTCGCGGGCCTTCGGGACCGACGAGGCCGGCGACCGCTTCGAGAGCATCCTCGCGAACCTCTCGGACTCGCTCGAGACCGTGAACCGGACGCTCCGGCGCAACGAGCCCAACATCGACCGCACCCTCGACGGCATCGCATCCACCGTGACCCGGGCGGAGGACCCGCTCGTGGCGGCGCTGGAGAACATCAGCGCAGCCACCCTCGAGGTGAAGGAGCTGCTCCAGAACCGGCGCGGCGACCTCGACGCGGCGCTCGCGGAAGCCGACGACACGATCACGAGCATCCGTCGCGCGTCCGAGCAGCTCGAGGGAGTCCTCGGCGACGTCCGCGTGGTGACGGATCGGACCGCGCGCGGAGAGGGCACCATCGGCCGGCTCTTTCAGGACGAGACCGTCGTCGACGAAGTGGAGGGTGCGGCCGCGGGCCTGAACAACCTCATCGGCGGTCTCGCGCGGCTCCAGACGATTCTCGAGATCCGGAGCGAGTACAACTTCCTCGCGCAGACCTTCAAGACGTACTTCTCCCTTCGCCTCGCGCCCCGGGAAGGCCGCTACTTCTTCATCCAGCTCGTGGACGATCCGCGGGGCACGGTGCGGCGCACCCAGTCGGTCGTGCGCCGGCAGCCCCCGGGACCCGAAGAGGTTCCCGAGCAGCTCATCGAGACGGAGACCCGCTCCGAGGACCTTCGCTTCACGCTTCAGCTCGCCAAGCGCGTGTCCTTCGCGACCTTCCGCTTCGGCATCATGGAGTCGACGGGCGGGCTCGGCCTCGACCTCCACGTGTTCGACGATCGCTTCGAGATGAACACGGACATGTTCGCCTTCGGCGAGAACTTCCTCCCGCGCCTCCGCGTTCGCGCGGGCTTCGAGCTCGTCAAGAAGCTCTATATCGTCGCCGGCATCGACGACGCCCTGAACGGCGCGGGCAGCGGCGTGAACGGTCGTGACTTCTTCGCCGGCCTGCAGTTCCGCTTCAACGATCAGGACCTGCGCGGGCTGCTTCCCTTCCTCGGCGGGGCGCTTTAGCGACGGACCCTCGGCCCCGCGGCCACCGAGTGCGTGCGGATTCCCCGGCCCGCGCGTGCGGAACGCCCGGTAGCCGGCTAGCGTGCGGGCCGAAATGAGCCAAAGTCGCCGGCTCGAGGCCCCTGGTTCCGTGCTGGCACGCGGTCGAGTGGCAAGGAAGGACATGCTTGACGATACGGCGCGTACGGTCAGCTCCCCGCGATCGCGCGCAGTTCACTGGCTCGCCGGGGTCCTGGCGTGCGCCGCGCTCCTGGGCTCCGGGCGCGTGGCCGCGCAACGGACGGATGTGTCCGCGCTCGAGCTCGCCTTGGCGCGCCGGCACTCCCACTGGGTTCACCAGATCTATGAGCCCGACCCGCCGCCGACGCAGCGCGCGAGCTGGAACCGAATCGCGTCTCGGGCCAACGCGCTGACCACCATCCTCGAAGAGCGTCGCGCGGCCGTCAGGCCGGGCCTCGTGGCCGACATCCGTCGCCAGCTCGCCACGCTCGACCGTCTCGCTGGAGGTGGCTGCCGCGACGAGCGCAGGACGGAGGGCGAGGTCGAGGTCGAGGTGCGGGCCCATCCCTTCCGGCCCCGGATGAGCCGGACGGGAGTCACGCTTCGGGCAGGCTACCGGTACGAGCTCGTGCCGCGGGCCGCGCGGCTCTACGAGCGTACGACGGCGCATACCCTCGACGTGGCCGTGGGCGGCTTCGCGCTCTCCTGGCTGCGGCTGGAGGGCTCGCTCCGCCTCGGCACGGTGCCCGACTTCGGACCTCATGGGGCCGTGGGCGCGCGGGCGCTGATCGTCGCTCCCTGGGGACTCCTCCGGCTCTCGGGCGGCGTGGGCGTGGCGATGGCGCTGGCGCGGGACCGGCGCGGAAACACCTCCTTCGGCTGGGTCGGTTCGCAGGTCGAGCTGCCCCTGGAGATCGGCTTCGAGCTCACGGAGCACCTGGGGCTCACGCTCGCGGGCGGACTCCTCTGGACGCAGCCCGGCGCCGCGCCTCGCGACTCGCGCACGGTCGGCGGCTTCGCAGGGCTGCTCCTCGAAGCGGCGCTTTGACGAAGGGCGCGCCTTCCGGCTGGGGCCCTTCGCCCCGTGGCCGCGTCGCCTTGAGGTAGGGTCGGGGCGCGCGCATCGCTGGCCGCGCGCAGCTCGGAGGTTTCGCGTGCAGCTCACGGGGATGCGGTACGGGGCGAGGTTGCTCTCGTACGTCGACTTCCCACGGTCCGAAGTGCTCGGCCCCGAGGCCAGCGACGCCGAGGTCGCCGACCTCATCGCACGGCACGGCGAGATCTTCATCAAGCCGGCCTTCCGCGGCGGCATCGGGAAGAAGGGGAAGGCGGGGCTCATCGGCCGAGCCCGGGATCTCGAGACCGCGCTGCGGGAGAAGGAGCGGCTCTTCTTCGTCGAGCACACCGCCGGTCCCTTTCGCGCCAAAGCCCACGGCGTCACCTACGAGGCGGCCGTACCGGCGACGTACGAGGTCTACTTCAGCCTGTCGGACTCCACGCGCTTCCGCGCTCCCGCGATCACGCTCTCCCATCACGGCGGGGTGGACATCGAGGAGGTGGATCCCGAGGCCATCGCCGAGGTGCCCTTCGAGGCGCTGACGGGACTCAAGGCCTTCGTGATCGCCAACGCGCTCACCGACCTCGGCGCCCCCCGGGAGATCATCTCGCCGCTGGTGCAGGCGCTCCCGCGGCTCTGGGATCTCTTCCATGGCTACGGAATGAACCTCCTCGAGCTCAACCCGATTCGCATGCGCCCGAGCGAGGGCGGGCGCCTCGTCCCCGTCGCCTGCGACTTCAAGGCCGAGTTCGATCAGGACGATCCCCGCGTCGCCCGCCTCGACTTGCCGCCGGCCCTCTTCGACGTCGGCACCTCGCCCTTCGAGCAGGAGGTCAACCAGCTCCGCACCTATCAGGGGCAGAGCGACGTCTACGTCATCAACCCCGAAGGCGACATCCTGCCGCTCACCTTCGGGGGCGGCGCCAACTCGCTCGTCACGGAGCTCCTCGGAGACGACGCCAGTATCTCGAGCGACTTCGGCGGCAACCCTCCCTACGAAAAGATGCGCAGCGTCGCGTCGATCTGCCTTCGCTACTTCCTGCGACGGTCGAACGTGCTCTTCGTGATTGGCGGGAAGGCGAACAACACGGACATCCACGTCACCTTCCGTGCCATCGCCGACGCGCTCCGCGAAGAGTTCGGGCGCGCGGGTCCGAGCCCGCTCTACGTGGTCGCCGGCCGCGGCGGACCGAACGTGGTCCAGGGCATGGGGGCGCTCCGGGACACCTGCGAGGTCCTGGGCCTCCCCTACCGCTTCTTCGGCTTCGACAGCGACATGAGCCGGGTCTGCGAGTACGCGCGCCAGGTGAACGCCTGGATGCGCGCGGGCGGGCGCCGGGAGCTCGCCCGGAAGCTCGGCTTGGACGGCGAGCGAGGCTGAGGAGGGACGCCATGGTCGCGCACGGTCTACCGGAGTTCCCCTACTACGTGGGCATTCACTCCCTCGAGGACGTCGCGACGCGCGCTGCCCGCGTCTGCGTGCTCAACGTGCTCGGCAACGCGAGCCGGTCGGTCACGCCGACGCGCCACGCCTTCTCCGGCGGCAACGTCGTCTTCGGGACCGCTCCAGGGCATGGGGGCGAGGCCCTCGACACGGCGGCCGGAGCCATCCCCGTCTTCGACAACGTGCGCGCCGGGCTCGAGGCCGGACACGCCTTCGACACGGGCGTGGTCTACCTGCCGCCGGCGGCGGTGCGACATGGCGTCTACGAGCTGGTGCGCGTCAACCGCGACCTCCGGAAGATCGTCATCATCACGGAGAAGGTCCCGGTGCACGACGCCCGCGCGATTCGCGCGGTGACCCAGCAGCTCGGCATCGACGTCTTCGGAGCCAACAGCCTCGGCGTAGCCGACTCCTGGAACCAGGTGCGCATCGGGGGCGCGCTCGGCGGCGATACGCCCGGAGAGACGCTCCTGCGCGGCTCCATCGCCGTGCTCTCGAACTCGGGCAACTTCACGACGACGCTCGCCAGCTACCTGGCCATGTCCGGCTGGGGCACGACCACGCTGATCTCGTCGGGCAAGGACCACTACATCTTCTACGCCTCCCCGGAGTGGGCGCGCGCGGTCGGCAACGACCCGCGCTCGAAGGCCGCCGTGATGTACGTGGAGCCCGGGGGCTACTACGAGCGGGACCTCCGCTTCCCCAAGCCGGTCATCGCCTGCGTGGTGGGCCGCTGGAAGGAGCGCCTGACCCGTCCCGTCGGTCACGCCGGGGCCATCTCCGGGTCGGGCAACGCGGCCGCCGACAAGGAGCGCTGGTTCACGGAGGCGCTCGAGGTCGACGGGATCTTCACGCCGGAGCGGCCCATCGTCAGCCCGAAGGGTGCGCTGGTGCGCAACATCGCCCACGTGCCAGCAGCCCTGGACGCCGTCATGGCGCTCCACGGCGTCGACCGGGACTTCGAGCCGCGGGGCTCGCTCGCGCTCAAGCCCTGGTTCGCGAGCGACCAGGGTCTGTCGCTGCCCACGTCGCTCTCCCTACCCGTCACGGAGGCGCTCGCGCCCTACGGCGAACGGATCACCGCGCTCAATCGGCGCGTCGGCGCCGTCTTCCCGCGCGCGCGCTTGAAGGACGCCTCGGGCGCGAGCCGCATGGACCCGGTCACGCAGGTCTCGAGCCTGCACGGCGTCTCCGTGCTCGACGCCTGCGACGCGTCGCTGACCTCGAACCTCTGCCTGGCGCTGCTCCGTGAGCGTCCGGAGCCGGCGTGCGTCGCGCTCACCCACGTCGCCGTCGCCGCCCACGCGAACCTGCATGGGGAGCCCGCCCTGGCGGCCGTCGCGGCGGCGCGCGCGGCCGGCAGCGCGCCCTCCACGGTTCTCGCCGCCGGCGTGGCATGCCTCGGGCCCAAGGCCGTGGCGCGCTCTAGCGCCACCGGCGATGCCTTCGTGGACGCCTA
>CALCTH010000118.1 GCA_937893795.1 uncultured Myxococcales bacterium | reverse complement strand
CGCCCGGGTCGGTGGCTCGCGCGGCGCCGAGCGGCAGGTCCTCCGGCGTTGCGATAGGCTCGGGGCCTTACTTTGCTTGAAAGGAGCGTGCACGTGGGCACGTCGGTTCGGATCGGTTGGGTCGCGGCGTGGCTGGCGGCGGCCTCTCTCCCCCTCGGCGGCTGCTTCAGCAGCGTGGTCATCGGTTCCGGATCGGAGTCTTCGGATCCCCCGCCTTCGGAACCGGATCTCGGGCCCGCCGATTTGGCTCTGCCCCGCGACGACGGGCCCGACGAGGTGGCCGACGCGGGCGTCGTGGAGAACTCGGACCGTCCCTTTCTTTTGGACCTCGACGGGGCCCCGTCGCCCGGGCCGGGCGACGTCGCTGACGGCCGGCGTTCAGTGATCTTCCTCGTCTTCAACGAGTGCATGCGCGCTGACGTCGGGACCGTGCGGCTCCAGCCGGGCGACATCGAGCTTCGCGTGGACGCGCCGGACACGACCACCTTCGACGCCACCGACTTCGGCGAGCCCTACATCGACGAGGTCGTGGGCCGCGACGCCTTCGACGCGGACCCGGGGCGCTATCGCGAGATCGGCTTCCGCCTGGTGCCGCCCGTGCTGCTGACGGCTGGGACGGAGTACACGCTCTCGGTCGAAGACGACTGGCGCGACTGCGACGAGGACAACCCGTCCACGGACGACGTGCCCGGGTCCGTGCCGCTCACCTATTCCTTCCGCCTCGTGCCGCCGTCATAGCGGACTACTTGGGTGGGCTCGCCCTGTCCGGGCAGTTCCATTCGTCGGGAGACGAGAGGCTCACGGATCGATGGTGACTGCGATCCGCACGGACCGTGGCTGGTGCAGCGTATGCGCTGCTCGTCGCCGGCCTCGCGACTGACCATTGCGTCGGGCTGCGTCGCCTCATGTCGCGGGGCTCTGTTACCTTGGAGACCACCATGGGGGCTTCGATCTGGACCGACCTGCCGACCGTCGAGGGAGACCGCGTTCGGCGGCTCCGTCGCACGGAGTACGACGCTTTGGTCGCCGCCGGAGCCTTCGAGGGGGAGCCGCTCGAGCTCATTCGAGGAGTCATCGTCCGCATGTCGCCGCAGGGCGCCCCCCACGCCGCACCCATCGTGCTTCTCAACGACCTGCTGGTCCGCGCCCTCGGCGACCGGGCCTACGTCCGGGTCCAGCTACCGTTGGCGGGACCGGACGAGTCTGAGCCGGAGCCGGACCTCGCCGTGGTGGCGCGTGAGCTCGGCTTCGAGGACCACCCGAGCGAAGCGTCGCTCGTCATCGAGGTCGCGCGAACGTCGCAGGACTACGACCGTGACGTGAAGGCTCCACTCTATGCGGAGATGGGCGTCCCGGAGTATTGGCTCGTCGACGTCGTCGCCAAGACCGTCGAGGTGCGTCGCGATCCCATCGACGGCGTCTACCGCGACGTGGTCGTGGTGACGGCGGGCGAGGTCCAGCTGGCTGCGTTCCCCGACGTGTGCGTGGACGTCGCGACGCTCTTTCGCTGAGTCGGCCCAGGACCTCCAGCTTCCAACCCTCGACGATTGCGCGCACGGCGCGAGAGTGGGCTGCGCAGCGCGAGCCCTCCTCGGAACGAAGCGCACCGTCGACGCTGCAGACCGAGGCACTGCGTTGACCATGAGCGTGGCCCTAGGTGCGGTCCATGCTCGCGACGGTTCGCGGCGTTCTCCGCCAGGCTGGACGGTGCGATGCCTTAGCCGCGACGTGCGTCCAGCGATGTCCATGCGGCCTGGAGAAAGGCGTCGTAGCCGATGCGCTGCCGAACCCTTAGCCACCTTCAGGGCGAGGGCTCGAGCCGGCGTACGTAGACGGCGCCGGCCGCCGCGACGGGGGCGGCGACGTCCGGGGACTCGGTCTGGTCTCCGGGGGCTCCGATGAAGAGCACCTCGCCATCCGTCGCGAGGCTGGCGCCGTAGCGGGCGTTGCCGGGGAGCAGGCTCGCGTGCAGGTAGAGCGGCGCATCGAGGGGAATCCCGCCGTCGGCTTCGATTCCGGGGTAGAGAAAGACAGCTCCGGTGGCGAGCGCTGGACCCGGACGAAGGCGCGTGTCCGCGCCCACCAGGTCGGGTGTGCTCGTCAGCCTGGACGAGGGGAACCCGGCGACGAGCCAGTTGCCGATGGTGGCCAGTGCGCGGGGGTCGCCATGCTCCGAGCGCAGCTCCAGGACCGGGCTCCACCCGTCGTCGCCCTCGGCGATCACCCGGAGCCCGACGCCGTCAGGAGGCTCGAAGGGGCCTCCGACGAAGAGTCGAGAGCCGGCAAAGAGGAGCGGAGGCCTGCGGCTCGGCGTGACCGCGACCTCCGTCCCGATCGGCAGCGCGCGCAAGTCTGCCGGCGTGCCCACCCGAAGCCGCCCGCCGGCGTCCAGCACCACCAGCCGGCGACCGTCCGGCGCGAGGTTCCACCCGTCCGTGATTCCGATGCGGATGCGCGGCTGCCCCGCGCCGGCCTCCACCTCGAGGGACTCCGCCCGCAGGGTGACGAGACGCCCGTCGCCGAGGAACGTGATCCCGCGAACCGGGCCCTCTCCGTCGGCCAGGATCTCCGGGCCGCTCCAGGCGCTTCCGTCGAAGGCGTAGACGTGCACTTCGTTCGTTGCGCGCCCCGCAACGGCCACCCGGTCGCCGTGCGCCGCGAGATGGGTGCCATAGCGAGCGCTCCTCTCGAGCGCATCGAGCGGTCCCGGGTGGCGAAGCGTGGCCTCGAAGCGCCAGCCCTCGGTGGGCTCGCGCCGGAGCAGGTACACGGCCCCGTACTCCTCGCGGGGCGCGCGCTCGCTGGCCGATTCGGGCGCGGGAGCGATCCCCGTGGCCAGCCAGTCGTCGCGAGGCGCCGCAACGGCGAGGAGGTCCCCCGTGAGCGCCAGCACCGCACCGAAGTCCATGCCCCCGTGCGTGCGCGGTGCAGTGATGCGCCCCAGCTCCACGTCGGCGCAGGGCAGGCCGAGGTAGCGCTCGCAGGGCATGCCCACGGTGCAGCGCGGTCCGCCGCAGACCTCGTCGGCCGCGCAGCGAAAGCCGCAAGCCCCGCAGTCCATCGTCGTGTTGGGAACGAGGTCGTCCACGACGCCGTTGCAGTCGTTGTCGAAGCCGTCGCAGACCTCCGCGCTTGGCGTGCTGGGCGCCAAGGGCCGCGGCGCGCAGGCGCCGCTCACGCACGTTTCGCAGCTGGAGCACGGGCGGTCGCAGCAGGTTCCATCGACACACGCGCCGCTCGCGCAGGACGCATCCCCGGCGCATTCCGTCCCGTCGGGCTGGCCGGCGCCGGAGGGGACGCAGCCGCGACCGAGCTCGCAGAGCAAGCCTTCGCCGCATGACGTGTGGTCGACGGGAAGGAAGCACGTACCGTCCACACACCGGCCGTCGATGATGCACTCGTCGTCGGTGCCGGTGCATTGGGCGTCGTCCATGCAGGCGGCCGGAGGGCAGCTCACCTCGTCGCCGTGAAGGCAGTCCTCGGGTACGCAGCGACCTCCGAGGCATTGGCCCAGGTCACAGCGGACCCCACGGCAGCTCCGATAGAGACGGATCTCCACGCGCTCGGTCGACGGCGTGATCACGCGTCGCCAGCGCAGCGCTTCGCGGCCGTTTCGGTCGCGGGCCCGCAGCACGAGGTCCGTCGGTACGTCCGGGTCGAGGTCGAGCTCGCCCCGGGGAAGGCGGGTCAGCTCCCGCGGGGCACTCGCCCAGTCGTCTCCGGCGGTCACGTCGAGGCGAGCGCGGATCCGGAGCGGGGCATCGGCCGGGTCGGTAAACACCTCGATGCCCGCGAGCTCGAGGCCGGGGGTGAGGTCCGTCTGAAGGAGCAGCACGACGTCGCGCTCCGGCTCCGCGGCCCCGTCCCCACAGGACACTCCGAACAAGAAGCAAAGCAGTGCCGCCCGACGCACCATGGACTCATCGTGCCATGGCCAACGCGCTCGCACCCGGACGGCGAGCTGAGCCACCCGATGATCGCCTGCGCTCCGGCGATTCGCGTCGGGATCTAGCCGGGATGTCTCAGTTGCGACGTCGCGAAATCGGCGATCCCGATCCGCTCACTCGGGTGCGACGCACATGCCGTCGACGCACTCCACGCCTTCGTCGTCGCAGGTGCCCGTGCCGCCTCCGAAGCCCGGCCGGCAGATGCAGCCGACTGCGCCGGCTTGGCAGAAGTCGCCACCGTCCATGGCCGTTCCGCTCGTCGTGCCGTCATCGTCGCCACAACCGAGGACCATGAGCGCACTCATCACGAGAGCGAGACCGAAACCGAGGGAGAACGAACGCCGCATCGCCGACCTTTCGTGGACCGCAGTCATGCTCACGGTCCTTCTTTTGGTGTGCTCACACTGTAGCTCGAACAACGCGACTAAACGTCTCGGGGACGGAGCCTGTCAAGGACGTCACCTCGCGGACTCTCTCCGCGGCGCACGCGAGAGCACCGGTGGCGGGCGGACGCGACCCCCGCTACGGGCAGCCCCGGGCCCGCCCGTCGAGCTCGCTGACGTCGTCGGTGCAGTTGAAGTCCACCACGAAGACCGGCATCGGCTCGCCCGAGCCCTCGCCGGTTGCGGGGTCGAAGTTCTCGGGCTGGTAGCGGGTGAGCTCGTAGCGGATCGGGTCGGAATCCAGCACCGGACCGCGAATGTTGTAGAACCCCGCGCGCTCCTCGACGCTCATGAAGAGAGTCAGATCGTCGTCCATCAGCGTGCCCATGGCCCAGCTGCACGCATAGGACTCCTGCACCGACAGGGGGCAGTTGTGGTAGCCTTCGCCGTCGACGATCCAGGAGTGCTTGACCCACCAGGACCCGCCGCCGACGTCGGTGACGTACTCCCGGCTGGTGCCGTTGAGGTAGACGGCGTTGGGGTGGTAGCAGGCCGGGTCGCCGTTCCGCGCGGTGGTGCACTCGCCAGAACCGACCTGTACCGGGGCGACGATCTCGCCCATCAA
The DNA here is from genome assembly GCA_937893795.1 of uncultured Myxococcales bacterium. Lineage (GTDB taxonomy): Bacteria > Myxococcota_A > Polyangia > Polyangiales > Houyiibacteriaceae > CALCTH01. Next base: position 9,461 of record CALCTH010000118.1, on the reverse strand, counting down.
GCGGTTCTGGGCGTAGACGGTCACGCGCCGGGTCTCCGCATCGACGTGGGTGTCGTTGATGGCGATGACGGGCACCGGCACTCCCTCGACCTCCATCTCGGCGACCCAATAGCCGTCGTGCAAGGGCAGGCTGGCGTACCGGCCTTCATCGCCGTCGGACGTGCCGCAACCGGCGCAGGCGGCAATGACGAGAGGGAGGGTGAGGGGGGTCAGGCGCATGGGTTCTTCCTCGGAGTGCTGTCCGACAGCTCTAGCCATGGAAGGTTGAGCGGTTGTTGAGCCGCGCGAGCCGGCTCGCGAGGGCGTGCCCCCTTCGGTCGCCGGCGCGTGCGACTACGGCGTCCACTTCCGGGGGGACGTCAGCTCTCGCTTGTCCCCGTCGAAGGCGTCGAAGAGGGCGCGGTGACCTGCGAGCGACGTCGGGCCGTCGCGCGCGTCGTAGTCGCGGACCCACGCGAGCAGCATCGCGAGGTTCGCGTCCTGCGCTTCCGGAGTGGCGTACTTGTGGGGCTCGAAGGGGCGAGCGCGGCAATGGCGGATGCACGCCTCGACGCCGGGGTTGAGGAAGATGAGGAGATCCGCGTCGGCGGTTAGGCCCCGAAGAAGATCCGCGTAGCACCCCTCCACGACCCAGCCATCCTCGGGCAGCGCCGCCCGCAGTTCCGCGAGGGACTCGTCGACGGGTCGCCGCACGGGTGGGTCGGTCGGCTGCCATGCGTAGGGATCGAGGTCGACGTGCACGAGCCCGTCACGCCTCGAGACGGACTTCGCGTACGTGGACTTGCCCGAACCGGAGTTCCCCACGATCAGGATGCGTCGTGACAAGGCGCGCCAGCCTAGGGCGGGCCAACCGCCGCCGCCATGGAGACGTCCTCGGTCTCCCGCGTCGACGACGCGGGAGTGCTTCGAGGTGGGCCGCCATGTAGGGTCCCGCGGTGATCGGCTACACCACGCTCGGGACCGTGGACTTGCAGCGAGCGCGCACGTTCTACGACGCGGTGTTGGCTCCGCTCGGTGCGACGCTGCTCTTGGCGAACGAGCGCGAGGCCTACTGGGGCCATGGCCCCGACGCCGTGAAGTTCGCGATCGTCGTCCCCTTCGACGGCCAGCCCTCCTCGGTCGGCAACGGCACCATGATCGCACTCAGAGCCGAGAGCCCGGAGCAGGTCGACTCGACGCACCGTGCGGCGCTCGGTCACGGCGGGACGGACGACGGCGCGCCCGGTTCACGCGGGCAGGGCGGGTTCTACGGGGCGTACTTCCGGGACCCGGACGGCCACAAGATCTGCGTGTTCACGAAGGCCCGCGGTGACTGACGTGCTGCGGGTTGCTCATTGGGAGAGCACGGCGCCACGACCACCAGGAAGAACGCGAGAAAGAGCCACTCGGTGAGGCTAAAGCAACTTCCGTCCAGCCACGCCCGTGATCCGAGGTGTACGCTCGCCCGCAGGCGCTGCCGCGCCTGACGCTAGGGTCGAAGCAAGACCGCTTCATATGCAGTCCTCCCATCATCAGTTCGAGGCGAGAGAGTTCAGAGATCGCGTTCGGATCTTCCTTCAAGTGCTGCTCGTCATCGACGTATTCGCCTACGTGAGTGACGTGATTGCTCCTCTGATGATGGACGCGGGCACGTTTCCGGTTCCACCGCCCGAGCTCACCTTCGTTCGTCGGTCGGAGACGGTGGTCGTCGTCGCGGCGTGGCTCGCGATGAAATACGCGAAGCTCTCCCTTCGGCAGGCACGTTGGGCGGAGCTCGTGACGACTCTCTTCATCGTCTTCTCCTACGCTTTCGTCGGCAACCTCTATCAGCCCAGTGGGGCCACTTGGTACGGCACGGTTTTCTCTTTCTTCGGCGTGCTCTTGCTGCTGACCTTGCGCTCGGCCCTCATCCCGAGCTCCGTCCTGCGCACCTTGGTGGTCGGCGGCCTCTCTCTGCTCACCTACACCTCCGTGGCCCGGGAGCAGCTCGGGGCGTTGGAGCCGGCCGCGCTCGAGGGACTGTCATTCCTCGGCTTGGCCTACGTGCTGGTCATCGCCGTCGCCTCCCACGTCATCTACGGCCTGCGTCGTGAGGTCCGGGACGCGAAGGAGCTCGGGCAGTACGTACTGGAGAAGAGGCTCGGGAAGGGCGGAATGGGTGAGGTGTACCTGGCTCGCCACCGCCTCCTGCGGCGCACGACGGCCGTCAAGCTCCTGCCCGCTACGACCACCAGCGAATCGGCGGTGGCGCGCTTCGAAACCGAGGTGCAGCTCACGGCCGAACTGACGCACCCTCACACGATTCGGATCTTCGACTACGGCCGTACGGATGACGGCGTGTTCTATTACGCGATGGAGCACCTCAAGGGGGCCACTCTATTGGATGTGGTGAAGGTGGACGGTGCCCAGCCCGTATCGAGGATCATCAAGATTCTCATCGAGGCTTGTGGGGCGCTGGAGGAAGCGCATGAGGCCGGGCTCATCCATCGGGACATCAAGCCTGCCAATCTGATGCTGACCAAGCAGGGCATGGATCGGGATGCCCTGAAGGTCTTGGACTTTGGTCTGGTCCATCGAATCGACCGAGAGGGTGACCCCGGCGTGACCCAGGACGGCGCTCTCGTGGGTACGCCCCTCTACATGGCTCCCGAAGTCATCAAGCAGGCGGAAGCGTCGAGCGCAGCGAGTGACCTCTATGCCCTGGGGGCCGTGGCCTACTTTCTGGCCACCGGGACCGATGTGTTCACCGGGGAGAGCGTCATCGAGATCTGTTCGCAGCATCTGCACGCCGCGCCGGAGCCGCCCTCGGCGCGGCTGGGCCGGGCTTTGCCGGCGGACTTCGCGTCCATCGTCCTTCAGTGCCTGGAGAAGGAGCCGGGTGACCGCTTCGCTTCCGTGAAGGAGCTCGAGGCCGCGCTGGTCGACTGCGGCGACCACGGACGCTGGAGCGACGAAGATGCGGCACGGTGGTGGGAGACTCGCGGCGATTCCGTGCGTGCGCTGGAGGAACGCGAGGAGATCTCCCCGCGAGCGCTCACCGTGGTGGGGGCTGCGGCGCTCTCGGGATAGGCCGGGGCTCCAGCTCGCGGGCGGGCATGGCTTGCTTCGTAGCGCGTCGTCGCGGCCACCTCGTTCTGGCTCCCCTCGTCGGTCAGGGCGTCGGTGCTTGTGCTCGAGGGGCGACGCACCCTACGAGCGCCGGGAGCCATCGGACGACGTATCTCATGCGGTGACGCTAGCCATCGTGGCCCGTGTGTGCGGGTGAGGTCCGCGACGGCTGAGCCTGTCGCCCGGTGCTCTCCTGTACGCTCGCGGCATGGAGAGCACCATGGGCGACGAAGCGAAGAACATGGCGATCATGCGACGGTGGTTCGACGGCGGGGTCTACGGGGCCGCCTCCCTCGAGGACGCCCTCGCGTTCGTCGACGCGCACTACGCGCCGCAGGGGAAGGCCCACGGGATCGGCGACGCCTACCTGGAGGGCCCGGCGCCCTTCAAGGGGTTCGTCGAGCTCTTCCTCGCGGCCTTCGAGCACCGCTTCGAGGTCCAGCACATGATGGCGCAGGGCGACCTCGTCTTTACCCAATGGACCGCCAAGCTCACGTCGCGGAAGGATGGCCGGAAGGCCGAGCTGCTCGGCGGCGGTCTCGTCCGAATGGAGAACGGGCAGATCGTCGAGGCATGGAACCTCATCAACTTCCTCGAGCTCCTCGAGCAGCTCGACGAAGTCCCGGCGGCGGCCGTAGCGCGGCTGTTTCAGAACCACGCCGTCGCCTGAGGCGGCCACGCGTCGGGTCGGGGCGAGAGGAGCCGACGACGTCGGCGCGGGCGTTCTCGCGCGACGGGGTGGCGCCCGAGCTCGTCGACGACGTCGCAACCGGGCACATCGCTCCGTCGCGTCGCGATGCGCCCGGGCTCTCGGAGACCTGATGCACCCGCCCCCCAGACCCTGATGGCCGGGCGCTGACCGGCGGACCTTAGCCGCCTCCGATCGGTACGCTCCCTCCTGGCGCCCGACAGCTAGCGCCGACCGACTGTCTCTCGCGTGGGGACCACGGGAACGCCCCTGGCCGAGGCTCAGAGAGAGCTCGATCTTCACTCCGGCTCGTTGAGCGGGACTGCGAACACGTCGAGGACGTAGGGTACCGGCGGCGGGAGCTCCTCCCGCTCGCCGACTTCGACGAGATCGGACCACGGGATCCCGTCCATCGTTCTGCTCTTCAAGTACCGTCGAGCAACGATCGCGGGGTCGGAGGTGAGCCGCAATGTGGCGCCGAAGGGAAGCTCGGGCGCGGATGAGACGCACAAGCTCAGCTGGCCTGCCTGCTCGTCGCACCACGCGTAGAAGCGGAGTCGCCCAGGGGAGTCGCTGGCGCTCCTGGCGAGCCTCTGGCGAGCCTCCTCCAAGAAGTCGGTGAGCTGGCCGACGGTCATCGTTTGGGATTCGGCCGAGCTCATCGCCAACCGGTAGAGGTTGTGGCGCGCCTCGATGCTGGGGTCGTCGTCGACGATGAACCCATGCTCTCGAATCTGCTCGAACATCGTCTCGAACGCCTCCACGCGGCACCCCTTCTCGGCGATTCCGAGGAACACGAGCCTCTCAGGGCTCACGGGAACTAGCCAGCCAATGCACCGGTTCCCGCGATTGCTCGCAGGGCCAGCGGGTGCCTCGCGCGCCGTGAGCGCAGAAAGCCCCGGCCGAACGGCTCGTCGTCTGGGGATCCGTCGAAAGCGACGCCGCGAGCCCGCCTCCGGCCGTGCGCTGGCCGTACCCGGGACCGATCTCCCAAGGGTTCGGTGCTAAACGGAGGCCGTGCCCGTGCTGCTGCCGACAAACTGGAAGCGGCGATCCGCCGAGGGGCTGGTGGATCTGGTGTTGGAGTCCCACCTGCTCTTCAAGTTCGTGGGCGCCGAGCTCGACCAGCGCCCGCCCAGCGAAGCCGCGGCGCAGAAGCTGGTCGATGCTTACCAATCCGGTAACGCTGAGCCCTGGTTCACCGCGCACTTGCTGGGCTGTGTAGGTCACGAAGTCGGCTACGACACGGTCCGCGCCATCCTGCTCGCGGCGCCGCGATTGCTAGCCGAGAGTTATGCTGGGCCGGCTCTCGCGAAGATTCGCGGACTCGAAGCTCACGACGAGCTGGTCCGTTTCACGATGCAGAGCCCAGCTCGGAGGAGTCGTGAAGGCGCGGCCTATGGACTCGCCCACCTGGGTACGGGCGAGGCGGCAGCAGCGATCATCGATGCGGCGGTGTCCGGAGCGATCGGCTACCAGATGGGCGGCGTCCTCGTGGACCTTCCCGTGGATGCTGCGCAAATTCGAGAACTGCTGACGGGCGAAGAGCGAAGCCGTCGAGTCGCTGTCGAGTACGTCACCCTCCTGATTCAAGGCGCCGTGACCGACGGACTCGGTAGTCGGGAGGCCGCCGAATGCCTTGCGGCCAACCGGCCGCACTGGCGGTCTGCGGTCCAGCGGCTCCTCGGCGACGAGGACTTCCGCATGTCTCCCCGACAGCGAAGTGCGCTGACCGATTGGGCTAGCTGAACACGTCGAACGATCTCAGCCAGCTACGTGGCCGCGAAGGCTCGCCGAGTCCTACGCCACGGCCTGGCTCGGGGCGCCGACGCAGAATCGACGTGGGTGAGCCACTCCGCGCTGCACCGAGTCTCCAGCAGCGGCCCAACCCAATCGCTCGCAGCGTGGAGCACAGCTCCGCGGCGAAGCGTTGGCTCCGGTCCATCGGGACGCGAGCGCCATGTCGCGCGTCGGCTCCTGGGTCTCACGCCTCGGCATCTTTCAGCTGTGCGCGTGCTTGCTCGACGAGCTCTGCGTAGTTCGGGGCGAACGTCTCATCGAGCTCGAGCTTGGTCGTCTCTTCGGACACTCGGACCTCCCCGCGGCACCTGCGGCTGCTTCAGCCCACGACCCCCAACGCTTCTAGCTCCACCACCACCACCCCGGCCTCCCCACTCGCCCCCAGCGGCACCCTAACCCCGAGCTGCCACTCCCGATGGTCCTCCGGGTCCGCGAGCACCTGCTTCACCTCCCAGGCCTCGTCGCCGCGCGTGATCATCGCGAAGCGCGGGCTCCGCGCCATCGGGTCCACGTAGAGCTTGTCGTAGGTCTCACAATACGGCGCCATCGCCGAGGCCACCGCGTCTTCCTCGGCCCCGAGCAGCTCCGCCGCGCGCACGTAGTCCCGCCGCGAGAGCGCCTGGACCACGCGCCACACGGCGTTGCGCACCAGCACCGTGAAGGCCTGCGGGTCGCTCGTGATGGTCTGCTCTTCGGGCTCCTTCTCTTCCTCGACCACCGAGAGCACCGCCAGCGGGTCCTGCATGCGCTTCCATTCGTCGCGCAGGCTCGCGTCCGTGCTGCGGACCAGGCCGCCGAGCCACTCGGCCAGGTCGTGCACCTCGTCGGTCTTCGCGTCTTCGGGGACGCTCTGCACCAGCGCCTTGTAGGCGTTCGACAGATGCCGCAGCAGCACGCCTTCGCTGCGCTGGAGGCCGTACTCCTTCACGTACTCCTTGAAGCTCAGGCCCATCTCGAAGAGGTCCCGGGCGATGCTCTTTGGGCGAAGCTCCGCGCCCTTCACCCAGGGGTGGTGGTTGGCGAAGGCCTGAAACGTTCCCTCGAGGAAGTCCTTCATCGGCTGCGGGTGGGTGATCTTCTCGAGCTCCGCCATGCGCTCGTCGTACTCGATGCCCTCGGCCTTCATGCGCTGCACCGCGCGGCCCTTGAGCGTGTCCACCTGCTTTCGAATCACCACGTTTGGGTCCTCGAGCGTCGCCTCCACCAGCGTGAGCACCTCGAGCGCGTAGTCCTTCGACTCGCGGTCGAGCACCTCCACCGCCTCCACCACCCACAGCCCGAGCGCGTGGTTGAGCGAGAAGTCCTCCTGCAGGCCGCCCGCGATGCGCGCGCCGAAGCTGCCGAGCTCGACCACGTTGGCTTCCTTCAGCGAGCGCAGGATCTGCAGCGCCGTGCGGCCGTGGCGGTACTTGTACTTTCGCGCCTCGTGGCTCGCGCCGATCACCTGCCTCAGCGCCGTGCAGGCCTCCTTCGGCTTCGCGTCCTCCGCGTCCTGCCGCCCCAGCACCTGGAGCACCGTCGCCGGCGTCACGCGGAAGCGGCTCACCAGGCGCTCAGGCTCCGACTCGATGAGCCTTCGAAACGTCTGCTCGTCCCAATGCGCGTAGCCGCGATCCGGCGGCTTCTTCGCCTTCAGCTTCCGTAGCTTCTTCGCGTCGCCTCCGGTCTTGTCCCGCGCGCGCTGGTTCTCGATGACGTGCGCCGGCGCCTGGGCCACCACCACGCCTTCGTCGTCGTAGCCCTTCCGCCCCGCGCGCCCGGCGATCTGCTGAAAGTCGCGCACCGTCAGGATGCCCGTCTTCTCCCCGTCGTACTTGCAGAGCTGCGTGAAGAGCACCGCGCGAATCGGGATGTTCACGCCCACGCCGAGCGTGTCCGTGCCGCAGATGACCTTGAGCAGCCCCCGCTGCGCGAGCTTCTCCACGAAGAGCCGGTACTTCGGGAGCATGCCGGCGTGGTGCACGCCGATGCCCATGCTGACCCAGCGCTTGAGGTCCTTGCCGAAGGGCGAGTCGAAGCGCTGGGTCTTCATCGCCTCCTTCACGGCGTGCTTCTCGTCTTTGCTGAGCACGTCCATGCTCGTCAGCGACTGGGCCTGCTCGCTCGCCTGCCGCTGCGTGAAGTGCACCATGTAGATGGGCGCCTCGCCCTTCTCGAGCAGGTCCGAGACGCTCTCGTGAATGGGCGTCATGGCGTAGCGGTACTCGAGCGGCACGGGCCGCTCGCGCGTCTTCACGAGCGCCGTCTCCGCGCCCGTGCGCCGCGTGAGCTCCTCCTCGAAAAAGGCCGTCTCGCCGAGCGTCGCGCTCATCAAGAGGAAGCGCGCGCCGCCGAGCGTCAAGAGCGGGACCTGCCAGGCCATGCCGCGGTCGCGGTCCGAGTAGTAGTGGAACTCGTCCATCACCACGTAGTCCACGTCGGCGCGCGGGCCCTCCCGGAGCGCCAGGCTCGCGAGGATCTCCGCCGTCGCGCAGACCACGGGTGCCGAAGGGTTCACCGAGGCGTCGCCCGTGAGCAGGCCGACGTGGTCGGCGCCGAGGCTCTTGCAGAGCGAGAAGAACTTCTCGTTCACCAGCGCCTTGATGGGCGCGGTGTAGAAGCTGACCCGGTTCTCGGCGAGCCCCTTGTAGTGGAGCGCCAGCGCCACGAGCGACTTCCCCGAGCCCGTGGGCGTGTTGAGGATGACGTTCTTGCCGCTGAAGAGCTCGAGAATGGCCTCCTCCTGCGCGGGGTAGGGCTCGATGCCGAGCTCCTCCACGTAGGCGAGGAAGCCCTCGAGGAGCGCGTCCGGGTCTACGTCGCGCGCCGCGCCGGGCGCCCCCGCCCCCAGCGGGGGAAGGTGCGCTTCGAGAGGTGCCTTCGCCGCGCCGTTGGTCATCGCACGGTCCTAGCAGAGCGAGGGCCGCAAATTGTCGCCTCTGAACGAGATCTGACACGATTCCCTCGGGCTGGCGCTGGCACCACGCTGGCCATTGGGGAAGCCGGGAGCGATGAGCGAGCACGACGACGAGAGCGGGAGCACCGAGCTCGACCTCGACGACCTGCATTCGGTGGAGCCGCCGCCGAAGCAGGAGCGCGCGCGGACCATGATGGGGCTCGGCATCGCCGCCGCGCCGCCGCCTCCGCCGCCGCCCCCCGACCCCGAGGCCAAGACCCCGAGCCGCCGTCCGCCGCCGCCCGTGCCGGCCAAGCCCGCGGCCAAGTCGAAGAGCGCGCAGCGCACCATGATGGGCCTGGGCGTGGTGGCGCCGCCGCCGCCCGCCGGCGTGCTGCCGACGCCCAAGAAGAGCCGGCCGCGCACCATGATGGGGCTCGGCATCGCGCCGCCCACGCCCGAGCCGCCGCGGCCCGAGGAGTCGCTGCACCCGACCCCGGCGGTCCCGCCGCCGGCTCCGCTCCCCGATACCGGGCGCGCCACGACGCCCGATGGTTCGGTGCCGGGCCCGAGCCCCTCCCGGGCCACCTCGCCACCACTCGCGAGCACGCCCACGCGCCGCGAAGATCCCTTCGCCGAGCTGGGCCTGCCCGATCCCACGCTCTCTTCGCAGGCGGCCGGCGTGTCCGCCCACGTGCCGCCCGCCGCGCCAGCCGCCACGCCGACGAGCGACACGCTCGCCGACCCCAGCCCGAGCGAGCAGGCCGAAGAGGCCCTCGCCGACCTCGCGGCCGAAGCGACCACCATCGAAAGCGCGCCCGGCGTGAGCCCGGAGGACGCGGGCGGGGAGATCGTGCCGGACCTCGGCGTGGCCGCGGACTTCGACGACGACGCGGTGGGCGCCTCCACCGCCGTGGGCGATTCGCTCGCGCTCAGCGAAGCGCTCGAGGACCACGCCGCCGAGGCCGAAGCGCCTGCCGGCGATGCGGCGGTCGACGACGCGGGCGCGCT
>CALCTH010000117.1 GCA_937893795.1 uncultured Myxococcales bacterium | reverse complement strand
CGGCGCGACGGACGGCCTCGTCTACGTCGGGCCGCGCGCCGGTGTCGTTCTTGACCTCTTCCGTCGCCAAAGCTACTCCTCGGCTCGCTGCCTCGCGTGCAGCAGGAGCCCCGTGCCCGGCCGTCGCGTCCACGAACGATTCGTCTGCGAGCTTCCCGTGACCGTCCTCGCGGGCGAGCAGGAAATCACCACCACGGCGTCGAACGTCAGCCTCGGGGGCATGTACCTGCTCTCGGACGAGCGCCTCGAATACGGCACCGAAGTGAAGGTACGGTTTCGCGTTCCGGCCCTCAAGGAAGACGCCGAGCCTCGGGCCACCGTGCGCTGGCAGCGGACCGACGGGTTCGGCGTGCAGTTCGGGAGCCTCCGGGCAATCGAGGTCTGGGCGCTGAACCAGTTCTTCAAGAGCCTCGAGAGCCAGCCCGAATCGTGAGCGCGGCAGCGGAGGGGCACGACGCCGCCGAGACGCGCCGCGCCGCCGCAGCCAACGGACAGCGTCAGCTCGAGGTGATGGCCGGGGCGCCCGCCATCGACGCCTGGTACTTCGACCAGCTGGCGGCGCACGTGCAGGGCGACGTCCTCGAGATTGGCGCCGGGCTCGGCAGCCTCTCCGCGCGGATCCTGCCGCGGGCCCGCTCGCTCACGGTCACGGAGGTTGACGACGCGCTCCTCGATCGGCTCCGGGAGCGCTTCGCGGACGACGCGCGCGTGGCCGTGCATGGCTACGACCTCGAGGCGGCGACCCCGGAAGCGATCGCGGCGAAGCGCTTCGACGTGGTGTTCAGCTGCAACGTGCTCGAGCACCTGGCCGACGACGCCCTGGCCACGGAGCGCCTGGTGCGCCTTCTGCGCCCGGGCGGCTGGTTCTTGGCCTACGTGCCCGCCGTACCCTGGGCCTTCGGGAGCATCGACGTCGCGGTGGGCCACCACCGCCGCTACACCAAAGCCACGCTCCGCACGCTGGTGGAGGGCGCCGGTCTTCGCGTCGCGCACCTCGAGGCCATGAACCTGCTGGGCCTCGCCGGCTGGTTCGTGAACGGGCGCGTGCTCCAGCGTCCGGGCCCAGCGCCGGGCCAGCTCGCTCTCTTCGAGCGGCTGGTGCCCCTGCTCCGGGCCCTCGAGCGCCGGCCGCCGCCGCTGGGGCTCGGCCTCGTGGTGCACGCCCAGAAGCCCGGCTGAACGACGGGAGGAGGCGCCGCCTCGACGGATTCGGTCGCCGCTCTTATGTTACGGGCACGGAGCCAGGCTGCAACGAAGCGGTCAAGACGCTCCGCCCCTCGCCGTCTTCACCGCCGTGCTCTTCGACCCCCGGAAGTCGCTCTTCGTGCTCCCGAACCTCTTCACGCTCTCGAGCGTGTTGTGCGGGTTCTACGCGATCCTCGTGTCGGCCAACCCGGCGGCGACGAGCGACGACTTCTATCGCGCGTCGATGCTCATCGTCTTCGCGATGTTCTTCGACACCATCGACGGGCGGGTGGCGCGCCTCACGCGCACGCAGAGCGCGCTCGGCGTGCAGCTCGACAGCCTCGCCGACGTGGTGAGCTTCGGCGTCGCGCCCGCGGTCCTCGTGTACCGCTGGGGGCTCGACGAGCTGGGCACCATGGGGGTGCTGGGCGCCTTCGTGTACATCGCCTGCGGGACCATCCGCCTGGCGCGCTTCAACGTGCTCGCGATGGAGTCGTCCGGAGCGCCGAAGAAGCCGGGCAAGTACATCCTGGGCCTGCCCATCCCCGGGGCGGCCGCGGTGCTCGTCTCGATGGTCGTGGCCTACCACGCCGCAGGCCGCCTTCCCGCCGGCCCCTACGTGCTCCTCACCGTGGTCGCGGCGCTCGCGCTGCTGATGGTGAGCACGATTCGCTTCCGCTCGTTCAAGGATCTCCGGCTCAGCTGGCGGACCGTCGTCTTCGTGGGCGCCGCCATCGGTGGCACCCTCGTCGTCGCCCGCTTCGCGAGCCTGGCCTTCGCCTTCATGTGGCTCCTGACGAGCTACATCGTGATCGGCGTCTTCGAGACCTTCGTCGGCATGGCCCGCCGCCGTGGTGAGACCGAGGACGTCGACGACGAAGCGAACGCCCCGCAGCACGCCGAAGCCTGACAGCGGTGCCGTGAACGTGGGACGTGCACGTTCACGGGGAACGAACCCGGAGACGGCCCCTAAGGCCCTCCCGTGAACCTCCGCCCCGTCCGGTACGTCGTCAGCAGCGTCGCGCCGACGCATGTGCCCCCGAGAACGCCGGCGTCACCGAGCTGGGCGCCGGCGCGGGGCTCGACGCGAATCTCGATGGAGCGTGACGCCGGGATCTCCGGTCCGAAGAAGGGGTTCGCGGTCTCCGACTCGGCCACCTTTCGGGCCACGTTCCGCTGCGGGGGCCCGGCTGGGTCGTCGGGCGTCGACTCGTCGATGCGGATGGGCGTGGGCAAGAGGTCGAGGACGCGCTCCCCCGGGCGTAAGAACTCGAGCCGGATGTCGTGGCGCGTGGGAGCCTGCTCGCATCGGTCGAGCTCGATGCGGTACCGGAAACGCTCGCTCGGGTCGTCGACGCCGATGGCCTCCGGCGCCCAGCTCGCGCTCCGGACGATGCTGTACTCGTAGGGCAGGCAGTTGTTCACCACGCGGCCGGCGCAGCTGGCGGCGAGGCAGGCCTCCTGCTCCTCCGCGGTGTCGCAGTTCGGCGGAGGTCCATCGCTGCCGCAGCCGAGGACCGAGAGGACGCAGAGGAGAGCTCCGACACGCATGCGCTCAGCGTGCATCAAGAGCCGTACCAGCGGGAGCCGGGGCCGCGTCCCCAGGACGCGGGGGAAGCTGGACCCTCCGGCTCTCCGGGTTGGCGTAGACCGTCATGATTGGAACGCCCTCATAGGTCAGGACGTGCACGGGCCGCGCGCTCGCGTGCGCCACCCAGGCCTGCGCGTCGACCTCGAGGAAGTGGTCCTCGTGGTGCACCAGCACGAGGTCGGCGCTTCGGAGGTCGCCCGTCGCGCGAAGCTCGCGGGGGATCCGCCCGTCGCGCTGCAGGAGGTTCCAGGCCGGGTAGGTCGTGTCACAGAGCCACACGCTTCCTCCCGAGGGCAGCGCCTCGCGGAGGAAGGGCAGGAGAGAGCCCGTCGTGAAGCCCCAGAACTGGCGGTTCATGCCGAGGTCCGCCGCGCCGGGCACTCCCCCGGCGGCCACGGTGTAGTGCGAGAGCCCGAAGGGATGGCTGTGCGCCGTCTCGAGGGCCGAGGGCGTCAGGAGCAGCGCCCCGAGGGCACCCGCGGTGAGCGGCGCCGGCGCCCGGCCCCGGAGCGTCTCGGCAAGCGCCGCGGCTAGCGCCGCGAAGGCCGCCCCCGCGTACATGGCGAGGAAGGGATAGGAGGGCATCCAATGTTTGGTGCCGCCGAAGATCGGAGAGCTCGGCAGGGCGATGACCACGAGCGGCGCGAGCAGCGCCCCCATGAGCAGCACGTCCGTGAAGAGCGCGTCCGGCGCCGCGCCGGAGCGCCACACGCGGGCCGCGAGCTTCGGCGAGAAGGCCGGGAGCATGGCCGGGAGCCGACGCACGACACCGAGGATGGCGAGCACCAGGACCACCGCCGAGACGGTGATCGCCGTCATCACGAAGGGGTAGCTCGCCGGGAAGGGCGGCTCGAACCACGTGAAGCCGAAGTACGCGATGTTGTAGTAGACGTGGTTTACGTGGAAGCGCACGTACCAGCCGAGGCGCGGCAGCGTGTCGTGCCATAGCCAGGGCCAACTCCCCAGGAAGATCAGTGGGCCGAGGGTCACCATGGCGACGAGCCACCACGGGCGTGGCGCGGGCGGCAGCGGCGCGGCGCGCAGGGTGGCCAGCGCACGGCGACCCAGGTGCAGCCAGGCCTGATGGATGAGGAAGACGCCGGGGAGGATCCAGGCGTTGTGCTTGGTGGCGAGCGCACAGCCGAAGGCCAAGCCACACATCCACGCCCAGCGAGGCGCCGCGAGTGCGCGCCAGTAGGCGTAGGTCGTCCACATCACCATGAGGACGATGGGCACGTCGAAGCAGTCGAGGTGCGCGTGATAGAAGACGCGCGGCATCAGGGCGAAGGCCAGGGCGGCGAAGACGCCGGCGCGCCGCCCGAAGATCTCGGCGCCGAAGACGAAGGTCAGCCAGAGCAGGAGCCCGCCCGTCACCATCCCCGGGAAGCGGAAGGTGTGGTGGAGCGAGGGGAAGAGCTCCCAGCGCTCCTGGGCCAGCCAGCTGAGGGCGAAGGCACTCTTGATGAGCGCCGGATGCTCGTGGTTGTAGTCCCACGCCGCGTCGATGGCCTCGCGGGACCAGGCGTCGTCCTCGCCGGCCCAGACGTCCGCCATCCAGCGGCCGTAATCCTGGGCCGCGACCACGTAGAAGCTCTCGTCCCGGCTCATGGCGAGCTCGTCGCTGGTGACGAAGAGAAGCGCCACGTAGGCGATGGCCAGCAGCGCCCCCACGGCGTGATCCCAGCCCGTCAGCCGGCCCGCGCCCACGGCTCCCTTCCCCGGCCCGCTCACGGCGCGTCCCCTGGCGCGCTCTCGACGGCGCGCTGCGGCCCACGCACCGTGGCCGCCCAGCAGAGTGTCCGGAGGTGAGGGTTCGGCGCCGTCACCGCGAGCTCGAGGCGCCCGCGGCCGCCACGGAGCCCCTCCGGCATCGGCAGCTCGGCCCGCTTCCAGCCGTCGCCATCCTGGTGGCGGAGGCGACCGAGCATGCGCCCGTTCGCGCGCACCTCCAGGTCGACGGGGAGGCCGAGCTTCTTGCGCTCGTGCTCGTAGTAGAGGCCGGCGTAGACCACGACGCGCTCCCCGAAGGGCACGTCCGCGTAGGTCGTCGTGACCGGCTCGGTGCCCGCCGGGTGCTGCCATACGCAGCGCCGGGGCCGGAGATCGAGGTCCTCCGTGACCGTCTCGCCCACGAAGAGCCACGGGCTCGGACCGCAGAAGAAGGCCTCGCGAGGCCAGAGCGGGCCCGCGCCGAGCCCGCCACCGCGGCTCGACTGACGGCGCCAGCGACACGAACGTTCGCCGAGGCGTACCTCCGCTTCCGGTAGCTCGCTCACGAGGTCGACGAGCACCGGGCTCGGGCCGAGGTCCCAGCGCCGCAGCCTCAGCGCGCCGATGCGCTCCTCGAAGGCCGGTTCCCCGGCCGGCGTGAAGAACCCGCGGCGACCCCGCGCCGCGATCTCCCACACGCGCTCGTAGCGGGCGAGATCGCTCCGCCCGGCGTCCGCCACCGGCAGGAGATCGCCCGCCACGTCCCGCACCAGCGGGTCGGCCCAGCCCGGTGCGGCGACGACCGTGTCGCCCTCCGCGAAGCCCTCGCGCACCCGCGCCGCGGCTCGGACCCAATCATCCGCGGAAGGCACCCCCGCCCGCACCACGACATGCCCCACGATCTCGGCCAAGGCGATCGCCAGGACGAGGACGAGGAGAACCCTCGGACGGGACGGCGAAAGAGGCCGGGCCGGGGCGTCAGCGGACACGCGCCGGGAGGGTAAGCGGCGCGGCGCCCGATTCAAGCGCGCGCGACGCTCGAGCGGGGCGCCGCGGCGGGCGCCGCGCTCCGGAAGGCCTTTCAGGCCCCGTCGTCGCAGTTGTAGGCGATGGAGACTTCGCGCAGCACCGGGGAGCGAAGCCGGTCCGGGCTTCCGAAGAGGAAGGCCGTGACCCGCACCACACCCGGGCTCCGCGGGAAGCCCGCGGTGTCCGTGAAGAGCGTGTCGAGGTCCACGGGCGAGAGCGTCGGCGGCACCTGGAGGATGATCGGCGACAGTGTCCCGAGCTCTGCGACCGTGTCGGCCGCGTCGAGGATGAGCTCGATGCGCGTATCCGCGGGGGTGGAGATGTCGTAGGTCAGCTCGCCCCAGAGCACGCGGTCCACGCCGGGCTCACAGCGTCCCACGGGCTCGAAGGCCTCGTAGGTGGTCAGGTAGCGTCCCGTCGCCGGCAGGCAGGGGAAGCGACCGCGCACGATGGCGTCGCCGTCCATCAGGAGCTCGTCGCAGGCAGTGCCCTCGATGCGAATGGTGTTCTCGTCGACGCGCGTCCATCCGTTGGGCCCGTCACAGGTGAGCTCGCGGCCGTTGAGCGTCACCACGCCGGAGCAGGCGATGTCCTCGGCGATGGTGCCGTTGGTCGTGTCGAGCTCGCAGGAGATGGCCCCGGTGACGAGGCCACGGATGTCGTCCGTGAGGTCCGCGGCGGAGCCGGCGACGAAGAAGTCGGCGTCGGGATCGCCCGCGAGCACCCCGAGACCCGCGTTGGCCACGTCCTGGAGGTGGGCGGCCGCGACGCCGGTCCCCACGCTCACGACGAAGGTGCGGATGCCGTTGCCGAAGCCTCGCTCCACCTGCGCCACGACGTCCGCGCGGGAGTTGTTCGAGCAGCCGTTCGGCGAGCCATCCGTCGCGAGGATGACGATGCTCGGACCGTCCGGCGGCGGTGAGGCCACGATGTCGTCGTAGACCTCGCGGAGGGCCTCGGCCGTCGGCGTGCCGCCGTCCGGGTGGTTGCGCTCGAAGAAGCCCTTCGTCGCCGCGAGGTTGTTGAGCGAGACCATGCTGACGCCGTCCGAGGGACCGGCGCAGGAGCTCGAGTCCTCGTATTGGCGGCTCGTGTAGGTCGTGAGAGCGAAGCGCACCTGGTCCTCGAGGCTGCCGATGACGCCCGTGGAGGTATCGGCCCCCGTGGCGCTGCCGTCGGAGGCCTCACAGACGCAGTAGCTGTCGCCGCTCGTGTCGTCGCAGGCCTTGGTCGTGGTCGCCGGGTTGCAGTAGTTCCGCCGGCCACCGCCCGCCAGATCGAAGGCCTGGGCGCAGACCTGCCCGCTCAGCCCGCAGAGCTCGTCGCAGTCGCGGCCGTTGGCCACGCGGCCCTCGCAGGTCAGCTCGTTCGCGGCGCAGAGATCGTAGTTGCCGCCGCTGGTCCGGAAGGCGTTGCAGTCGCCCGCGCCGCCGAAGAGCGTGTCGCGCACGGCCTCCCAGCGCGTCGCCGCGCCGGTGAAGCCGCTGTTCATGGAGCCCGACTCGTCGATGACGATGGTGACGTTCGGGATGATCCGGTCCGTCTCGACCTCGAGGGTCGCGCAGGCCGGGATCTCCGGCGGAACCACGATGCGTACGGGCTTCTCCTGCGCGACGAGCGTGTCGTCGTAGAAGATGTCGAGCACGAAATCGAAGATCTGCGGGTCGTCGGGGATCTCCATCACGATGTCGTTCTGGAGGACGACCTCGAAGACCACCTCGGTGCCCGAGGTGCACCCGAGGAAGCGGTCGCCGGCGATGGCCACGCAGGTACCGCCGCTGAAGCTCGCCGCGCGGACGGAGCTGATGAAGGCCGTCTCGTCGACGCCGTTGCCCGGCGTCGTGTCGCGCGGAACGGCCGAGATGTCCACGCGCGAGCCGCCCGCGAGGTCCTCGATGGCTGCCGCGATGGAGGCCCCTACGGAACCGCCCATGGCGCCGATGTCGAAGACCAGCGGGTTGCCGGAATCGTCGAGGGCGTCGGTGGCGTTGGCCAGCGCCGTGAGCTCGTTCCCCGTCGCCGTGGCGCCGCCGCTCGCGTCGAGGCCGACGACCTTGATGCCAGCGTCGACGAGCTCGGTGGTCACGTCGAGGTAGCTGACCGGCGTCCCGCCGAGCACGACGGGATCGTAGTCCGCCGTCGCGTCGAAGCCGTTGTGGGCCTCCGCGTCGGTGATGAGGAAGATGATGGGCTGCGCGTCGTCGCGGAAGCAGGGGTAGCCGAAGGTACCGATGGGACAGGCCGGGAAGCCCGCCGTGACCCGGTCGGTCGTGAGGCCTGGAATGCCCTGTCCCGTGGCGGCCATGAGAGGCCCTGGGTCTGCCCATCTGCGGCGTCGCCGCCGCCGGCCGCGACGATGCCGTTGATGGCCGTGCGCGAGGGGCCGATGAGCGGCGACATGTCCGCGACATGCGTGTAGAGCGGCGAGTCGCCGTAGGGCAGCGCCGGGTAGTCGCGAACCTCGCCGACGCCGAACTGCACGTCCGGGACGGTGCAGCGGATCGCGCCCGCGATACCGCCCGCGCACTCGGGTTGGCCCGGGAAGAGGTTCCCGAGGGTCAGCGCATCCCGAAGCGCCGTGATCTCCGTCGCCATCGAGCCGGTTCCGTCGATGAGGAAGTAGACGTCGGCGCGACGGATCTCGACGGTCTCCGTGCAGGTCTCCACCACCGGCGCCGTGCCGAAGCGGAGCTCGCGGTAGATGCCCGGCGGCTGGAGCGGGCCCCGGGAGAGGCAGTCGGCGTTGCAGCCGCCGGGGCTCCCGTCGTTGATGCCGTCGTCGCAGACCTCCGCAGGCGTGACGATGCCGTCGCCGCAGATGCTCGAGCACTCGGTGCGGCCCTGGAAGAAGTTCGAGAGCGTGAGCCGGTAGTTCGAGCCCGTGACCTGGCGCTCGGCCTGGAAGACGACGGCCTCGTAGATGCCGCCCACGGTGAGGCCGAGGTTCGCCGCCGCCGTCGCGTCGAGGGTGATGCCGCCGGACTGCGGCGGGTGCACCGAGCCGATGTCCACGGCCAGCCGGTTGTTGATGAACACCCAGACGTCGTCGTCGCCGCGGAAGTCGAGGCGCTCGCCGCCGGCATACTGGAACCAGAAGCGGAGCTCGCTCGTGAAGTGGAAATTGTTGCCGCCGGTGCGCGTCAGCTCCTCGCCGGTGACAGTCCAGGGCTGGTTCGCGTCCAGCAGGTCGTCGAAGCGATCGTTGAGCGGGAAGAAGGCCGTCGAGTCGAAGACGTAGGTCCCGTCCATCTGGCGCGTGAACGCCAAGGTCGAGGGGATGGTCCGGTTCCGTGGGCTCGGCCGGTACCACTCGGCGAAGTTCGCCGGCGTGGTGAGGTGGTCCGGCGGCGGGACGCGGGCCGCGTTGTAGACGGGCTTCCCCTCGGCATCGAGCATGAACTCGACGTAGTCGGGGTCGATGTTGGGGTTGCTCTGCGTACCGAAGTCCGGATGTCCGAGGGAGCTCCCGGCCTGGCCATCCCAGACGAAGTCCCGGTACACGACGGGGACCTCGATCACCGGGGGCGGGTCGGAGACCGTGAGCGTGCACGTGAAGCCGGGCTCGAAGACGCAGGTGCTCGAGCAGCCGGCGCCGTCGCGCGTGTTGCCGTCGTCGCACTCCTCGTCGTCGGGGCCGCCGACGATGTAGACGTTGCCGTCACCGCAGGTGGGGGTGCAGCTGCCGCCGGTGCAGTCGGGCTCGAGCTCGCAGAAGGGTGTGCAGCCGTCGCCGATCTCCACGTTGCCGTCGTCGCAAGGCTCGTTGCCCTCGACGACGCCGTCGCCGCACGTCGTCGGCAAGCAGACGTCGATCCCACCGCCGGTCGTCCCTGCGCCGCAGACGAAACCGAGCTCCACGCTGCAGGTCGGCGAGCAGCCGTCGCCCGCGTCCGTGTTGCCGTCGTCGCACTCCTCGATGCCCTCGGGGAGGCCATCGCCGCACTCGACGGGCGAGCACCGCGCGCCGGGCGGGCACTCGAAGCCCGTCGCGCCCGGCGGGCAGCCCCGGAACTCCGGCACGCCGGCCGTGGCCGGGCACTCGTCGGCGACGTCGGGGATGCCGTCGCGGTCCCGGTCGGTCTCCGGCGGAAGCGAGCCGGTCTCGTCCGTGGGCACGACGATGCCGCCGGCACCGGGGTCGTACTCGACGCCTCCGGAGTTCTCGTCGGTCAGGTCGTCCGCGTCGGGCCGGTCCCGGGCGACGAAGCACTCCGGGTCGCAGGGGTTGCAGCCGACGGCCGGGTCCGCCATCGCGGCGCCCCCGGGGATGATGAACTCCTCGACGTTTCGGCACTCGGACCAGGCGCCGCCCTGGCAGTAGCGCTGCCCCGCGCCGCAGAGAAGGTCGCCGCCGGAGATGGCCGGGTCCACGAGGCAATCCACGGGAGGCGTCCCGGGCTCGCAGGCGCAGCCGGTGCGCACCGCGCCGCCGCACTCGACGCCCTCGAAGGTTTGCACGCCGCCTCCGTCGGCAGAGAAGCCGAGGGCCGGAGGCACGTCGCTCGAACATCCGCCGAGGGCGGCCAGGGCCAGAAGCAGCGCGAAGGGGGTGGCGCCGAGGGAAGCGGCGGGGCAGCGGCGCATCATGAAGGTCCTCCCAAAGTCGGCGCCGTAGCGCCGGGGGCGTCGCCGAAAGGGCACCCCATCACAGTCGTGCACGACCGACATCGCTGGTGTACGTAGCAAGGCCCGCACCACGTAGGAACGGCCGAGATCATGTCGCTTTCCACCGGGGGGAGCCACTTTTCGTCGCCCCATCCTTGCGGGCCCATGAAATTATTTCAGGCCCGAGGGGGTCACGTGCAGACCGTGGGGCCGCCCGTGGCGGGCGCCCCGCAGAGCTCGCCGGCCTCGCAGTCGGCGGCGCTTCGGCAGGCCCCGACGAGGGCGCACTCCCCGACGCCATCCCCGTAGAGGTCGAGGCATTCGGCGCCCTCGGGGCAGCCTTCGGTGCTCTCGCAGGGGCCGCTGACGCCGCAGACGGCGCGCTCCGTGCGCGGATCCGTGCCGCAGACCTCGTTCTCGTCGCAGTCGAGGGTGCTGTCGCAGTCGCCCCCGCTGCGCCGGCAGACGCGGTTGCCTTCGCCCGTGACGTCCACGCACTCGCTCTGGAGCGGACAGACGAGGTCGTTGGCGCAGGGCCGGTAGGCCCGTCGGCAGAAGGCGCCGAGGGGCGCCTCCGTCTCGCAGAGGAACCCGGCGGGACAGGGGTCGATGCCGGCGCAGGGACGGCGCCGGTCCGCGCATGCGCCGGCTTCGCAGGCGAACCCGAGCGGGCAGTCGCGCGCATCACCGCACCCGGAGGCGGACTGGCACACCGAGAACCCGAGCGACGAGGGCGTGCAGGTGCTCCCGGCACCACAGTCGCCGTCCGTGAGGCAGCCGGCGCCGGCGCCCTGGCAGGTCATGCGACCGCAGAGGTCCGGCAGGCAAAGGGCGGCGTCACCGCACTCACCGGGCATGCAGGTGGGCAGCCCTTCGCAGCGGCAGTGATCGAAGACCCCTTCCTCGAAGCAACTCTCCGGGAGGTCGGGCCCCGCGTCGCGCATGGTCGGGAGGTCCTCGTCTCCGGCGTCCCCGCCGTCCGGCCCGGCGTCCGCCATGGGCCCATCGTTCCCTCCTCCGTCCCCCCCGCCCAGGTCCAGGCCCGTCGAGTCGCCCCCACAGGCGACGAGGGCCAGGGCCAGAAGCCCGACGCGCAGCTCAGAGCACACAGGACACCCGCCGCGCAAAGAACGCCGTGCCGCCTTCCGCGGGCCGGTCGGCCCACGTCAGGAGGAAGGTGCCGTCCGGGGCCACGGCGAGGCCCACGGGCCCGCCCTCCCCGGCCGACGAGGCCAGCGCGTCTCCGAAGGTGATCGTCGAGGCGAGGACACCGGTGAGATCCAGCGACGAGAGCGCGATGGTCGGCGCGGCGAGCACACCCTCGGAGTCCGTCAGAATGCGGTGGGCGACCAGAAACCCGCCCCCGAAGGCCACGATGGCCGGCGATCGCCCCGTCTGCACCGAGGTGTGCGACCGGAGCTCGCCGCCCGCCTCGGCCGTGAGGGCGTCGAAGACCTGGACCCGCGACTCGGGACGGGCGCTGCCGATGAGCACGTCGAACGCCACGCCGAGGAAGTCGTTGGCCTCGGGGATGAGGGCCTGGGAGAGGAGCGCGATGGAGACGGCCTCGCGCGCGTTCTCGTCGAGGCCGACGTTCACCACCGCTCCGGCCAGGTTGCCGTTGATGGCCAGGGGCGCGTAGCGAGCGCCCGCGCCGCCGGCCGCGCCGGTGTCGATGAAGGCCATGGCGTAGCCGGCGCCGTCCCGAGCCACGAGCTGCGGCGAGAGGAAGGGCGAGACGCTCGTGGACGCCGTACGTACGGTCGCCCCGGTGGGAATGCTGCCGGAGGCGTCGACGGTGACCGCCTGCGCCCGGAAGAGCCCGGCCGCCGTATCCGCTTCCACGAAGCCCGCGAGGAAGGTCGTCCCCTCCCGGGCGAGCGTCGGGCTCGAGTGGCGCGCCGGTCCGCTCGTCAGCACCTCGGGCTCGCCCAGCGGCATGCCGGCCGCGTCGAGGCGCCGGGTGAGCACCTGCTCGCCCATGCCGCCGGTGTCGTTGTCCGTGTAGGCGAGCAGCACGCCGTCATCCAGCGTCAGGAGCGCCGGCTCCCGCGGCCGGGTCAGGCCCGACGTCAGATCGATGGGCTCCCCGGGGGCGCCGTTCGTCGGCACGCGGAGCGCGCGAATCCGGCGTCCTCGCGACTGGTCCTCCCAGGCCACCAGGAAGCTGCCGTCTCCGGCGGTCACGGCGACGCGCCGGGCGTCGAAGGCGGCGTCGCTCCCGAGCGTGAAGAGATCCTCGGCCTCGCTCGTACACCCGGTGGCGCCCATGTCGCCGAGGTCGCCAAGGTCCCCGAGGTCGTCCATGTCGGCGTCCTCGGGCATGTCGACCGCGATGTCCGGGGTCCCCGAGTCGCCGCTCATGTCCGGCACGATGACGATCGTGCTGCCGGAGTCGTCCCCGCAGGCCACGAGCAGGGCCAGGACGAGGAGTCGTTTCAATCCCACCATGGACGGGATCGTAGCCGGGGGCGCCGCGGCGGGCATGTTCGCGACCGTCGCGGAGCGTCAGGGCAGCTCGACGTAGGTGATCGTGTTGCTGCAACCCGAGCTCAGGCCCGCGCGGTCCGTCGCCCGGGCCGTGATGCGGGTGGTCGAGCCGTTCGTCACGCCGATGAAGGCCTCGATGGAGCCGTCGAGGTCGCTGATGACGTTCTGGATGACGAGGCCGCTGCAGTCGTCGCTGGCGTAGAGGGCGACCTCGATGGCGGGATCGGTGGTGCCGAGCACGAAGGGGACCTCGTCGTCCGCGGGGGAGGCCGGCCGCGTGCCCGTGAGCACCGGCGTCGTGGGCGCGACGTCGTCGTGCTCGTACTCCACGTCCTCGAGGCTGCATGCGCTGAGCGCGCCGCCGAGGGCCTCCTGGTTCGCCGAGAGCGGCGTCGTGGCGTTGAGGGGCACGCTCACGGCTTGCGACCAGAGACCGCCGAGCGGGACCGAGACCGACGCGAGGGGCGTGCCGGTGCAGTCCGCGCTGCCGAAGATCCGGATGAGCTCGTCCGCCGTCCCGGTTCCCGACACCGTCGGCATGGGGTCGTCCGAGGGGGACATGGGCGTCACGTCCGTGATGGCCGGCCGCGCCGGCCCGGAGCCGAAGTCGCGGCCCATGTCGGGCATCCCGAGATCACCGTCCCCGCCGTCGGGGCCGCCCCCGTCGTCGCCTCCCCCGCCGTCGCCGCCTCCGTCGAGCACGCCCTCGTCGAGGGTGATGACGCCGTCGGCCATGTCCATGCCGCCGTCCGTGGGCGCCGGCGCGTCCACGGCCATGTCGCGGACGATCAAGGTGACGAGGCCATCGCTGTCGTCACCACAGGCCGCCAGGAGCAGCGCGGTCGCGAGGAGGATGCGCATGCGCGGAGGATGGCAGACCCGCCGCGCGGTGGCGAAAGGCCGGCACGCGCGGGCGTCAGAGCAGGAGCGAGGCCGGGTTCTCGATGAGCCGCTGGAAGACCTGGAGCCACTGCGCACCGATGGCGCCGTCGATGACCCGGTGATCGCAGCTCATGGTCACCTTCATGCGCTTGCCGGGGACCACGGCACCGTCCCGGACCACGGGTACGTCGCGAAGCCCGCCCACCGCGAGAATGGCGCCCTCCGGCGGGTTGATGACGGCGCCGAACTCCTCGATGCCGAACATGCCGAGGTTCGAGACGGAGAAGGTCCCGCCCTGGAACTCTTCGGGCTGGAGCTTCCGGTCCTTCGCCTTCTTCGCGAGCACCTTCATCTCGTTCGAGATGGCCAGGAGCCCCTTGCGGTCCGCGTCGCGGATCACCGGCGTGATGAGCCCGTCGGGGATGGCGACGGCCACGGAGATGTCCACGACTCGATGCCAGTGGATGGTGCCGTCGACCCAGCTCGCGTTGGCCTGCGGGAAGCGCCGAAGCGCCGCCGCGGCCACCTTGATGACGATGTCGTTGAAGCTGATCTTCTCGCCCGCGCTGGCGTCGAGGGTGGCGCTCAGGGCCTTCCGGAGCGCGACCATGGGCGCCGCGTCGACGTCGACGGTGAGGTAGAAGTGCGGCACCTCCTGCTTCGACTGGGTTAGGCGCCGCGCCACGACCTTGCGCGTGGCGCTGGCCTTCTCGACGCGCGGCGGGAGGCGCTCGAAGCCCGCCCCACCGGCCATCGACACCTGCGCCGCCGCGGCCGCCGGGGCTGCGCTCACGCCCTCGAGGTCACGCTTGACGATGCGTCCGTGCGGACCGCTGCCGCGGACGCCGCTGAGGGCGAGGCCGCGCTCGCGGGCGAGCCGCCGCACGAGCGGCGAAGCCAGGACCCGGCCGTCGCCTCGTGGCGCCGGCGGG
>CALCTH010000116.1 GCA_937893795.1 uncultured Myxococcales bacterium | reverse complement strand
AACGGAAACGGAAACGGAAACGGAAACGGAAACGGAAACGGAAACGGAAACGGAAACGGAAGCGGAAACGGAAACGGAGACGAGGTCCGATGCCGGGCTCGTCTACGCGGGCGCGGGCAGGGCACGGCGCCGGCCTGCGGCCGGCGGATTAGTCCATGTCGCCGTGCACCCAGATCCAGGTGCCCGGGCGTTCTTCCGAGGGGTAGGACGAGTGCCAGCCTTCCGGGAGCGGCGGGTCCGTGAAGCCGAAGACCCAGCGCGAGTCGAGGGGCGCGAGGTTCACGCAGCCGTGGCTGCGGGGGGCGCCGAAGGAGTTGTGCCAGAACGCCCCGTGGAGGGCGTAGGCGAGCTCGAAGTACTGCACGTAGGGAACGTCGTCGACGCTGTAGGGGCCGTCGACGGCCGTGTCACCGTCCATCGTGTCCGTGAGGTGCTTCGACTTCACACGGAAGAGACCACGGAGCGTCTCCCAGTCCTCCTCCCGCGTCGGGACGTTCTTCTGTCCGCTGCTGATGAGCGTGACGTAGACGGGGCGCTCGCCTTCGTAGGCCACGAGGGTCTGCGACGCGAGGTCGATGTCGAGCCACTTGTCCGACGCGCCGATCTCCGGGGGCCGCTCGTTCGCCCGCGCGATGCGGAGATCGCGGTCCCGGAGCCAGTGCTCTTCGTCGATACGGTAATAGACCTCGCGGCCGTCCTGGACCTCCTCGAGCACGGGATGCGACTCGTGGAAGCGGACGCGGCCGGGCGCCCGGCGGAAGCGCCCCGTGTCGGTCCGCCGGTAGCGGACGACGTTGCGACGCCGGACCACGAAGGCGCGCGGCAGACCGTCCTCTTCGCCGAGCTCGACGCCTTGGAACTCGGAGCCGTTGCGCGGGTTGATGGCCCGATAGGGCACGTAGCCGTTGTTCTGGGTGCGCCAGTAGCGACGGCCGTTCCGCCGGAAGTTGCCGCGGTCGAGGCTCACGTAGAAGCCGCGCATGAGCCAACGCGCCACGACGGAATCCGGGTCCCCCATGAGACCGCCCAGCGTGGGTCCCTCTTCCTCGACCTCTTCGCCCTCGTCCGGCGTGGTCACGAGGTTGCTCAGGACGTCGCCGCCCGTGCCCTCGGGCGGCGGCCTGGTGGGCGCGGCCTCCATGGTGCTCGGCGCCTCGGTCATCGCGGGCGCCTCGGCCATCGCGGGCGCCTCGGTCATCGCGGGCGCCTCGGCCATCGCGGGCGCCTCGGCCATCGCGGGCGCCTCGGCCATCGCGGGCGCCTCCGCCATCGCGGGTGCCTCGGAGCCTTCGGCGGGCGCCTCGGCTCCCTCCTCGGGCTCCATGCCGGGAGGACGCCAGCCCTCGAACTCCATCGCCTCCTCGTCCGTGGGTGGGCGCCGGTACATGGGCGCTCGCCGGCGCACGAAGCCGTACTCGTAGGGGAGCGGCTCTTCGAGCTTCGGTTGCCGCGCTCGGCGCTCGGGGAGCCGGCGACCCTCGAAGGCGATCACGTGCCGCTCGTTGCAGACGAAGCCCCCCGTCGTAAGCTCGAACCAGCCGCCGCGGCAGCGCTCGAAGCCCATGGGAGCGGCCGTGGTGGCTTGGAGGACGGCGCCGGCGCGCAGATACCCGATGCGATCAGCCTCCCGGCTAGGTGCCGCCCGCACGGGCACGACGAAGCGCCTGGCGAAGATGCGCTTGGGGGGGCCGCTGGGCGCCACCGCGGTGGGATCCTCTTCGTCCTCGTCGGGCTGCGCTTCGGCCCCGGGGCTCGGCGCGGCGACCTCGCCCTCGGCCCCGTCGACGGCTTCCGTCCCCGCAGCGGCCACGGGCTCGGGCAACGGGGGGCGTTCGTCGCAGGCCAGGGCGACGACGAAGACGACGAGCAGGCGTCGGGCCAGAGTCACGGAGAGCGGAGCGTGGCGCAGGATCGGGCGCGTCATGGGGAGCGCTTTCTGCCGCGGGGCGGTCCGGGGCCGGGCAGCGGGTGATTTCATGGGGCCCCGGGTACGTCAACCCAACGTGCCTCCTGTGACGCTTCCCCCGTGTGCCCCCTGCCGAGGTCGGCGGTGAGACCCGGTCCCCTCCCGCTTCGCCTGGCGCTCGCGCTGGGCCTGAGCCTCGCCGGGCACCTGGGCGCAGGCGCGCTGCTCGCGGGCTTCGCCATGGCGCCGGCGCGCGACCTCGAGTTCGTCATGCCGGCGGAGATCGAGCTCGGCGGCGACGAGGCGCTCGCCCTGGACCTCGCGCCGCCGGAGGAGCCGCCGGCCCCGGAGGCGCCCCCGGCGGCGCGTCCCGGGCCGGAGCCGGAGCCTGCGGCCGCCGAGGCTCCCCGCGTGCCCCTCGATCTGGGCCCGCCGGACATGGGCCCGCCCGACATGGGCCCGCCCGACATGGGCCCGCTCGACCTCGGGCCACCGGAGCTGGGCGTGGAAGATATGGCTTCGCCGGATTCGGGTCGTCTCGACCTCGGCCCGCCAGACCTTGGACCCAACGACCTCGGACCGCCGGACATGGGCCCGAGCGACCTGGGCGCCACCGACGGGGACGTCGCGGACCAGGGAGCCGACGGCGGCCTGGAGGAGGACGGCGTCGATGGCGGCACAGATGGTGGCGCAGACGGGGGCGCAGACAGCGGCGCCGAGGAGCGGGCGCGCGGCGCGCGCCGCGCGATCCCCCCGGGCGCGCAGCTCGCGATGCGTCTCGACCTGGCGAGGCTGCAGGCGAGCGCCCTCTCCGAGTCGGTCCGTGAGCTGCTCGCCGCGCTCCCCGACTGGCAGGCGCTCCTCGAGGGGTCGGGCATCGATCCGCTCACGGACCTCGACCGGCTACTCATCGCCACCCCCTCGCTACGGCGCAGTCAGATGGTGCTCGCCGGCCGCCACACCCACGAAGAGGGTCCCGACTACGTTCGCGAGGTCGTCGCCCGCTTCGGGGCCGCGCGCGACGTACCCACACCGTGGGAGCGCGACGCAGGAGTGAGCCTCGCTCCCTGGCCGAACCCGGACCGAACACCACGGGTGATCGCCCTCACCGGCCCGCGCCACTTCGTCATCAGCCGGCGTTCGGACCTTCCCCGCATTCTCGCCATCGCCCAGGCGCGGGCCGAAGCGCGCGGCGACGAGGGCCGCGAGACCGGCGAGCCCAGCCCCGACGCGGGCGTGAGCGAGGTGCGGGGCGAAGGCGAGGAGCCGCCCGCGGCCGAGGCCGGGGCGCTCGTGGACGACCTCGAGGGCGCGCGGGGCGCCGACGCGCTGCTCGCCATGGGGCCGCGCGAGGTCTTCCGCATCGACGCCGAGGGCATCGCCAACTTCATCCGCGGCGGGCAGGCTGCGATGGCGCCCGCCAGCATGCGGCTCGCCTTCCGCGAGACGGCGGAGGGTGCGCTCCGCCTCGTCGGATCGGCCGTCTACCCCGATGCCGACGCCGCCGAAGCGGCCGTGGCCTTTTGGGCGGAGCGCCGCCGCGCGCTTCTGACCAACGGCCTCGCGCGCAAGGTCATGGGCGGCACGATGAGCCGCGCCGTCCGCGCCATCGAAATCGGCCCGCCACGCGGTCGCCGCGTCCCGCTCCGCCTCGCGCTCACCCCGCAGCAGGCCCGCTTGGTGCTGAGCCGCGTGACCCGCTTCGCGGAGGGCGCGGCGCAGTCCCGGCGCCGTCCGCGGGTCGATGGCGCGGCGTCTGGCGCGAGCATGGCGCCCGAGGCGTCTCGCGCGAGCGTGGCGCCCGAGGCGTCTCGCGCGAGCATGGCGCCCGAGAGCCCGCCAGCCGGAGACGCTCCCGCGCGCCCCTCCGCTCCCGCGCCGCCGGAGCCCGCTCCCTCGAGTCCGCTCGTCGACCCCGCGGCCGGCGCGCGATAGCGGACGGGACCCCCCAGACACGACGAAGGCGCGCCCCCGCTGGAGGCGCGCCTTCGTGTGCTCTACGCGGCCTGCTATCGCCGCTGCGCTCTACGCAGCCGTTCTCGTCGCGGCTGCGCGAGCGGTGCCCTCGAAGGAGCTCAGAGGACCAGATCCTTGAGCTTCTTCAGCGGCGTGGCGCGGAGCTTCCGCCCCGCCGGCACGTCCTTGAAGATGACCTCGCCGGTGCCCGGGTTGCGGAACTTCTTGTTCTTCGCCGCCGGGGTCTTCTTGAGCTTGAGCTTGATGATGTCCGGAATCACGAACTCGCCGGGGCCGCGGCGGCCCAGCTCACGCTTGATGAGGTCACGCAGCCCGTCGAACACGGCCGCGACCTCTCGCTTCGTGAGGCCGGTCTTCTCAGCGAGCTCGGCCACGATCTGAGCCTTGGTCAAACGCTTGGCAGCCATTGCTCCCTCCAGTTTCTTCCTGGGGCTCCCCGCCACTGAACGGCGGGGCGATCCCAATTCCGTACGAGTCCCCGAGACGCGTCGGGGTCGGCCTCTCCCGCGGACGAGCTCCCACTCTGGGGAGACTCACACGTGGAAAACACCATCCCCACTCGCTCGGCTGTCGCGTTGTCTCTCTCGTCACATCCGACGAGCGTCGAGGCGAATCCCCGGTCGCTCCCCGTGGGCCGTAGGAGCTGCCCAGGCCCCTCACGCCCCCGCCCCGCGAAGGGTCCGCGGTACGGATCCCCCGGTTTCGTCGGGGGAAGCGGACCCGTAGGCCCAGGCACTCGCACATATGCACGGGCAAAATCGACGCGGCAAGGAGAATCGGGCCGTTTTTCCCGACGAACGAGGGGTTTCGGGCAGCGGGCACCGGGGCCGGGGCCGGGGTCGCGACCTCCCCGGTCCACCCATGCCGGCGCTGCGTCCGCCGTGACGCTCGCCCCGCCCCGCCGTGCGGAGGAGGGGCGCCCACCCGCGACTCGAATGATTACAGGGGCTTAAAGGGGCCCAGGCGCGCCGCAGGCACGAGCGTCAGCCGTCGGCGTAGGGGCGCGCCGCCGCGACGAGACCATCCGTCAGCGCGTTCATGCGTCGAAGCTCGGCGGCGTCGCGGTGGTCGTAGCCGAGAAGGTGAAGGAGACCGTGGGCCAAGAGAAAGGTCACTTCGGCCACGATCGTGCGATCGCCGTCGCTCGCCTGGCGACGCGCCGTATCGAGTGAAATCACCACGTCCCCCAGTAGTTCGCCGGCCAGCTCACCGTGTTGACCCTCACGGATCGCGAAGGCGAGCACGTCCGTCGGACGGTCCTTCCCGCGATAGTCACGGTTGAGCGCGCGCATCGTTGCGTCATCGCAAAGAAGAATGGAGAGCTCGGCGGTCTCGAGCTCCATCGCTTCGAGCATGCGCAGCGCCCGGCGCCGCACGTCGGCGGGACGTACGGCCCGGCGGCGAAGGCCCCACGTTCGCAGTAGCACCGGCACGAGCGGCGCTATACGCTATGCACCCGCGGTGTTCGAGCGGGGTCTACTCGCTCGCCGGGGCGCCGCCACGGTGCGCGTCGCGCGCACCTGCAAACGTCTCGGCATCGCCACGGTGGGGCTCCGTACCGAGGACGAAGAGCCTGGAGGTCTCACGAGCGCAGCCGACGAGCTTCGCGTCGTCGCCGCCGAGAACGGCGTCATCGCGCCGCAGGTGATCGTGGCCGCGGCGCAGGAGGCCGGCGTCGACGCCATTCATCCCGGCTACGCGGGGGACCCCGGCCTCCTGCCCCTCGCCCGCGCGGCAGAGGCCGCCGACGTGCTCCTCGTGGGTCTCGACCCGGACATGCTCGAGCTCGCCGCCGAGCGCCGAGCGCTCCGTGCCGCGGCGGAGCGCGCGGGCGTGCGGGTCGTTCCCGGAGCCGAGACGCTCCTCGCGAACCTCTCGGATGCCTACGACGCGGCCCATTCGCTCGGGTTCCCCGTCGCCGTCGCGGCCGCCGGTGTGAGCGCTGGCGCCATGGACGAAGAGGAGCTCGGAGACGCATGGGCTCGGGTGCGCGAGCGAGTCCCCGAGGGTGGGCTTCGTCTCGAACGCGACCTGCCGCGCGCGCGACGGGTACGCATCCTCCTCGCCGGCGACGCGAGCGGGGAGCTCCACCCCCTCGTCGACCGCGAGGCGAGCGTCATCGCCGACGGTCACGTGCTCCTCGAAGAGTGCCCTTCGCCGGAGCTCTTCTTCCGCGCCGACGGCGAGGCCCTTCGCGAGATGCTCTTCGACGCCAGCCTCCGCCTCGCGCGAGAGGTGACCACCGCCGGGCTTCTCAGCGTCGACTTCCTCATCGACGAGGAAGGGCGCGGCTGGCTCGACGCCGTGCAGCTCGGGCTGCCCGCCCACCACGGCGCCGCCGAGCGCGTCACGGGTCACGACCTCGTGGAGCTCCAGCTCCGGCTGGCCGCGGGGGAGCCCCTCCCCCCGGAGCTCGCCGCGCGCGCTCCGCGGGGGCACGCCTTCGCCGCGGCCATCAACAGCCGCGAGGGGGCGGGAGAGATGCGCTTCGCCGGCGGCCTCTACGTCCCTGCCGCCCCGACCCGCGTGCTCGCCTTCGAGGCGACGGTGGTCGAGGGCCGCAGGACGAGCCTCGACGATTGGCCGACGCTGGCGCGGCTCACGAGCAGCGCGCCGGTGCGCCATCGGGCCCTGCTCACCCTCGACCGTGTCGTGGCGGGCCTCCAGCTGCCGCCGTGGCAGACCGACGCCCCCACGCTGCGCGCCGTGCTGAACGACGAACGCTTCAAGGCCGGCGAGTACGACCGGGGCATCGTGCCCCGGCTCCGCGCGTCGACCTGAGCAGGGGGCTTCGCCGTTCAGGCGAAGGTCGTCGGACCCGAGTAGAGCGCGCCGTCGCCAAGGGCCTCCTCGATGCGGAGGAGCTGGTTGTACTTGGCGACGCGCTCCGAGCGCGAGAGCGAGCCCGTCTTGATCTGGCCGACCCCCGTCGCCACGGCGAGGTCGGCGATGAAGGTGTCCTCGGTCTCGCCGGAGCGATGGCTGATGATGGACGAGTATCCGTTGACGCTACCGAGACGGATCGCGTCGAGGGTCTCCGTGATCGTG
The DNA here is from genome assembly GCA_937893795.1 of uncultured Myxococcales bacterium. Classification (GTDB taxonomy): domain Bacteria; phylum Myxococcota_A; class Polyangia; order Polyangiales; family Houyiibacteriaceae; genus CALCTH01. The sequence goes on along the minus strand of CALCTH010000116.1, from coordinate 2,880 downwards.
CCGATCTGGTTGACCTTGATCAGGATCGCGTTGGCGACCTGACGTTCGATCCCCATCATTAGACGCTGCACGTTGGTGACGAAGAGGTCGTCGCCGACCAGCTGCACGTCGTCCCCGAGAGCTTCCGTGAGCGCGGCCCAGCCCTCCCAGTCGTTCTCGTCGCACCCGTCCTCGATGCTGAGGATGGGGTAGCGGTCGCAGTAGGCGGCGTACACGCGCACGAGGCCGGCGGCGTCGAGCTCCTCACCGTCGAAGCGGTACACGCCCGCCTGCTTGTCGAAGAACTCGCTGGCCGCGCAGTCGAGGGCGATGGAGATGTCCTCGCCTGGCACGTAGCCAGCCGCCTCGATCGCGCGGGTGCAGAAGGCCAGCGCATCCTCGTTCTTGGCGAGGTGCGGCGCGAAGCCGCCCTCGTCGCCCACGCTCGTCGCAAAGCCCTCGGCCTTCAGGAGGCGGGCGAGGTGATGGAAGGTCTCGGCGCCCGCACGGAGCGCGTCCGAAAAGCGGTCGAAGCCCACGGGCACGACCATGAACTCCTGGATGTCGAGGCCGTTGTCCGCGTGGGCGCCGCCGTTGATGATGTTCATCAGCGGCGCCGGCAAAAAGCGCGCGTTCGAGCCGCCGAGGTAGCGCCAGAGCGGCTGATGCGTCTCCGCCGCCGCCGCCCGCGCCGTCGCCATCGACACGCCGAGCATCGCGTTCGCGCCGAGCCGGGACTTCGTCGGCGTTCCGTCGAGGGCGACGAGCGCCCGGTCGATGACGAACTGATCTTGGGCGTCGAGGCCCACCACCTCCGGGGCGATGTGCTCGAGGACGTTCGCGACGGCCTTCGTCACGCCCTTGCCGAGAAAACGTCCGGCGTCTCCGTCGCGTAGCTCGTGCGCTTCGTGCTCGCCGGTGGACGCGCCGCTCGGCACGGCGGCACGCCCCACGGCGCCCGTGGCGAGCGCGACGTCGACTTCGACGGTGGGGTTGCCGCGGGAGTCGAGGATTTCCCGGGCGCGGAGGGCGACGATCTCGCTCATGACGTCGGGTCCTTACCACAGCGAGCGGCGCCCGGCGCGTCCTACGGCGACTTGCCTCAGACCGCAGCGCCAATTGCCATCGACACGCACCCTTCGGCCCTCTAGGTTCGCCGCGCCGTGTTTCTCGCGATCCCCTGGTTTCGCCTCGAGCAATGGGACGTCGATGCCGACGCGCTGCTCGTCGGCGTCCTCGTGCTCTGCGTTCTGGCGGCGGTCAAACCTGCGCTTCGGCAGGAAGCGCTTTCGACCTTCGGCTTCGCCGTCGTCGCGCGCATCATGCTCTTCGCCCTCGAGATGGAGACGGTGCCCGTCCAGCCCTTCGGCGTGCTGGTGGCCATCGGCGTGCTGGCGGGCTCGCGGCTCGCCGAGTGGCACGCCAAGTCCGAGGGGCTCCACCCGGCCGTGATGGCCGACTTCATCACCCACGCCGTCTCCGTGGGCTTCTTCGGCGCCTTCTTCCTCAACGGCCTCTTCTACGAGACCGACAAGCTCGTGGAGCTGCTCACGGAGGGAGAGATCAGCTGGCTCGGGCTTTCGAGCTACGGCGGCTTCGTCGGCGCGCTCGTCGGGGTGTTCCTCTGGGGCAAGCGACGGAAGCTGCCGACGCTCCTGCCCTCCGACGTGATCTGCTTCGGCCTCCCCCTCGGCTGGTTCTTCGGCCGCATGGGCTGCTTCACGGTCCACGATCACCCGGGACGCGAGACCGACTTCTTCCTCGGCGTCGAGGACTGGTACGGGAGCGGCGTGACGCGGCACGACCTCGGCCTCTACGAGGTCATCTGGAGCGCCGCCGTCGTCCTCTTCTTCCTGTGGCTTCGCCGCCTGCCCAATCGGCCCACGGGGCTCTTCTGCGTGGTCCTCCCGCTGCTCTACGCGCCGATTCGCTTCTGCCTCGACTTCCTCCGGGAGACGCCCGAGCACGCCGGAGACATCCGCTACGGCGGTCTCACCCCCGCGCAATACGCGTCGATTGGCTTCTTCCTGCTCGCCCTCTACATGCTGACGGTGGTGCGCAAGGGCGGTCGCCGCGAGATGCCGCCGGAGGCCCGCTGGCCGCCGGTGGAGCCGAGCGCCCCGGCACCCGCGAAGACCGGCAAGGCGGCGAAGAAGCGCGGCGCCAAGCGTTGAAGGCGGCAGGCGGCGACCTGTCGCCGCGCGCGAGATGACAGCTCGAGCACGCCACTGGCCCTGAGTGCGCCACTCTCGGCGCACTCGCGGCCGAGGCCGGGATGCAGCCGTCGCGCGTCCGTATGCTCGACTTCCGTGCTTCGTCGTCCCGAGGCTCGCCGCTTGGCGTGGCTTTCTGCCGCCGGCCTCTCGCTCGTGGCGCACGGAGGCGCGCTCTGGGTGCTGCGCAGCGTCCCGCCGCCGCTCCTCGCCGTCCCGCTGAGCGTGACCTACGCGGCGGAGGCGACGACGCCCGACGCGCCCGGCGACGCGAACGCCACCCGGCCCGGACGGACGCGCCGGAGCCCTGCGCCCCTGGAGGCGGGAGGTCCCCGCAGCCGGCAAAACGTGGACCAGTGGAATCGTGGCGAGGGCGGGGACGCGACGGGCGCCGAGCACGTCACGCTGCTCGTGAGCCGCGCGGACGCCGTGCAACTCCAGGACGGCCCCAACGACGCCGTCCGGGACTCCCAGATCAGCCGGCTCCGGACGGCGCTCGATCGCGCGGCGTGGGAGAATCTCCGCCGAGCCACCCCGAACCCCCGGGACCAGCCCTTCGTCGCGACCGGGGAGGGACCGCATGCGGAGCGCCGGCCGCGGGCCCGATGGGACGCTGCAGAAGGAGCCCGGCACGCGCCGAGCCCGGCGGAGCGCGGGACGGTGCCACGCGGCGGCCCCGGCGAGACGC
>CALCTH010000115.1 GCA_937893795.1 uncultured Myxococcales bacterium | reverse complement strand
GGCGGGTGGGCCGGCCCGCGTCGTCGATCTCGGGGTGGGGACCGCCATGGGGGGGCGCGTGGGGATCCCCGCCGCGGTGGCGTCCGCGGCTCCGGCGCGGCGGGGCGGGGCGGACGAGGCGCTCTCCTCGGGCGGTCTTCGCAACCGTGGCGGTGCCGAGCTGGCCCCCGTCGCGGCGCAGCTGAATCGCGAGCTCATGCCCCTCGTCGACGAGTGCATCGAGATGGCCCGGGAGCGTCAGCCCGGGCTGAGGGGCTACCTCTCTCTCGCCCTCGACATCGTCCCCGCTGAGCCCGGCCGGGCCCTCGTCTCGGCCGTGCGACCGCAGGAGGGCCACGACCTCGACGATCCCGAGCTCTTCGTCTGCCTGCGCGAGAGCGCGCTCTCCGTCGAGGGGCTCGACGAGCCGCGGAGCCTCAGCCTCACGATTCCCCTCGAGCCCGTCGCCGGCGGCGACGAAGGGGAGTAGCCAGGGGCGTGCATCCCGGCGCCGCGCGCCGTAGAGGCATACGTCCGCCTCGGGCCCTCGCGAGGGCGCGCATGAAACCCGGACGGCCCGCGGACATATCTCCCCCTGCGCGAGGAAGACGAAGCAGCATGAGTGACGACGATTCCGCGGGCCCCCGCGACGCCTACTACGATGCCCGGGACCTGGCCCGCTTCGGCGAGATCGGCGCGCATCGCCCCGAGCTCGCCGAGAAGTTCTTCGCCTGGTACGGCGCCGTCTTCGAGGACGGGGCGCTCAGCGCGCGCGAGAAGGCGCTGATCGCCTTGGCCGTCGCCCACGCCATCCAGTGCCCCTACTGCATCGACGCCTACTCGAAGGGGGCTCTCGAGAAGGGCGCGGACCTCGAGCAACTGACCGAGGCCGTGCACGTGGCGGCCGCCATTCGCGGCGGCGCGAGCCTGGTGCACGGGATCCAGATGCGGAACCACGCCGACAAGATCAGCATGTGAGCCTGCGATGACGCCCCCCGATGGATCGCATCCGAGCGACGGCCTGGCGCCTTCGCGGTACCGGAGGAAGAAGCTCCCGACGCTCAACGCGCGCCGCTCTCCCCTCGCCGCGCCGGAGACCCAGTGCGCGCGCCTCGACGCCGTCGCGTTGCCGCGGGAGTTCGAGGAGGAGCTCGCCGACGCCGGCCTTCATCCGCTACGGCCGACGGAGCTGGCCGTCTTTCAGGTCAACGTGGGTCGGCTTTGCAATCAGACGTGCCGGCATTGCCACGTGGACGCCGGTCCGGACCGCACGGAGGTCATGAGCGCGGAGACCTTCTCGCTCTGCCTCGACGCGCTCGCCAAGAGCGACGTGCCGGTGGTCGACATCACGGGGGGCGCTCCGGAGCTGAACCCCGGCTTTCGCGCCTTCGTCGAGGGTTGCAGGGCTCTGGGCAAACACGTGATGAACCGATGCAACCTGACGGTCATGGAGACCGGGCGCGGCAGGGACCTCCCGGAGTTCTTCGCGGCGAACGACGTCGAGGTGGTCTGCTCGCTCCCGCACTACCGGGCCCTCGGAACCGACGCGCAACGGGGCGAGGGTGTCTTCGAGAAGAGCCTTCGGGGCCTCCGTAGGCTCAACGAGCTTGGCTACGGTACCGGCCGCTCCGATCGACGCCTCGTGCTGGTGACGAACCCCGTCGGCGCTTTCCTCCCCGCGCCGCAAGCGAGCCTCGAAGCGGAGTGGAAGCGCGAGCTGGCGCGGCGTCACGGCGTGCGCTTCGATGCGCTCTTCACCATCACCAACATGCCGATCAGCCGCTATCTCGAGTGGCTCGAAGAGACCGGGAACCTGGAGGCCTATCTCACGAAGCTCGCGGCGGCCTTCAACCCGGTGGCGGCCCGCGGCGTGATGTGCCGGAACACGCTGAGCGTGGGCTGGGACGGCACCCTCTACGACTGCGACTTCAACCAGATGCTCGAGATGCCCGTGTCCGGCGGCGTGGGCCACATCCGCGACTTCGACGAGGCCCTGCTGGGCAGCCGCGACATCCGGACGGCGCGCCACTGCTTCGGCTGCACGGCGGGGGCGGGCTCGAGCTGCGGCGGCGCGACGGCCTGAAGCGCGCCGCGGCGTGAGCGGGCGCCTTGGACGCCACGGCACGTGGCGCCATGCTCCGCCGCGATGGACCTGCGCCTCGGCGAGCTGCACCAGACCATTCGCGACGCGACGCGCACCTTCGCCCGGAAGGAGCTAGCGCCCCGTGCGCACGCCCTCGAGGGCGCCGGAGGCCTGTCGGCCGAGGTTCGCGCGCAGCTCGCCGAGCTTGGGCTCTTCGGCCTCACCGTGCCCGAGGAGGAGGGCGGCGCCGGCCTCGATGGCCTGGCCTTCGCGGTCGCTGCCGAAGCCCTGGGCGAGGCGAGCCCGGACGTCGCTTGGCGCTGGGCCGTGCACGCTGGCCCGGCCATGGCCGGGCGCGCCGGGACGGATCGCTCGGCCTTCGCGGAGGGCCGGTCCCTCGCGAGCTACGCCGCCGCGGCCGGCGGCCGCGCCCGGCTGGCGCCGCTCCCCACCGACGTCCTCGTCGCTCACGACGTTGGAGGCGCGCTCCTTCGCGTCGACGCTCCCGCGGGGGACGCCGCCGCGACGCTGGGGCTCGGCGGTGCGGGGCTGAGCGACGTCGACCTCGGGGACGCCACGACCCTCGAGGCCGATGGCGCCACCGTGCGGGCCTGGGCCGATCTCGCGGCGGCGGCGACGATGCTGGGCGCTGCGGCCGGAGCGGCGGGCGCGGCGCTGGCGTACGCGAAGGAGCGCACGCAGTTCGGCCGTCCCCTGGGCGCGTTTCAGGCGATTCAGTGGAAGATCGCGGACGCGGCGACGGACCTGGACGCCGCACGACTCCTCGTCTGGCGCGCGGGCGCGGCGCTTTCCCCGGCCTCGGCAGCGGCCGCTCGCGCCTTCGTCGCCACGAAGGCGAGCCGGGTCTGCCACGACGCGCTCCAGGTCCACGGGGGCTACGGCTTCACCAAGGAGTACCCGGTGGAGCGCCCGCTCCGCGCCGTGCGGATGCTGGCTGGCCGCGACGCGGCGCGCGCCGAGGTCGCCGCCGCGGCGCTCGGCTGAGGCAGCGTCGTGTCAGGGCTCGGACAGGATCTCGGCGCGGATCGGAACCACACCGGCGCGGATCATGTCGAGGGCCTCGGCGGCCGCGCGGCTGAGGTCCAGGATACGACGGTGGTCGCGAAAGGGGCCGCGGTCGTTGATGCGGACCACCACGGACGCGAGATCCCCGCCGTCCGGGCCGAGGCGGACGACGCGAACGAGCGTACCGAAGGCGAGGTCCCGACTCGCGGCGGTGAAGGCGCGAGGGGCGTAGGTCTCGCCGTTGGCCGTGGTGTTGCCCGCAAGGGAGTCCGCGTAGTAGCTCGCGCGTCCCGTGAGCACGCGCAGAGGCCCGCCGCCGGGATCGCGCGGCTGCGCGCCGGCGCCGCCGCACGCGAGGAGGGAGCCGACGAAGGCGACGAGGGCGACGTGCCGCATGCGCGCAGTATGGGGCAGGCCGCGCACCTCGTCGCTACGCGCCGGTCGTACCTCGGCCGCGCTTCGGGCGCAGCGCGTCAGGGGGAGCCGGCCGGCGGCAGCCCGTGCCCCGGCCCGCGAAGCATCGCGCGGTAGCCGGCGTAGACGAAGGCGGTGCTGTGCTCCTCGTTGTGGCACGTGACGCAGAGGGACTCGGGCGTCTCCACCGGAGGCACCTCCGCGGTCGGCGCGGCCACGTGTCGGCTCCCGGGACCGTGGCAGGTCTCGCACCCGACGTCCTCGAGCGCCCCCTCGAGGTTCCACGTGACGGTCGCACCGCCGGGCTGCTCGTAGCCCGTCACGTGGCAGCCCACACAGTCGAGGTGGAACTCCTTGTCGAGGTCCTCGAGCGTGGCGTAGGCCCGGCCGTGGGGCGTGCTCCGCCACCACTCGTAGGCGGCGGCATGGCAGCTGCCGCACGTCGTCGAGCCGACGTACGCGGCGTCGCCCTCCGGTACCGGGGGCGGCGAGCGATCGGCGAAGGCACGCTCGTTGTGCGCGTTGATGCGCCGGTCGAGCGCGCGGAGACGCCGGCCGACGCCTTCGTCCTTGGGCGCCTGGGCGTCGAGCGCGATCCAGCGTGCTTCGAAGGCAGGGCCGGCGTCGGGGAAGCGCGGCGGCCGCAGCGCGGCGCGCTCCGCACGCATCGCGTCGAGGCGCGCGGCCTGTCGTTCGACCGCGGGTCCGCTCCGCCCCTCGGCGCGCCATCCCGCGAGCTGCCTCTCGAGCCCCGCGATCTCGTCATCGAGCGCCTCGGCGGAGACCTCGACGCTCCAGGCGCTGAGGTCGACGGCCTCGCCCTCGCTCGTCGGGCGATGGAGGTCGACGACGAGGACCCCCTGCCCCTGGCGGCCCCCGTGCACCACCCAGCCGCTCCCGTCGCGGGTCGGCGGGAGCGCGTCGGCGCGGCCGAGGCCGCCCTGCACGACGAGGCGCGCGTTCGTCGCCTCGCGCACGTCGCGGGCGAGGCGGCGGTCGCCGCTGACGAGGGCGACGATGAGCTCGGCGCCGGCGCCGCGGAGCCGCTCGGCTTCCCTCCGTGCGGCCGCGAGGGCCTCGCCCCCCGCGGTGGTGACGCCGAGGATGCCCAGAGAGACCCCACCCACGTCACGAAGCACCCCCGGACGAAGCGCGAGCTCCGGCTCCCCGCCGCCCGTGCCCGGCGGCGACCGCCCCGGGGTCACCGCCAGCAGCGGGCGAGAGCTCCGCCAGGACGTCGCGCACGGCCTCGTGCCGCCAGCGCCCCGCCGCGCCGGCCGCAGGCCCCGCGTGCTCTTCGGGCCCGTGGAAGAGGTCCCCGGCCGCGACCAGGAGCGTGGGCGCCTCGCGCTGGAGCTCGGCCACCCGCGCCGCGAAGCGGTCGATGCCCCCGAGCATGTTCTCGGAGCAGCCGCAGGGCTCGAGATATCCCTGCAAGTCCGTGAGGGCCACGACGCGTAGGGC
>CALCTH010000114.1 GCA_937893795.1 uncultured Myxococcales bacterium | reverse complement strand
CCGCGGACGCCGAGCGGGCCATCGCGGCGGCGGCCGCGACGGCGCCGCGGCTGAAAGCGTCGCTGGCGGGCGGCCGAGCCGCCGTGCTGCATCGCTTCGCCGGCCTCCTGGCCACGCACACCGGGGACCTCGCGCTGCTCCTCACGTCCGAGCAGGGCAAGCCGCTCGCCGAGGCACGCGGGGAGATCGCCTATGCGGCCGCCTTCCTCCGCTGGTTCGCCGAGGAGGCCCGGCGTAGCTACGGCGAGATCATCCCGCCCACCAAGGACGGGCAGCGCCTGATGGTGCTCCGCGAGCCCGTCGGCGTCGCCGCGGCCATCACGCCCTGGAACTTCCCGAGCGCCATGATCACGCGGAAGCTCGGCGCCGCCTACGCCGCCGGCTGCCCCGTCGTGCTCAAGCCCGCCGAGTCCACACCGCTCTCCGCCCTCGCGCTCCGTGTGCTGGCCACGCGCGCCGGCATGGAGCCCGGCGCCTTCCAGGTGCTGACCGGCGATGCGAGCGACGCGCCACCCCTCGGCAAGGTCCTCACCGGCAGCCCCACGGTCCGGAAGCTCAGCTTCACCGGGTCCACGGAGGTCGGGAAGATCCTCCTCCGCCAGTGCGCCGACACGGTCAAGAAGGTGAGCCTCGAGCTCGGCGGCAACGCGCCCTTCCTGGTCTTCGAGGACGCCGACGTCGACGCGGCCGTGGAGGGCTGCATCGTCGCCAAGATGCGCAACGCCGGGCAGACCTGCGTCGCCGCGAACCGCATCCTGGTCCACGACGCCGTGCACGATGCCTTCGTCGAGCGCCTCGCCGCGCGCATGGGCGCCATGAAGGTCGGTCCCGGCACGGAAGAGGGCGTCGCCGTCGGCCCGCTCATCGACGGGCCCACCTTCGACAAGGTCCGCGAGCACGTGGACGACGCGCGCTCCCTCGGGGCGACCGCCGTGCTCGGGGGCGAGCCGCATGCGCTCGGGCGCACCTTCCACGCGCCCACGGTGCTCACGGGCGTCACGAGCGAGATGAAGATGTGCCGCGAGGAGACCTTCGGTCCCGTCGCCGGCGTGCAGCGCTTCACCGACGAGGGCGAGGCCCTCGCCCTCGCCAACGCCACGCGCGCCGGCCTCGTGGCCTACTTCTACAGCCGCGACGTCGGTCGCGCCTTCCGCGTGGCGGAGGCCCTCGAGGCCGGGATGGTCGGCGTGAACACGGGGCTCGTCTCGTCCCCCGTCGCGCCCTTCGGGGGCGTCAAGGAGTCCGGCCTCGGGCGCGAGGGAAGCCGCCACGGCCTCGACGACTGGACCGAGCTCAAATACGTGGCCCTCTCGCTCTGACGCCGTGACGCCACGCGGGAGGGCTCTCGGGTAGGCTCGCCGCGATGCAGCGCGGCACCCGGCAGCCTTCCCGTGGCGACAGCGAGGTCTTCGAGATACTCGGCGAGCCGCTGAGGGGCGTCGAGACGCTCCTCGACGTCCCGCTCTTCGACATCGGTCAGACGCACGTCACCGCGATGACCCTCGTCACCGTCGGCTTCGTCTTCGTGGCGACGCTGTGGGTGAGCCGGGTGATCCGCGCCGCCGTGCGGCGCGCCTTCAAGCTCCGCGACGTCGACCCGCGGACCGTCGGCGTCGTCAACAACCTCATCAACTACATCGTGCTCCTGGCCGGTATGGGCGTGGCCCTCGACACCATCGGCCTCGACCTCGGCGCGCTCTTCGCCGCGGGCGCGGTCTTCGCCGTCGGCATCGGCCTCGCGCTCCAGAACGTCGTCCAGAACTTCGTGAGTGGCGTGCTCCTGCTCGTGGAGCGCTCCATCAAGCCGCTCGACATCGTCGAGGTCGACGGCGAGGTGCTCCGCGTGGAGCGCATCGGCATCCGCTCCACCGTCGCGCTCAGCCGCTCCGGGGAGTTCTTCCTCATCCCCAACAACGATCTGGTCCAGAACCGGGTCAAGAACCTCACCTTCGAAAGCACGGACGTGATCCGCGCCGAAGCGGTCGTGGGCGTGTCCTACGAGTCCGACATGAAGCAGGTGCACGACGTGTTGCTCCGCGTGGCCCGCGCGGCCCACGAAAAGGACACGGGAGAAGACGCCCGCGTCTACCTGACCGAGTTCGGCGACAGCTCGGTCAACTGGCTCGTGACGGCCTGGACCCACGACCCCTGGGAGTCGCCGGACTTCACGTCGCGGCTCTACCAGAGCATCTGGGACGCGCTGGCGGAGGCGGGCATCACCATCGCCTTCCCGCAGCTCGACGTGCACTTCGACGCGGACGGCCCCTCCGCGGCCGCACCTTAGACGCACGCGATGCGCCGGAGGGCGCGACCTCGCAGTCCTTGCGCTCGAAGGCCTCGTTTGGGGGCTTTCGCTTGGCACGCGTGCCAGGCACGGGCCTTGCGAAGGCCTCGGTGAGGTCCGGCGCGTCGTTGGACCGGGAGGATCACCCATGCCGACGTCCCCTCAGTCCGCTCCCCGCATCCTCTGTGCGGTCGACTTCTCGGGCAGCGCCGACGCGGCCGTCGATCACGCGGCGCGCCTCGCGCGGCGCCTCGGCGCCGAGCTCCACCTGGTCCACGCGCCGCCGCTGCCCATCGCCGCGTTCCCGGAAGCCGGGCTCACCACCGTCCCCGTTCACCCGGAGCAGGTGATCGACGAAGCCCGCGCCGGCCTCGAGTCCTACGCGGCGCACCATCCGGGGATCGACGTGGCCCTGCACGTGCGCCTCGGCCCGCCCTGTGACGTCGTGCTCGAGCTCCAGCAGGAGCTCGGCGCCGACTATCTCGTGCTCGGCACCCACGGCCGCACCGGCCTCGACCATCTGCTCATGGGCAGCGTGGCCGAGCAGGTCGTCCGCCGGGCGCCGGTCCCCGTGCTCACCGTTCGACCCGACTGCGACGCGCCCCGCCTCCCCGCGGCCAGCGCAGGACCTCCTCCCCGTGAGGCGACTTCATGACCATCACCTACCGACATCTCCCCGAGAGCCCTGCGCTCACCCAGCTCGTCGAGGACCGCAAGGCCCGCCTGGCGAAGCGCCATGGCTACCTCGAGCGCTTCGAGGTCGTCATCCAGGCTCCCCACCAGCACTCCACACACGGCTCGGCCTTCGGCTGCACCATCGAGGTGCACACGCGCGGCCACCACGCCGTGGTCGCCAAGCACGACGACCAGCGGCGCCACGACGACGCTTTCGCGCTGGTCCGTGACGCCTTCGACGCCCTCGAGAAACAGCTCGAGCACCAGCTCGCCGGCCAGCGCAACCGCCGCTCCTAGCCGCCTTCGAGCCCGGCGGCGCCGCCTTCAGCTGCGTCGCCGGTCGGCGGCCTGAAAGAGCGCCATCCCGACCGCCATGGCCGGGGTGAAGATCAGCGCGGCGTCGGCCGCGCCCGTCGCCGCCGCGCCGAACGCCGTCAGCGCCGGGCCGGGACAGAAGCCCGCGAGGCCCCAGCCGAGGCCGAAGAGCACGCCGCCGCCGAGCAGGCGCCCATCGATGTCGGTCTTCGTCGGCAGGCGGAAGCGCGTGTCCAGGAGCGGGCGCTGCCGCTGCGCCACCAGGCGGAAGACGGGCATGAAGACGAGGAGCCCGCCGCCCATGACGAGGGCCAGGCTCGGATCCCAGCCTCCCTGGGTACCGAGCACGTCGAGGAAGCCGATGACCTTCCCGGGCATGGTCATGCCCGAGAGCGTGAGCCCCGCCGCGAAGACGAGCCCGGCCGCGAAGGCCACGGCGATGCGCCGACCCGCGCCCGGCTCCAGCTGGCCCTCACCGGCGCTCATAGCGAGCCTCCCGTGAGCAGGCTCGTCGCCGTGACGGTGGCGAAGGCGGCGCCCATGAAGGTGAGCACGGCGGCCAGGCTGCGCGGCGAGCGTCGCCCGAGCCCGCAGATGCCATGGCCGCTCGTGCAGCCGCTCCCGAGCTGCGTGCCGACGCCCACCAGGAGGCCGGCGACGACGAGCGCGCCCGTCGAGCGCGCGGTGGTGTTCGCGAAGGCCTCCGGTGCCATCGCGCCGAGGCCCAGACCGCCGAGCAGGAGCCCGAGCGTGAAGGCCGCCCGCCAAAGACGCTCCTCCCGCGACTCGTAGGCCCCGGGCAGCTTGGTCAGCCCACCGCTGATCCCGCTGATGCCGCAGATGCGGCCATTGAGCAGCAGGAGCATCACGGACGAGAGCCCGATCAGCAGCCCACCCCCGAGCGAGGTGAAGGGTGTGAAATTCTCCATCCCGGACTCAATAGCGCCAAGCGCTTCCCGTGCCCCTGCCCGTGCCCGTGCCCCTGCCCGGTACCGGCGAAAAACCCCCGCCCCCGCGCCCGCCCCCGCCTCACCGATCCAGCAGCTTGATCACGCGGTCGATCGCCTTCGGGTAGTCCACGGGAAAGAGGCGCTGCGTCTTGTCGATGATCTCCGCGTCGGCGCCGATGAGCACCCGCGGCTCCTTCCGCGCCATGGCTCCCAAGATCACCTCGGCGGCCTTCTCCGGCGTCGTCTTCGCCACCCGCTCGAACTGCGCGACGCTCTCGTTCTTGTCCTGGCTGCCGGCCGCGTCGCGGTGGAAGCGCGCGTTCCGGACGATGTTGGTCTTGATGCCGCCGGGGTGCACGACGAGCGTATGCACGTTCGTCCCCGCGAGCTCCTGGCGCACGGCCTCGGTCATGCCGCGCACGGCGAACTTGGTGGCGTTGTACGCCGCCTGACCCGGGTAGCCGATGATCCCGAAGACGCTGGACACGGTCACCAGGTGCCCGCGGTCGCGGCGCAGGAAGTGCGGCAGGAAGGCCTTCATGCCGTGCACCACGCCCCAGAAGTTCACGCCCATGATCCACTCGAAGTCCTCGTAGCTCATGGCCTCGAAGGAGTCCGCGACGGTCACGCCGGCGTTGTTGATGATGGCGTCCACGTGCCCGTGCGCGGCGATGGACGCCTCGGCCCAGGCGAAGACCGCGTCGCGGTCGGACACGTCGAGGCGCTCCGCCGTCGCGTGGCGCCCGCGGCGCTCCACGGCCACGCGCACCTCCTCGAGGCCCTCGGCGTTCCAATCTGCCAAGGCCAGGTGCGCGCCGCGCGACGCGAGCTCGAGCGCCAGGGCCTTGCCGATGCCGGACGCCGCCCCCGTCAGGGCGACCACCCGGTCGCGGAAGGCGTCCGGGTCCGCCTTGTTGCCCCTCACGCGCCCTCCCCGTCGGTCGGCAGGCCCGCCATCGCCGCCGCCGCCTGCGCCGCGGGCAGCACCGCGTCGTAGGCCGCCGCGTTGCAGGCGAGGATCCCGCCGTGGTTGGCCATGTCGGTGGAGCCGCCGTAGCGGAAGGGCTTGCCGTCCATGCGCGTGAAGCGCCCGCCGGCGCCGCGCAGGATCGCCTCCGGCGCGCAGGCGTCCCACGCGGACGCCCGGTTCGAGGGGTGCACGTACACGTCGGCTTCGCGTTCGGCGATGAGCCCCACCTTGAGCCCCACGCTTCCGTGAGGGCGCTCCTGCGTGATGCCGAGCGTCTCCGCGAAGTGTCCGGTGGCCGCGTCCCGGTGTGAGCGGCTCGCCACCATGCGGAGCGACGCCGTCGCGGCGGTTTCCGAGACCCGCAGCGCCTCGCGGGCGGGGCTCCCGGCGAGCACGCCGCGCGTCAGAGAGGCGCTCGCCTCTCCGGCGTCCACGAAGCCCGTGTAGAGCTTGTCCTTCGCCGGCTGGAGCACGACCCCGAGAATGCTCGCGCCATCCCGGGTGAGGCCGATCATCACGGCAAACTCGCCGTTCTTCGCGATGAACTCCTTGGTCCCGTCCAGGGGGTCCACGTACCAGCAGCGCCCGGCGCGGAGCGCGTCGCTCCGGTCCGGCGACTCCTCCGCGATGACGCCATCGCCCGGGAACGCCTCGCGGAGCCCGGCCACGATGAGCGCGTTGGCCTGCGCGTCCGCGTCGGTGACGGGGTCGCGCGGGCCCTTGTAGGCCACCGTGAAGTCCTTGGCGTAGACGTCGAGGATCAGCCGGCTCGCCCGAACGGCGAGCTCCGTCGCGACCTCGAGCTCTCGTTCGAGCGTCATGCGGCCCGCTCTAGCACGCGGCGGCCGCTCAGGGGCCGACGTCGACGAAGTCGGCGGCCGGGTCGAGGAAGTCCGCCACGTAGTCCGCGAGAGGCACGCCTCCGGCCTCCGTGCTGGTGAGTGACCTGTAGAAGGTATGCGTTCCGCCGGGCACGTAGTAGGTCCGCAGGTTGTCGTAGGGCGCGAAGAAGGTGCGCAGAGCCTCCACGCCGTCCGCGAACATCTCGGCGGAGTAGAGCTCGCCCGTCGTGTCGAAGATGTCGCACATGGGCGTGAAGCCGACGCTGTAGAACGTACGGAACGTGAAATCGGACACCGACGTCACGTAGGCGAAGCGCCGGTCCGGGTAGCGCGCGGCCAGGTAGGGGTAGACGTTGACGATGCCGCCGCCGTCCTCCTGGCAGCTGCACCGGATGCAGCCGTTCGGAAGCGCCGGCTCCCACTGCTCGCGGAGCGTCGTCTGCTGGCACGGCGCCAGGAAGTCGTCCGTGAGCACGGCGCCGGCGTCGTTGAGCATGTTCACCGGCGTGCAGCCGAAGGCGTTCTGCACCTGGTCGTAGTTCACCAGCGCGCCCAGGCCGCCCGCGCTCGTCCCCGTCAGGAACACGTCGGATACGCCCTCGAAAGTCGGCACCACGCGCTCGAGAATCTGAGCGACGTTGTCCGAACCGACGTGCACGAAGCCAGTGTCGGGGCCGCGCTCGCTCGTCCCCGAGAACACGTCACCGCTGCAGTAGGGGATGTAGACGTAGTTGAAGTCGGCGACCGGGTTGTCGGGGTCGTCGCGGTCGAAGGGAAGCGCTCGCAGGCGGCTCGCGGCCTCCTCGTCGAACTGGGCCTCGTCGTAGCCGTCCAGGTTGGCGGTGATGGCGCACGAGCCGCGGTTGAAGCAGGCGTTGCCGCCCTCCAGGAAGATCATCAGCCGGTCCGAGTCCGGGTTGAGGTTCACGCCGATGCCGAAGGACGAGCCGTCCATGCAGCGCGTCCCCGGGAAGGGCACCCAGGTCCAGGTGTTCGCCTCGGCGGTAATGGGCTCGCCCGCGTCGACGCCCGTGGCCATCGTGCAGTCGAAGGGCTCCGGCATCGGCGGGCCTTCGGGGCACACCAACGGCGCGTCCATGTCCATGCCGAGGTCCGGGGCGCCGAGGTCGTCCATGGTGACGTCGTCATCGCCGCACGCGGCAAGGAGGAGCGCGCCCGCAAGCAGAAAGTGAAGCCTCATTCAGCGAGCATCTCTTCAT
The DNA here is from genome assembly GCA_937893795.1 of uncultured Myxococcales bacterium. GTDB lineage: Bacteria > Myxococcota_A > Polyangia > Polyangiales > Houyiibacteriaceae > CALCTH01. The sequence goes on along the minus strand of CALCTH010000114.1, from coordinate 501 downwards.
TTCCTGCGCGTGTCGAGGTGACCGCACGTTCCGTGGCGCTCGCGTGACGACGCCGCGTCAAAGGCGGTGGCGCAGGCGAAGCAGGAGCACGCCGGCGCCACCATGCCGTCGCGGGGCCGTCACGAAGGCCTCGACCAGCGGCGCGGCGCCGCCCTCCCTCAGCGCCTTCACCACCGCCCCCTCGAGCACGCCCTGGCCGCCTTCGCTGTGGCGCCCCTTGCCGTGGATGAGCGCCAGCGTTCGCCGGCCCGCGCGGTGCGCGCTTCGGACGAACTGGTTGATCTCGCGGGCGACCTCGCTCTTGGCAAAACCGTGCAGGTCGAGGCGCGCTTCCGGCGTCAGCTCGCCCGCCGCGAGCTGGCGCTGCGGTCGGCCGGGCGCGCGGCGCCGGCGCCAGTTGGGCGCCGACTTGAGCGCAGCGCGCCAGACGCACGCGACTGCGCCGAGTGCCGCGTACCCGATGGCGATCTTGCCCAGGTCGTCGAGGCGGAGCGTCGGCGG
>CALCTH010000113.1 GCA_937893795.1 uncultured Myxococcales bacterium | reverse complement strand
GTGCTCGGTCCCGTCCTCGTGATCGTGGTCGTGCGCGTGCTCGTCGTGCTCGTGCGCGTGCGCGTCGTCTTCGGCGTGCGGATGTCCGTGCTCCGTGCCGTCGTCGTGCGTGTGGTCGTGGTCGTGGTCGTCGGTGGCCGCCGAGGAGGCGCTGCCCGTGGACTGGCTTCCGCCGCAGGCGCACGCGATGGTGAACGCGGCGAGGAGAATAACGCGGGTCATGAGGGTCGAACCTTTCAGGCGACGAGTGTGGCTTATCCGTGGGGAGGGCTACCACAACGGAGCCCCAGATCTACGTAGCTGCGATGGGAAGGGGTGTCCGGCGGACCGCCGCGCACAATGGCCGTGGTCTGGGAACTCGCGTCGCTCCAATCAGAAGCGGTGCTGAGAGGTGCTCCTTCTCGTCAGCGGGCCGCGAGAAGGAGCTCCTCGGTCGTGAACGTTCGCTGTCGACTGAGCCTAATAGATGACGTCTGCGCAACCGGAGCCTGGGAAGAAGCAGGCGTCTTCACGTCCCTCATTGGCGGCTTGGGTTGCGTAACATCGAAGGGCTCCTCCGGTGCGGAAGAAGCAAGTACCAGTCTCAGACGTTGAGACATCGGAGGGTGGTTGGATAGCTCCAAGCGGCGGGTAGACCACCGGCTCAGGTAGCCCCGAGAAGGATGGTCCCGGAAGAACGTTGCTCGATGCGAGGCCCCAACGATAGGCAGCGTCGCCTACCGCAACCGCCAAGCCATGGTCGTTTGCCACCGCGATTCGCGCAACCGGTCCGGAGATCCCGAGCTCTTCCGCCCCTAAACTGGTGTCGACGAATGGGTGTCGCGGATCACCCCAGCAGAAGACGCGGCCTTGTGCCGTCCGCGCGCAGGTTACGTCGTTGCCGGCTTCGAGTTCGACGACGTCGCGAAGCTCTGACCCGTCGACAAGGCGAACCACCTCCCTCGGCGGCGGTGGGTCGAGAAGTGCCGGCCCAGGTGGTGCGGAGGGTGTACCGTACTGGGATGCGGAGTTGTCACCGAAACACGCCACCCGGCCGTCGTCGACGACGAAGCATCCGTGGCGGAAACCGAAGCTGACGTGCACCGGATTGAAGGGGCTGGTCGGCGCGAGGACGGTTCCGTCAACGTAGGTTCGCCCCGACGCATCCGTGACACTCGCTGAGCTGCCGAGCGGCGCCAGACGGCCGTCGTCGTTGCGTCCTGCGCAGAGAATCACGTTGTCGGCGCCTACGCCAGCGACACTGCTAAGCACGCACGTGTTTCCGCGCTCACCAACGGACACCTGCATGTGCGCGCTTCCCGCCGCGAAGTCGACCGCGGCCTCCGACGAAAGCTCGCTGGCCACGCCGTCGCCCAGTGACGCATGTACACGGTAGCCCCAGCAGCGCACCCTACTATCAGGGGTAACGACACAGTAGGTTTCGGCCAGGAAGTCCGGTCCCGGTCTAAGCGTCTCGAGATCACCACCGCCGTCCCCTGACCGAGCGGATACATTCGTCGCGCTCGGCGCCGGCGCGCCGGATGCGGCAGAGTTCCATAGCGCGTGGTCTCCCCACTCCGCGGCTTGGCTACCCGATACGAGCGCGGTGCCATCGTTGCCGGACAACAGGATTCGCGGTCCACGTCGCCTCGAAACCACGCGTGGAGTTCGGTATGGGAAGTTCAGGTTCCTGACGTTAACTATGCCGGGCTCCTCCGCCAGGTCCAAGCTTTCAACGCGCCCGACTCCGCTACCTACACGCGCCGTGTTCGTCGTGCCGGTCGATTGCTGAGCGCGCCCCCAGCAAACGCGTGAACCTGACGCACTCTGTCCACAAAGGTGGTAACGGTGAGCCTCCGGGACGCTCTCGCTGGCGGTGAACCAGCTAGGCGCAACCGTGATCAATCGATCTTCGTCAAGCGTCCCCGCGTATGGTTGGTTGATGACGGCGTCGTTGCTGTAGTTGAGCCGTCCATTGCAGGTGAGGTCTCCGCTGAGCGACGAAACACACCGAACTTCGTCCACCGCGACGGTCTTCGCGATCCCCGAGGCGCCGTCGAACGCAGGCGATGAACCAATGCAGGAATGAAGCCCCGTGGGGTCGACGAAGCACGACGAGTCGCGGTCGGCGGAGAGATCCGCGACCGGGCCAGCATGTGCGAGGAAGGGGGGTACGCAGTCTTCGGGGGGCATGCCTACGATGAAGGTCGGCGCCGTTCCGTTCACCTGACCGCTCTCGTTGCGTCCCCAGCATGTCGCTCCTACGCCGCTCACGACGCACGTATGGAAGGCACCGGCTTCGAGCATCGTGAAAGGGGATGGTGGCCCAACCGAGACCGTGGTTACATCCGAGGTTGAGCCACAGGTCGCGTCGGGGTTGCCCCAGCACTCGACGCCGTCTGTCGTGATGGCGCAGGAATGCTCTTCGCCCGCAACAACCTGGTAGGCCGCCTTGGACGCGTCCAGGACTAAGGCGGGCGCTTTCTGATAGACACCTACCTCGGCGGGGGCCGCCTGGCCACTATTGTTGCTTCCCCAGCAACGGACTTCGCCATTATCGAAGACTCCGCACCAGTGTGACTCTCCCGCCGCAATCGCGACGATACGTTGCGGAGAAGAGAGGAGAATACCTCCCTCTTGCCAGCCCTCCACGATGTCTGCCCCGAAGAACTGTTCGTTCGCCCGTCGCCCCCAACACCGGACCGTCCCGAGTGTCGTGAGCTCGCAGCTCCCGGACCTCGTCGAGACGGTCTCCACGGCGCCGACGAGTGGCCTCGGAGAGGTCCGTAGCTGTTCCGTTCCGCTGGCGTTCCAGCGAAGGCCAGTCGCTTGCGCCATGAGAGCGCGCTCGGAGCTCAGGTTGATACGACCCACGCAGCTGAAGTTGCTATCCGGGTCCAGCATGCACGCGAGGCCGGCAGCGACCCCGAGTGCGCCGGCTTCGCTGGCCTGGAGCCCTGACTCCTCAACGGGTACGCCTCCCGGACTCCAGCAGTAAACGCCCCTGCCTGGCGAGGAGGTGAGGCTCGCAACGGCGCATGTCTTGTTCCACGTCGCCGCGAGGTCGCCTGCACCCGATATGCCGAAGGCCTCGAGTTCTGGGTTGAGCGGTACGATGACCGGCTTCGTAGGGGTACCCCAGCAGAAGATCGAGGTGTCTGAGTGGCTCTCTCCCTCCTCAATCGCACAGGTGTGGTTCTCGCCAAGCTCCGGACGGTAGGCCGTTGCGGGCGTAGGGGATGGCAGCCCGGCCACCGGCGTTGGCGTATTGACGACTATACTGACGTCTCGGTCGACGCCCGCCTGACCCCGGTGGTTGCGACCCCAGCAGAAGACCTGGCTGTCGTCAGTGGAAGCACACGCATGGTGTGCCGCAACGCTGACGCGAACGAAGGTCCCCGGCCCAGCGAGCACGGTGTTCGGCACCGGCCCCGAGCCCACGCCCAGTCGCAGTCCCTCCCCAGGCACCGGGTCCTCGCCAGGGGGCGCCGTTGATGCATCTTCACCCCAGCAGACCACCGCGCCGCTCGTCAGCGCGGCGCACGTGGTGTTCCCGCCGGCACCGAACCCCACTACGCCGCTGTGCGCCAGGGCGGCTTCACTGGGCAAACCGCTGGTGTCGAATCCGAGCTGGCCGTGGTCGTTGTTCCCCCAACAGTAGAGATCTCCAAGATCATCCAGCACACATGCGTGTTGCCGACCCACGTCGATGGACAGCGGCCTGCCGGCATCCCCTAGACCCACTACCGCAATGGGATTGTAGCGTTCTGCGGCGTCCAGGTTGCCCAGCCTTGCCCCGGCGCCACCCCAACAAACGACCTGGTCCGCACCGTTGACTGCACACGCGAAGTTCAGGTCGAAGTCCACGTCGATGGCGCTGGCGGCAGAGCCGAGCCACTGCAAGCTCGCGTCGCGCCTCAGATCATCGATGTCGCCCCAGCATCGGACGCCCTCTTGCGTCACCGCGCAGCTTCTGGTCGGGCCGGACGTGAGGTCGTAGGCGCCACCGGTCAGGCCCGCGACCTTGACGGCCTCCTCTCCGGTGGACATGTGCGCCACGCCCGATCCCCCGGCCGCGGATCGATCGACGCCCACCGGCACGCTCGGGTTGCCCGATTGGCCTCGGTCGTTGGCGCCCCAACACCGCACCGTACCGTGCGTCGTCAGCGCGCAGGTGTGGTCGTGGCCTGCGCTGAGCGCGATCGGTTCCGCTCCCGAAGTGGAGAGCGCCGTCGGAACCGCAAACTTGCCCAGACGGTTCGACGTGGAATCCCCTTGGCAGAAGATCTTGGCGTCCGACTGCAACACGCATAGATGACTGTGGCCCACCGCAATGTCCTGTGCGCTAGAGGCGACGACGACAGGAGCGGTTTCCGGAGTCGGGGCGGGGGGAGAGGAGACCTGGCCTGCCGAGTTATCACCCCAGCAGAGCACCTCGAAGCGTGAGGTCAGGCCGCAGGAGTTTCGAGGTCCCGCGACGACGGCCAGGTAGCGCGTTGTTCCAGGGGACTCACCTCCGTCCAGGACGTAGGTAGGCGAGCTAAATGGGCTTACGGTTCCATTGCCCAACTGCCCGCTTGTGTTCAGACCCCAGCAGGCGATTCGCCGGTCCTCCGTCAGTGCGCAGGTGTGGCCGCCGGAGGCGCTGATTTGACTCGCCGTGAGGCCCACGATCTGCACGGGAGTTGGCGAGAAGGCAGAACCGTAAAGGCCCCAACACCAGACCGTACCATCAGGCTCCAGAGCACACGTGTGCGTGTCGCCGGCGGCGACACTGACGAACTTCTCTGTTGTTGCAACTGCGGCCGGAACGGACGATGTCCCGCCGCCCGTGCCAAGCTGCCCATCGTCGTTTCGCCCACGGCAGACAACCGTTCCGTCTGTTCGGTTGAGCCAACATGTATGGTAGCGCCCCGTAGCGGCCTCACCAGAGAAGGTTCCTAACTGTCCGACGGCGCCCAGCGGAGATGCGGCTCGATCGACCTCGGACGTAGGCGAGCCGCCTTCCGCCCCAGAGTCACAACCTCCACTGAGGATGGAAAGGAGAACCACGACCGCGCAAGAGCAGCGGCAGCTCAGAATCACTCTATTCATGTCTCACTCCTCAACCGTCCGCACGCAAGGACAAGCGGACAACGCGCTTGTACCGAGGATGGCGAAGGCGTGCAACTGCGAGTGGACTACCCCCAGTTCGGCGGACGACCAAACGCTACGGCGCGCGTTCTGATGGAGCGAAGGAGGCGACGCCTACATTGCCCGCGGCGGCTACGGGCGAGGCTGCTTGGGCGTGAGCTGTACGAGCTTCTCGCCCTGAATGTGCCTGGCAGCGTCTGGATCGACGTAGTCGCTGTGGCAAGCGCCCTTCGCGTCGGCGGCGCCGACGGCCTTCTTCGTTTTCGACGCCAGCCGGTGGATTTCGGCGGGACTGAGGTTGCCGCGCTGCTCCAGGATGACGCGCTGCTCCGGCGTCAGCGCCGCGCTCTTCAGCACCCGCGCGCGCTCGAAGCCCTCGGCCTTGCCCGAGTGGAACTCCACGATCTCCTTCGAGATGCGCACGGAGCACCAGTCGTGACCGCACATGGCGCAGAAGTCCGTGTCCACGTCGAGGTCCTCGTCGTGGAAGGCCCGTGCCAGATCCGCGTCGAAGGAGAGCTCGAAGTGCTTCTCCCAGTTCAGCGCGGCGCGCGCGCGCGTGAGGTCGTCGTCCCAGTCGCGGCTGCCGGGGATGCCGAGCGCCACGTCCGCCGCGTGCGCCGCGATCTTGTAAGCGACGCATCCCTGCTTGACGTCGTCCTTCTTCGGGAGCCCGAGGTGCTCCTTCGGCGTCACGTAGCAGAGCATGGACGCGCCGTGGAACGCGGCGCTCGTGGCGCCGATGCAGCTCGTGATGTGGTCGTAGCCGGGGAAGACGTCCGTCACGAGCGGTCCCAGCACGTAGAAGGGGGCGCCGTGACAGAGCCGGCGCTGGAGCTTCATGTTCCACTCGATCTGGTCGAAGGGCACGTGCCCGGGTCCCTCGACCATGACCTGGCAGCCCATGCGCCAGGCGCGCTCCGTCAGCTCACCGAGGGTCTCGAGCTCGAGGAGCTGTGCCGTATCCGAGGCGTCTGCGAGCCCGCCGGGACGGAGCCCATCGCCGAGGCTGAAGGTCACGTCGTAGCGCCGCATCACCTCGCAGATCGCCTCGAAGTGGTCGTACATGGGGTTCTCGGCACCGTGGTGGAGCATCCACTTCGCCAGGAGCGAGCCGCCGCGGCTGACGATGCCGATGAGGCGGTTCTTGACGAACTGCAGGTGCCCCCGGAGCACGCCGGCGTGAATCGTGAAGTAGTCGACGCCCTGCGCGGCCTGGTGCTCGAGCGTGTCCAGGATCATCCGGAGGTCGAGCTCCTCGATGGTCTTGCCGAGGATCATCGAATAGATGGGCACCGTACCGATGGGCACGCGACTCGCGTGGATGATGGCCTCTCGCGTCGCGTCGAGGTCGCCACCCGTCGAAAGGTCCATGACCGTGTCGGCGCCCCACTTCTCGGCCCAGCGGAGCTTCTCGACCTCTTCGTGCGTGCCGGAGCTGACGGGCGACGCGCCCATGTTGGCGTTGATCTTCGTCTTCGAAGCGCGGCCGATGACCATGGGGTCGAGCTGATGCCCGAGGTGCACGCGGTTGGCGGGGAGCACCATGCGCCCCGCCGCGATCTCGTCGCGGATCTGCTCGGCCGTGAGATGCGGCTCGCGCGCGGCCACGCGCGTCATCTCGGGGGTCACGATGCCGAGGCGCGCGTGCTCGAGCTGCGTGATGGGCTCGAAGCCCTCCGGCGCCACGGCGAAGGCCCCCTCGCGGCGCCACCCTTCGGGAAGGAAGTCCCAGGCGGTCCTCGCGCTGGGCTTCGGCATGCCCGGCGTATCCGGGGACGAGTAGCTGAGCGGTCCGCCGAGGTCCGGCGCGTGGGCGAAGGAGCCCGGCGTCGTGCCGGCGCCGAGCGAAGACGGGTCGGCGGCGCCGCGGCGCGGCGGAGCGAGGAGGTCGTCGTGGGTCGTCATGAGCGTGTCCTTCGAGCGCGAGGAGCGAGCGAGCGAAGGGCACGGCGGCGCCGCGGCTCGCGTTCCCTCCGCCGGTGCGAGCCGGATCAGGTTCCACGGGGGCGTCTCAGCCCGGCATGCCGGGCGCCCCGCGCGAGCGCTCCCGACGCTAGTCGAGACGAGCGGGGCTGAAAAGGCCGGCGCGAGGCCGCGCGCGCGTTCCCCCGCGAGCGCTTTCTGCTATGCGCGGGGGCATGGCGGAGCGCTACGAGCCTTCGAGCATCGAGCCCAAGTGGCAGGCCCACTGGGAGAGGCACGACACCTTTCGGACGCCGAGCCTCGACGAGCTATCGGAGGACCGTCCCCGCCGCTACGTGCTCGACATGTTCCCCTATCCCTCGGGGGCCGGGCTGCACGTGGGCCATCCCGAGGGCTACACGGCCACGGACATCGTCTGCCGCTACCTCCGAGCCACGGGCGTGGACGTGCTCCACCCGATGGGCTTCGACGCCTTCGGGCTCCCCGCGGAGCAGCACGCCATCAAGACCGGGGAACCGCCGGCGTCGAACACGGCGAAGAACGTCGACACCTTCCGCCGCCAGCTGAAGATGCTGGGCTTCAGCTACGACTGGAGCCGCGAGGTCAACACCACGGATCCCGCTTACGTGCGCTGGACCCAGTGGATCTTCCTCAAGCTCTTCGAGCGCGGCCTCGCGTACCAGGACGAGGTCACGGTGAACTGGTGCGCGGCCCTCGGCACCGTGCTCGCCAACGAGGAGATCATCGACGGCAAGAGCGAGCGCGGCGGGCATCCCGTCGAGCGACTCCCGCTTCGGCAGTGGGTCCTGAAGATCACCGCCTACGCGGATCGTCTCCTCGAGGGCCTCGAGGGCCTGGACTGGCCGAACAGCACGCGCTCCATGCAGCGCGAGTGGATCGGTCGCTCCGAAGGCGCCGAGGTCACCTTCCGCGTCATGGCGGCGGACGGCGGCGCGACGGACGACGGCCTCGAGATCTTCACGACGCGGCCGGACACGCTCTTCGGCGCCACCTTCATGGTGCTGGCTCCGGAGCATCCGCTCGTGGCGAAGGTGACCACGGCGGCGCAGAAGGACGCCGTCGACGCCTACGTCGCGAAGGCGAAGAACCGCTCGGATCTCGAGCGCCAGCAGTCGAAGGAGAAGACCGGCGTCGACACGGGTGGCTTCGCCCTCAACCCGGTCAACGGCGCGCGGGTCCCCATCTGGATCGCGGACTACGTGCTCATGGGCTACGGCACCGGCGCCATCATGGCCGTGCCCGCGCACGACACGCGCGACTTCGAGTTCGCGACGGAGTTCGGCATCCCCATCGTCGAGGTCGTGAGCGCCAAGGGCGAGCCCGCGCCCGTGCCGCTCGCGGAGGCCTTCACGGCTCATGGCGTCGCCGTGAACAGCGGCGCCTACGACGGGATGACCACCGAAGAGATGAAGCCGGCGATCATTGCCGACCTCGAGGCCGCCGGGCAGGGCAAGGGGCGCGGCGAGACCAAGCTCCGTGACTGGGTCTTCAGCCGCCAGCGCTACTGGGGCGAGCCCATCCCCATCGTCTTTCCCGTCACGACCGAGGGCGCCCCGCGAAAGGGCGACGGCTACGAGATCCACATCGATCGGCCCGCG
>CALCTH010000112.1 GCA_937893795.1 uncultured Myxococcales bacterium | reverse complement strand
CGTGCGGCAGTTGACCTCGGCGACGGCCTCCTCGTGGCAGAGCTCGTTCGCATCGCACCACCCGCACGGAGGTCGGATGGGGTCCTGGCTGATGCGCTCCGGCGGTTCGGTCGCCGTGATGATCCGGCGAGCCCGATCGAGGAGACCCTGGAAGAAGGCGGGGTCGAACTCGACCCACTCCAGGTGGATCGCGTCGGTGTTCTTCGAGACGCTGATGTAGGCGCAGCGCTCGAGCCTGGCGAGACCCATGTAGAGCTGGCACTGCGCGTAGTGCTTCGGCTCGGCGACGCGCAGGCCCTTCTCCCGCAGCCGCTTGAAGCCCTTCTGGTTGTGCGTCTTCGCCTCGATGAGCGCCCAGACGCTCGGGTCCTCCTTGAAGCCCCGGCCCACGCCGTCGAGGAAGCCCACGACGTGGCCGCCGAGCGCTCGGACCTCGTGCTGCTTTCCGGTGCGGTCGTCCTTCTCGTGGATCTCCACGCCGACGCTGCGGAGGTCCTCGAGAACGCGCTCCTCGGAGCGGTGCCCGGTGTCGAAGAGCCGGAGCATCCGGCCCTCGAAGCTCACCACCGGGAAGGCCCAGCGGTAGGCGTACCAGGACGCCCGCGCGCACTCCTTCCCGAGGGTGCTGCCGCCCAGGCGGCGCGAATGCCTCCCCGGCCCCTCACGCTCCTCGTAGAGGCGGAAGATCGCATCGACGGTCTCGCGCGAGTGGAAGCCGGGGAGGCGGGCCATCAGCGACGCCCCAGGATCCGCGCGAGCTTCGGGCTCACGCTCAGCTCGGGGTTGGAGATCTCGGGCGTGGCGCGGGCCCACGTCCGGAACGAGCGGGTCTCACCGTCCCTCGCGCGCCGACGGCGATGAAGACGGCGGGCGTCTCGCATGGTGACGGCTCGGATCACCGACGGCTCCGGTAGATGTTCCAGAGGTCGGTGACCGCGGCGCGCACGAACATCAGCGCGACCACGAGGAGCCCGAACGCGAGGAAGCCCTCGGCGTGTCCCTGGGTGATCACGTGCGGCTCCAGACCGGGCCCGAGGCCTGGCTGGCGGGCGCCTGCGCGGGCGCGCTCTGCGCGGCGCTCACGGGCTTGAAGCCCTTTACCTCGTTGGACATCTCGCCGTTGTCCGGGCGCTTGGACTGCGAGACCTTCACGAGGAGCGGCTTCCCGTGGAGCTCGGCCGAGTCGCGCGGGCGCAGGACCTCGACGGCGTGGCATACCGCGCTCAGCTCACGCTCCGCGATCTCACGCGCCTTCGGGTTCTTGTTCCAGAGGTTCAGGCGGGCCCAGAGAGTCCGGTCCTTGTAGGGCCCCTCCTCGATCACCTTGAGAACGAGCATCAGGTACCTGCTCCCGTCTTGGGCCCTGGTCTCCTTGACCTCCGAGTCGTCGATGACGCAGATGTAGTCGCCGACGGGAAGGGGGCTGAGGTCGGAAAGCGGCTCGACCGCCTCCGCGTTGAATCCATTCAGGTCTGCCATTTCTTCGGTCCTTCTTTCAGTTGCTGGTCGCCGCAATGGCCGCCTCGAAGGCCGACCACGAAAGCGGGAGCGTGTCGGGGAGTCCGGCGCGGTTCTTCGCGTCGAACGCGGGCTTCCGGTTGCAGTGCATGACGCGCTGCCCGGTCGCGACGGCTCGGCCCTTCTTCTTGCCGAAGCCCTGCTCTTCCTTCTGGACGAAGGCCTCCACCTGGGCGAAGGCCAGGACGTCGCACCACTCGGCGAGGAGGGCCGCGGCGGACTTGTGGAGCTTGAGCTGGAAGCGGTCGTAGCTCTCCGCCGTCGGGTCATCGAAGCGCTTGACCTCGCAGTGCGCCGTGATGATCACGGTCATGTTCTTCTTGAGGCGGAGCGCGTTGAATCCGTCGAGAAGCTCGCGAAAAACGTTCGCCGCGTGCACGTAGCCCTTGCCGAAGCCGAAGCTCTCGATCGAGTCCTCGCCGTGGCTGCGCGCCGTGTAGTCGTGGACGAGCTTCTCGGCCCAGTCCGCGGTGTCGAGGACGACGGTCTGGAAGTCGTGGTCCTGCACGAGCAGGGCCTCGATGTGGCCGCAGAGATCCTCGTAGCTCTTGGCCACGGGGAATGCCTTGACGTCGATGTAGTCGAGGCCGTCCTCGGACGGCATGAAGACCGGCGAGGGCGCGGAAGCACCGAAGGTGCTCTTGCCGATGCCGTGGTCGCCGTAGAGAACGATCCGGGGAGGCTTGCCGCTCTTCGAGGATTGTAGGCTGGATAGATCGAATGCCATTCGGTGGGTCCTTTCTTCGTTCGATGGGCGCACGTCGCCACCCACCCTCCGTGAGAGGGCGCGTCGCGGCTCGAGCACTAGGCGGTCAGTCGATGTGCCCGCAGTCGCCGAACTCGCGCCGGAACGCGCTGGGCCGCGGGCCGCGGTAGAAGGTGCATGAGGGGAACGGAGCGGGCGCCGTCGCTCCCTTGAAGCGGAGCCGGCCGCGCCAGAAGAGGCAGAGGTCGGCCCACGCTCGGAGACGGTTCCACCACTTCGTGTCCGTCCGCGAAGGCACGAGCACGAGGATCTCCCCCTCGTGCTGTGTGATCCGCACGGACCATGGCGCCAGGGCGCGGCCGTAGGGCGGGTTGCAGTAGGTCAGGCCCTCGACCGGCCAGTCCTCGGCGAGCCCGTCGCTCGGCGGCGCGAGGAAGGCCGCGGCGCCCGTCGGGTTGTCCGGCGAGGTCGCCGGGTCGAAGGCGATGGGGCCGATGGCTCGGACGCGCTCGAGGAGGTGGTCCGGCGTCTGCCAGTCCATCTTCTTCGAGGAGTGGAGGGCGGGCGCGATGGTCACGAGTCCTCCTCGACGAGGGCGAGCTCGACGGAGATCAGCGCGTCCTTTTCGATGTTCAGGACGTGCTGCTTCGTGACGCCGAGGACCTCGGCGATCTCCTCGAGCGTGGCGCCCTGGGGGTGCTCCCGGACGAAGCGCTGCGCCTCTCGGTCCTCGGCGTACGGCGTGACGTCCCAGTGCGTGCGGACGTGCCCGGGCTGGCTGACGGCGTCGTGCGGCGGCCAGCCGTCGGCGATGCGTCGGAGCGCGACCTCGGTGCGGAGGCCGAAGATGGAGCACCACCGCGCGACCCGGAGCGTCGTGGCCCCGATGCGGAGGTTCGTCCGCCCGGTCCACTCGACCGGCTCGAAGAGGTCGATCTGTTCGGCGGCGCTCATCAGCCGACCCTCCGCACGAGCATCCGGACCTCCGGGCGCTCGAGGGTCGCCAGGATGGCGCCGCCTGCGTCGTAGGCGTGGTTGCGTAGCGAGGCCGGTACGGCCGCGAGAGCGGCTTTCATCGACCCGGGGAGGCCCAGCATGTCGACGGCCTCGTCGACGCCCCACTCGACCTCGTCCTTCGACGCCGAGGCGCTGCCCGCCACCTTCACCTTGAGGTTCTGCGGCGTGGCCTCGAAGACCGGCACGTCGAAGATCATCGCGAGGCAGTCGACGACGCCCCAGGCCCGGCCGACCTTGTAGGCGCTCCCGGCGTTCCGCGGGAAGCTCATGGCCTCCGCGGCGATGGCCAGCGGCCGAAGCGCGCAGCGGCCGTGGAGCGCGCGCGCGATCTCCCGACCTCGCCGGTGATCGTCCGAACTCGCGGCGACGCGGAGCTTCTTGTGGCTCTTCTTCGTGCGGATGACGCCCGCATTCACGTCGAGGAGCCGCGAGAGATCCTCGGAGTAGAGGAAGGTCGCCCACCCGAGCGACGCGAAGCCGGGGTCGAGCCCGAGGAAAAACGCGCTCACTGGACCAGCTCCTTCTGCGGCCCCTTCGGCCGCATCTTCGCGCTGCGTCGCGCGGGCTTCTTCGGATCGAAGCGGTCGAGCGGCTCTCGCCACTCGTGTCCGCAGGTGAGCGGGCAAGCCGGGCACGTGTGCGTGCCGTCGCCGCAGAGATGCCAGCCGGGAGGGGCCTGGCGCGTGGCGGTCGGGCTCGGCTCCACGGCGCCGCAGGTGTCACAGCGGATGGCCCACGTCACAGCAGGCCCCCGGCCTTCATGGCGGCTTCGAGGTGGAACGCGGCGAGGTCTGGCGAGTAGCAGGCGAGCGGCTGCGTGGGGGGCTTCGGCAGCATCTCGAAGCCCTCGACGGCCCAGAGGCCGGGCGCCTCCCTTCGAAGCTGCGCGTTCTCGACGAGGAGCAGCGAGGTGTCGATCCGTCGAACGATCGGCGCGAAGACCCGTGGGAGGCCGAGGCGTCGCCGGACCGCGTACTCCACGGAGCCCTCGAAGCGCCTCCAGGTGTCGCCGAGGACACGCTTGATAGGCGACGCGACGTCCCCGGTGATCGCCTCGTGGAGGTCGTGGGCGAGGGCTTGGCGGCAGACCTCCGTGGGGAGGCCCAGGCGGCCCGCCCACATCCAGGCCTGCACCGAATGCTCGGCGACCGAATAGAAGCGGTCGACGTGGCCCGTGAAGCGGCAGAGGTGGGCGACGCCGTGGATCAGATCGCGGGGGTCGATCTGCGAGGGGTCCGGACGGGCGAGGTCGATGGCCTTGCCCGAGACCGTCTGGATCCAGGGCTTACCCATGGTCCACCTCCCCGAGCGCGTCGGCCGTGCCCTCGGCGCCGAGCACGGCGCCGGCGAGGCGGATAGCCAGCGAGACGACGTCCGGGTCCCCGGCGGCGATGCTCGCGAGGAGCTTTCGCGCGATCAGGGTGGGACCAACGTGGGACCAGTCGTCGGAGCTGGCCTCCCGTGGCACTACGTGCAACGCTACGGAATCGCGATGCTTTTCGGTGGCGCCCCCGGACCGATTCGAACGGTCGACCGTCGGCTTAGAAGGCCGCTGCTCTATCCAGCTGAGCTACGGGGGCAGGAG
>CALCTH010000111.1 GCA_937893795.1 uncultured Myxococcales bacterium | reverse complement strand
CGGAATACGAAGCGGCGAAGGGCGCCATGGGCATCGCCCTCGTCGGGCTCGCCGCGCGACACCGAGGGCAGCTCCGCGAGGGCCGGTGCGACGAGCGCCGGCGGCGCGTCGACGGGCTCGGCGGAGGGCCGGGCGCCCCTCTCGCGCGTCCCGGTCGAGGAAGCCTCCGACGGCGCGCCTCCCGTGCACGCCCACGCCGCCGCCACGCTCACCCCGCCCTCCCATGTGCCCCGCATGGGCCCGAGCCTCCGGAACGCGCGAAGGGCGGTCAATGCTTCCCGCGGGCTCGGTGACGGGCGCGAGACCCTTGGCTAGGGTGCCCGCATGGCTTCTCGGCCCGTTGCGTGGCTGGCGGGGATGGTCGCGCTCGGCTGCTCGACCACGCTGGTGACGTCGCCGCCAGACGATGCGGGCGGGACCGAGGGTCCGCCGAGCGACGCCGGCGCCGTGGACATGGCCGCGCGGCCCGATGCGGCGCCCCCGGACGCTGGCGCGCCGGACACGCGGCCGGACGACATGGCGCTGGACGACATGGCGCCGGATCTTCCTCCGCTCGCCGGCGTGCTCCTGCGCGTCGTCGGCGCGGCGCGGGAGCCCTTGGTGGCCGAGCTGCTCGTCGCCTCCCCGCTCGGGACGCGGCGCGTCCGCGCGGATCGGGTGCGCCTCGAGGACGCGGAGCTCGACGCCGGCGTGGACGTCTACGCGCTCGCCGAGGGCTTCGAGCTGGCCGGTTTCGTGGCCTTCCGGGACGAGACGCTCGCGCTGCTGCCCCGCGTGGAGGGCGACGCCGCGCTGGTCCTGACGCCGTCGGTCCTGACGGACCCCACCATGCTGCGCATCAGCCCGCCGAACCCCGTGATCGGATTGCCCCTCGGGCACGGCGCGGGACGGGCGGGGCCGGGCAGTGGACCCATGGTCGAGACGCCGGGGCTCGAGGCACTGATCATCGGGTTCGACGGCGCCGGACCCTGTGGCTTTCGCTTCGAGGTGACGGACATAGCGGCCATCGAGCGGGTCCTGCCGCTGAGTCCCTACAGCGACCCGCGCTTCTCGCCGCAGCCCTGCGAAGAGCTCGAGCTCGAGGTGACGCCGCCTCCGGGCTTCGACCTCGTCGGCGTCTCGGTTCTCGTGCGGCGACGAGCGCCCTTTGCGCTCTCTCGCGGTGGGGCGCTCGCGTTCGCGACGCCCTTGCTCTCCGCCGGCGGGACCCGCGAGCCCCCGGTGCGCGGTCGGACCTGGACGGTCCCCTTGCGTGGCCTGCCCGGTGACCTTCCGCTGCGTGACCACCCGGTCGCGGAGCTTCGGGAGGAGATGATCGTCGGGGGCACGTTCCAGGTGGGCTCCGAGGTGCTGCGCTCGGAGGCCGTCGTCGATCGAGGCGAAGCGCTACGTGATGGCGTGTCGCTGCCGCCGCCGGATCCGACGACGGCGAGCTTCCGTTTTCCCTACCGGGTGACGGGGCTGGAGGAGCGTGGGCGCGACCCGCTGCGCGAGCTGCCCTCGGGTCCACTACCCATCGACCCCCCTTTCGAGCAATTCGCCCAGCTCGCGCTCGGTCGCGTGCTGCTGCTCGTCGCGCCCACCGCCGAGCTACCGCTCACCCGTGCCCTCCGTGGCTTGGCGGCGCTGGCCGGCACCGAGAGCTGGGCCCCCTTCGATCTCGTCGAGGTGTCCGCGGGCGCCTGCGACGACGCCCGCTTCCACCCCGTGCCCAGCTGCAGCATCAGCAGCGGACCCTTTGGCGTGGCGTTCCCCGCGCGCGTGGGCGGCGTCGTCGAAGAGACGGGCAGCCTGCTCGTCCCGGTGGACCTCTTCGCTCCCTGACGGGCCCCTCAGGGTCGCGTCGCGATCCACCAGAGCGTGTTCGTCCGGGAGTTGCCGTCGTCGTACGCGCGCAGCGTCTGCGCCTCGTCCCAGGCCTCGGCGGGCTCGAAGATGGCGCGGGCCATGACGATGAAGCCGCGCCAGCCCTCGCCGATGGGCGGGGCGATGCGGCTCAGCGCCGTGGACACCACCGGGTAGGCCTGCGGCATCCAGCTCGGGTCGAGGAGGCGCTCGGTCACCGGCGTGAAGGGCAGGTACTGGATGCCGTGGATGAACTCGACGTTCGGCCCGAAGAAGGTCGTGTACTCCGCGCTCGAGTCGTAGAGGATGCCCACGCTGCGGTTGTCGGCGAAGGGCGTGGGGTAGATCGGCGAGCCTTCCTCGATCTGCCAATAGGTCTGCGCCGCGAGGATCTCCTGCGCCGTCATGAGCCGGCCGAGCAGGTTGAGCTCCGGCCGCTCCGTCACCCGCGCCCAGAGCGCGAGCGCGTACCAGGCGTTGACCGCCTCGGAGGTGGACTCCTGGTTGCGCCGGAAGACGAAGAGCCCCGACGCGTTCGAGTGGCCCAGGTACCAGTCGAGGCTGCGGTGCACGGGGAAGAAGGGGTCTTCGTCGCTCGGGTTCGCGATGTCGCGGGCGAGCGCGTCGACGTTGTCCCGGTTCGCGTCGCGCCAGGCGCGGTCCCTCCGGGCGAGCGCGGCGGCCGCGTAGAGGTGGTAGCCGTAGTGGAAGTGGTGGTCGTTGTAATAGCCCTGGCCGAAGAAGACGTCCGGGTTCCGCTCCGAGCCCTCGGCCACGATGCCGCCCCAGGTCCGGTCGTAGCGGAGCCGCGCCATGCGCCCCTCGAGCCAGGGCGCGAGCTGCATCGCGAGGCGCCCGCGGATGGGCCCGGCCAGGGCGTCCTCACCGAGCGCGTCGGCGATGAGCGCCAGCCTGCCCATGGCCGCCACCTGCTTGCCGCCGAAGTAGGGGCCCGTCGATCGGCTCAGGAGGTTCTGGTCGAGCGTGAGGGCTTCCCGGACGGCCTCCAGCCGCGACGGCGCGACGTCGCGCGGAGCGTCGAAGCCGCCCGGGTCGAGCGGCAGCGTCAGGGTCCAGGTGTCGCTGACCACCCCGAACATCGCGCCGCGGGCGGTGCGCTGCGTGATGGCGGGCCGCGGCTCGTCGTCGCCGAGGAGCGCCGCATGGTGCGGGAGCGCCATGGTCAGCAGCGGGCCCTCGCCCTCCCGCGTGAAGGCGAAGTCGATTTCGCCTTCACCGCGCGCGCCGCAGCCGCGCAGGACCACCTCGCCGCCCGTGGGGACGGCTCGCGCGCTCGCGTCGAGCACGGAGGCGTCGACGCCCGCCGGGAGGAGCGCCACCCGCACCCAGCCCGATAAGGGTGCGCTCGCCGCCAGGGCGTTCGTGCTCACCGAGAGCGTGATCGACGACGAGGCGTAGACGATCCAGGTTTGCCCCGTCCCCAGCGGCACCACGAAGCGGTCGCCGGTCACGGATGCCGCGGTGCTGCCGTTCACGCTCAGGATCGGGTGCGGGCTCTCGAGGCGCGGCGTGAGCCCCGCATAGCGCATGCTGACGTAGGGCATGCCGCGCACGAGAGGCGCCTCGACGGCCGTCGTATCGCTCACGAAGCGCACCGTCGTCGAGAGGTCGTCGTAGGCCGCGATCTCGCGGCGGCGGAAGGGCTCGTTGGCGGCGAGGCGCCAGTCGACGACGAAGTTCGTCGAGATCACCGTCGGGCTTTCCCGAATGCGCGGCGCCGACACGAAGAGCCCGGCGTCGGTGGTCTGGAGCAGGTAGGGAAGGGCGTTGACCACGAGGTCGCCGGCCCCGACGACCATCGGTCCCCACCAGGCGTTCGTGGGGAAGGGAGCGTCGAGGCCTTCCGCGAAGCGGTCCGGCGAGAGCGCGTGGTCGACGCGGTCGGCGGAAGGCGCCGCCGTGCCGATGGGCGCGTCCAGGCTCACGCAGCCCGGCGGATAGACGAGCTCGGGATCGCCGCCGGTGCCCGCGTCGCCCGCATCCGTGCCCTGGTCGCCGAGGTCGCCGGCGCCGAGGTCCTCCGATCCGAGGTCGTCGCCGAGGTCCGCCACGGCGGCGTCCGGTGCGCCGACGTCAGGCCCGAGGTCTCCGCCCTCGGTCGGCGCCGTACCGTCGTCCCCGCAGCCTGCGTGAATGGCGCACATCACCGCCAGCCAGCACATCCGTCCTCTCATGGCGCCCACCTTGGGGTGGAGCGGCGCGCGGCGCCAAGCGCTTAGATCGCGCGGACCCAGACCGAGCGACTGCGCTTCTCGAACTCCACCTGCCCGAGCACCTCCAGCACCGGCGTCACGTAGGAGGCGAAACGCCCCCGGTAGCCCTTTCGGAGGCCGTACCAGCCGCCCACGGGGTTGTCTGCGGAGCGGGCCCAATGCTCGACCGTGCCGGGCTTGGTCTCTGCCTTCTCGTCCTTGTTGCCCAGCTCGAGCCAATCGCCGTGCGCCTCGAGCATGGCGCGGAGGTCGTCCAGCGCTTCGAGGCGGTAGTGGAGCCAGGTCGAGCCGACCTGGCAGTGGAGCACCTGCTTCTCCTCGTCCCGGTGCATGGTGAAGGTCGCCTTCCCGAGCGGCGTCGTGAGCTGCCAGGGCGCCTCGGCCGTTCCCTTTCCCGTTCCCATCGCGCTCTCCTTTCCCGTGCTGCACACGGTAGGGAAGCGGGGCCGGGACATCTACGCGCGCTTCGGCAATGGTGGATTGCCGAGGCGGGGGTAATCGGCGGCGTTCAATCGGGCGTTCGCCGGCGCCGCTCCGCGTACCCCCGCGCGCGCTTCCTGCTAAGGGCTCGCGATGCGCTTCGACGCCGCGCACGCGCGCTGCCACGTGCTCACCTTCAAGGAGGGCTTGCTCTCGCGGGTGGCCCACGACCTCAAGCTCCGCGCCGGGCGCTTCACGCTCGCCCTGGAGGAGGATCGCGTGGAGCTCGAGGTGGACGCCGGCAGCCTGAAGGTGGTCTGCGCGCGCAAGGATGGCGTCGACCAGCCGAAGGTGCTCGGCTTCCTCGAGCGCACGCAGATCGAACGCAACGTCGTGAAGGACGTGCTGCACGCGAAGCGCTTCCCGACGGTGCGCTACGTCGGCCGCATCGTGGAGCGACGCGAGACGCAGGGCCGCGCCGAGGGCGAGCTCACGCTGCACGGGGTGACGCGGCCCCTCGCCCTCACGGCGCGCCGCGAAGGCGAGCGCTGGATGGCCGAAGCCGAGCTGCATCAGCCCGACTTCGGCATCAGGCCCTACAGCGCCCTGCTTGGAGCGCTGAAGATCCAGCCCGGCGTCCAGGTGGTCTTCGACTGGCCCGCTTGAGGGGTCAGGCCGTCCAGCGGGCGAGCTGGCGGGACTGGACGACCAGCGTGCCCTGCGAGTCCACCACGAGCGCGTCCTCTTCGAGAAAGCCGCCGGCGACATGGCGGGTGGTGACGTGCACGTCGAGCGGGCCCGGCGCCGGTCGGGCGCGGACGTGGCAGGTGAGCTCCACCGTGGGGACCCAGCCCTTGGCGCCGAGGGCGTTCCAGACGGCGGGCGGAGTCACGTCGGCGGCGAGGATCGCGGTGCGCTGATCGACGACGTCCATGGTCGCGCGCGCGCGAAGCTCGGCAGCCGAGCCGGTTCCGAAGCGGAGCGTGCCGGTGTCGAGCTGCAGTCCGGCGCGCTCGGCGATGCGCGGCGCGGGCAGCGGCGCGTTCGGCCCCGCCATGGGCGAGAGCGCCGACGCTTCGATTACCGGGAGCGGCTCCTGGGACCACGACGGCCCTTCGATGCCGCTCCGGTCCCCCACGGAGCCGAGCGCCGTGAAGACCACCGTGTCCTCCTGCCGCGCCTCGACCAGCAGCGTGGTGAAGCGACGGCTGCCGCCGATCTTCCGAACGGCGAAGTGCATGGGACCGACCTTCGACTTCCGGAGGTAGTGCGTCGTGATCGTGAAGAGGTCCGGCGCGCCGCTCGCCTGGAGTAGCGCCTCGGCCGCGAGCGCCGCGACGTAGCCGCCGTGCGGAACGCCGAAGACGTCGTAGCCGGGCGCGACGGCGCCGAGGAAGGTGCCCGGCTCTTCGGGGCGAGGGCGAAGCGTGAGGGCCTCCGCCAGGCTCGGGATGGCGTTCATGGTTCCGTCAGGCATGCGCGTCTCCTGTGCGCGGCTGCCCGCGCTCGAGGCCGTCCGCGACGGCCTCCCAAACATCCGGGTCGAGACCCAGGCCGAGGTGCGTCGAGCGCACCTCGCGATGCACGGCGCCCGGGGTCTGGTGGTCGAGCTGCGCGCGCCAGTCGACCACTCCGTCGCGGCGGCTGTAGATCACGGTCACGGGGCAGCGAATCGGGGCTGAGGCCTCCGCGGCGGCGATCTCGCCGAGGATGCGCGCCTGGTCCTCCGGGGAGGTGCGACGCGCCGCGGAGGTGAAGAGCGGGCCGCCGATGATGGGGCTCCCGAAGGTCACGCCCGAGGCGCTGGCGTCCGGTCGCAGTCGCGCGACCTCC
>CALCTH010000110.1 GCA_937893795.1 uncultured Myxococcales bacterium | reverse complement strand
CGGACCTTAGACGTCGGGATCTGGGGGTGTCAACCCGCCGCAGGGTCCCGGAGAAGCACGCAAGTCCCGATTTTCCCGGGACTTTCCGCACTCATGGCTTCGGCGCGTGTACTACTGTCGGTTCCCCACTCATGGCTCCGCCAAAGCTGCCCGAGGTCGACGTGCGCCGCGTCCGTGCCGCCGATGGAACGGAGCTCACGCTCCGCGACGCGGGTTCAGGTCCGACGGCGCTTCTCTGTGCGGGGCTCGGCGGGAGCTGGCGGGCCTGGTCCCCCCAGGTCGCCTACCTCGGGGACCGGCTCCGCTTCGTGAGCTGGGACCCGCGCGGATTCTACGACTCGAGCCCGCCGGCCGACGCCGACGCCGTCGGCGTCGGCCAGCATGCGCTCGATGCGCTCGAGGTGCTCGATGCCGCCGAGGCCGAGCGCGCGGTGCTCTTCGGCTGGTCCATGGGGGTGCAGGTGGCCCTCGAGCTCTTCCGCCGCGCGCCGGACCGCGTCGCCGCCCTCGTGCTCCTCGCCGGGACCGCGGACGGCTCGCGCTTCGGCTTGGGCACGGGCCGCGGCGAGGGCCTCATGAGCCGGTTGACCTCGCCCTGGCTCCGTCGGCTCGGTGACGCTGCGTGGCTCCTCGAGTCGGCGGCGCGCCGCGTCGCCGACGCGCCGGAAGCGATGCGCTGGGCGGAGCGCCTCGGCCTGGTTGCCCGCAGCCGCGACGAGGCCAGCTTCGACGCCCTCGCTCAGGACCTGAAGGCCGTCGACCTCCGGACCTGGGTCCGGACCTTCGAGGCTCTCCGGCGCCACGACGCCCGCGACGTGCTCCCGGAGGTGGACGTCCCCACGCTGGTGATCGCTGGTGCGCGCGACGTCTTCGTCCCCGTCGGCGAAGCCGAGCGCCGCGCGGAGGCCATCCCCGGAGCCGAACGGATGATCGTTCCGGACGCCACGCACTTCGTGGCACTCGAAGCCCCGGAGGTGGGCAATCTCCGCCTCGAGAAGTTCTTCCGCGAGCGCGGCGCCTCGCTCCGGGACGCCGGCGCGGAGGACCTGGCGTGAGCGCGCGCCTCGCCTGGCTGCTCCTGGCCCTGGCCGGCTGCGGGCGCGACGCCCCTCCGGCCGCGGAGCCCTCCGAGATCGCCGACGGCGCGGCGCTGGAGGCCCTGCTCGCAGACCCCGCGTACGCGGAGGCCCTCGCGCCGGCGGAGGATGCCGTCGCCGCGGATTTGCCGGTGCGGGCGGCCGATCGCATCCGCGAGCTCACCCTGCCGGCGGCGCGAAGACAGCTGGAGCGACTTCGCGCGTTCTCGGCGCGCAGTTCGAAGGGACGCCGGGCCGCGGAGCGCGCCAACGAAGCCCTCGCGGCACGCGTCGCGGCCCTCGAGACCTACGGCGCGGCCCTCGAGCGGGGCCTGCTGGAGGACCTGGTGCTCGTCGATGCGCTCCGGGCCATGCGGCGCGCGGAAGAGTCCGTGAGCAGGGCACTGAGCGAGGCCGCCACGCTTCGCGGCGAGAGCGATTCACCCGCGCCCGGCGCCTCCCGGCCGCGCAGGCGTGATACGAGCATGGCGCCCGCGGCGCGATCGGCGGCCCCTCGATGATTCTCGTCGTCGACAACTACGACAGCTTCACCTTCAACCTGGTGCAGTACCTCCTCGAGCTCGGGGCCGAGGTCGAGGTGCATCGTCACGACGACGACGCCGTCGCCAGCGTGGACGCGGTGCGATCCCGTGCGCCACGCGGCGTCCTCCTCGGGCCCGGGCCCGGCCGGCCCGCCGACGCCGGGATCACCCCGACGCTCGCGCGGGGAGAGCTCGGCCTTCCCGTGCTCGGCGTCTGCCTCGGGCATCAAGCCATCGGTGAGGCCTTTGGCGGCCGCATCGTGCACGCCCAGCGCCTCATGCACGGCCGCACGTCGCCCGTGGAGCACGACGGCCGGGGCGTGTTCCGGGGGCTGCCGAGCCCCTTCACGGCCACGCGCTACCACTCGCTCGTGGTCGAGGACGCCACCCTGCCGGCGAGCCTCGAGGTGAGCGCGCGGAGCGACGACGGGGAGATCATGGGCCTGCGCCATCGGGAGCTGCCCCTCGAGGGCGTCCAGTTCCACCCGGAGTCCTTTCTCACGGAGCACGGGCACGCGCTGCTCCGGGCGTGGCTCGAGGGGCTCTCGTGAGCGGAGAGGCGCGGCCGGGAAGCGACGCGCTGCGTGACGCCCTCGGCGAGGTCCTCGCCGGCCGCGAGGTGCCGGGTACGGTGATGCGTCGGGCGATGGAGGCGGTGCTGGCGGGAGAGGCCGACGACGCCCAGCTCGGCGGTCTCGCGGTCGCGCTCCGCATGCGTGGAGAGACGCCCGGGGAGCTCGCCGCCGCCGCCGCGGTGCTCCGCGAGCGCGCCTCGACCGTGACGCGCGAGGGCCCGCTTCTCGATACCTGCGGCACCGGCGGCGACGGGCTCGGG
>CALCTH010000109.1 GCA_937893795.1 uncultured Myxococcales bacterium | reverse complement strand
CCGGGCACGGGCATCATCGACCGCGTCGTCGACGTCATCCCCGACGCCTGGTTCGGCGGCGGCAAGCACGACGACTTCCCCTTCGGCGGCTACGGCGGCGGCACTGACGAGGCCTTCCTCCTCGCGATCGCCATGCCCCCACCCGATCGCCGGAGCGAGGTGCAGACCGCCTTCGACGCCATCGCCCAGGGAGGCGGCGCGGACCTGCCGGAGTCGCACACGGAGGCGCTCTTCCAGATCATGACCGGCGCGGGGAACACGTGGACCTCGGGCGCCGGCGGCGGCAGCTACACCGTGCGCCGCTACGTGGGTGACTGCCTCGACCGCGGCTTCGGCGCGCCCTGCTTCCGGCCGGGCGCGCTGCCCATCGTCGTGCACTTCACGGACATCTGCGCCCACGAGGGCGCGCCGGGCGAAGACACCGGCGCGTGCGACCCCTACACGGGCATCACGCCGGCGCCGGCGACCTGGGGCGAGGCCATCGACGAGATGAACGCCCGCGGCGCGAAGTACGTCGGCATCAACGCCTCCCGCGGGCGCGCCTGCGAGCCGCCCTACGACCCCGCCGGCTTCTCGCCCTGCTTCTACCTCGCGCAGACGGCGGAGGCGACGGGCTCCATCGACCTCGACGGCAACTTCCTGGTCTTCAACCTGCCGAACGAGTCGACGAGCGCCGACTTCATCGACGGCGTCGTCGGCGGCATCGAGACCGTGGCCACGCGCGTGCCGCTCGACGTGGATACGCAGGTGCGCGGCGAGGGCGGCTCGGAGGTCGACACGCGCCTCTTCGTGAAGCGCCGTCAGCCGGCCTGCCGCGCGGATCCGCCCACGAACCCCTGCTGGACCCCGCCCACGGACATCCCGGCGGACCGGGCCATCGCGGCCATCGACGAGTCGACCTTCTTCGGCGTCATCCCCGGCACCTCCGTGCGCTTCCGCGTGACCTTCCGGAACGACTTCGTCGAGGGTGGCGACACGGCGCAGCTCTTCATCGCCTTCATCGACGTGCGCGGCGGCGGAAGCACCGTGCTCGACACGCGCCAGGTCTTCATCATCGTCCCGGCGACCTCGAACCTGCCCATCTGAACCGGCGTCGAGCGGCGCCTCCGCCCTCACCGCTGCATCGATTCGTCTCCTCCCGCGACACGAACGGCCGTTCGGGTCCGAAAACGCGGCTGGTATGCTCCGAGTCATGCGGGGATGGGTTGGGCTGCTGGTCGCGTCGACGCTCGTATTCGCCGGCGCATGTGAGAGCGAGGATCCGGCCGCTTGCGTGCCCGAGACGGATCTCGCCTTCTGTGCGCGGCTGGGCTTCGCGTGTGGTGAGGCGACGGGCTTCGACGACTGCGAGGCCTCGCGGACCGTCGTGTGCGGCATGTGCGCCGCGGGCGAGAGCTGCGTGGCGAACGCCTGCGTGGCGTCCATGGACGGAGGAGCCCTGGACGCCGGGGATGGCGGAGACGCGGGCGCCGGAGATGGCGGCGACGTCGAGGACGCGGGGGCGCCCGACGCCGGGAGCTGCCTCGCCTCGAACGGATGGCCCGTGAGCACACTGCCCGCGGGCTACGAGGGCTCGGGCTACGCGCTCGGGGACGACTTCCCTCCCTTCGAGGACATGATCGACCAGTCCGGTGCCAGCGACGTGTTCCTCGGACAGTTCCATGGCGCGATGGTCGTGCTGGCCGCGCACGCCATCTGGTCGGTGCCCTCCGTGCTGATGGACGAGACGGCCCAGGTGCGCCTCGACGCGCTGAACGAGGAGCTGAGCGACGTGGTGACCGTCCAGATCTCCGTGCTCGTCGACGACGACACCCCCGGCGCCACGGCGGAAGGCGGCTTCGCCATGCGCTCCGATGCCTTCCTCTGGGCCGCGGACGCCTCGGCGAGCTTCCCCGTGCTCGCGGGACCCTCCGCCTATCAGCTCTCCGTCGACGCGGAGGTGGGGTCCCTTCCCACCGTGTGGTTGCTCGACCCGATGCTCGAGGTCCGGCGCGTCTTCCTGGGCTACCCCGGCGACGAGCCCCTTCGGCAAGCCGTTCGAGACGCCTGGAGCGCGTTCCGCGAGGCGAACCCCGGCTGGACGAGCACCTTCTGCGAAGAGTGAGCGGCGCGCCGCGCGCTCGCCGGTCGGCGTCGCCGCGGGCTCAGCGGGTGGCGCTGAGGCAGGTCTCGCCGCCGGGACCGCCGCGCGGGTCGATGATGAGGTCCGTCGTGAGGCCCGTTTCCAGGATGGTGACCTCGTACTCGCCCGCTTCGAGCGGCGGCGTCGTGCACGACCACTCGCGGCGGAAGCAGATGTCCGGGCAGCCGATGCGGCACACGCCGACGAGGGGGGTGGCGCTGACCACGAGCGCGTTGCCCGAGCGGATCACCCGGCAGCTGCCGGCCTCGGTGGTGCACGCCTCGCAGTTCGTGGCGAGCGAGAAGGTCACCCGGCCCGGGCTCGCGCCGTCGGGGACGCAGATCTCCTCGGGGGCGATGAAGTTCTCCGGGGCGAGCGCGTTCACGTCGCAGGCCGGGTCCGCGGGGATCGGCGCCGGCGCGAAGCACGCCTCGAGCACGGCCAAGCTCCCTGGCGGCCGCGCGATGAGGTCGAGGACGAGGGCGGGCTCGCCGTTCACGCTCACGGGATAGCGCCCGGGGGGCAGCGCCGGGATCTGGCACTCGCCTTCGGCGTAGGGGAAGCAGGCGTCGCAGAGCGGGCCTTCGCTGCAGACCGCGGTCTCCAGGGCGACGCCTTCGCCATCGCCGCTCACGGCGCACTCCACGGTCTCCCCGCAGTAGCACTCCCCTTCACCCCCCACGGCCAGGCGGAGCGCGAAGGGCTCGTTCGCGAAGGGCGGGTCCTCCCGAAGCGTGCCCGTGCACGCCACGTCCACGCGCTCCGGGATGCAGCTCTCGCCGAGCTCGGCGGTCCCGCCATCGGCCATCGGGGCGTCCGGTGAGCCCCCGTCCATGCCTCCGCCGGAGCCCGTCGTGCCGGTCACGACGGAGCCGAAGCAGCCGGGAAGGGCCAGGAGAGCGCCGAGCGCCGAGGCGAGGAGACGGGACTTCACATGCATTGGGTGGCCGGTGCCAGCTCCAATCGTCGCCCAAATCCGCGGGATCGCGGGAGCGTGCTCGCCCCCGCTAGCCCCGCGTGACCTCGAAGGTCATGCCGGCGCGGCGGAGGCGCTCGATGAGCACCATGCCCATGCCGCTCGCGGGCGTGAGGCAGCCGGCGGCTTCGGGAAGCCCCGCCTCGTCGAAGGCGAGGCAGAGCGCGGACTCGCCGAGCATCTTGGCCGTCTCCCCGTAGCCCGGGTCCTTTTCGCCGCGAACCTTGCCGCGTACCTGGATCTCCTGGCCGTCCTTCAGGCCGCGCCCGATGAGCCGGGAGACGAAGAAGCCCTTCTCCCGGGCCTCCTCCGAGGGGCCTTCCCCGGGCTTCGGCAGTACCTTCGCGGCGAGCAGCTTACGCAGCGGGTCCGGCTGGATGGCCGCCAGGAAGACGCCGAGGCCCGCCGTGATGGTGGCCGCGCGGAAGAACCCCTTGGGGCCCTTCCCGGTGCTCATCTGCTCCGTGTACTGGAAGCCCGGTCCGTAGGGACGGCCGCGGAGGCCATGGCTTCGGCGCACGATGCGCGTGTTGATGGACGCCATCACGAAGGGGCACGTCCACATGCCGAGGTCCTTGGCGAACTTCACCGAGCTCTGGTCCGGGCCGTCGGGGCCACGGAAGCCCCGGTCGGGGTCGAGGGCGTAGGGGTTGGCCGCGAGGCGCCGGATGCTCCGGTCCGCCTTCATCTCCTCGGCCATGTTCAGCGCGCTGGCGATGGTGCCGCCGCTCGCCCCGCCGCTCGACTCGCCCGCGTAGAAGTCGACGCGGGTCGGCGTGGCGCCGTGGCCGACGAGTGCTTCGGCCACCATGAGGCAGCCGAGGTCCGAGGGGATGGAGTCGAAGCCGCAGCAGTTCACGATACGCGCGCCGCTCTCGACGGCGGTCTCGTGGTGGGCGTCGATCATGCGCCGCACGAACTGCACCTCGCCCGTCAGGTCGCAGTAGTGGGTGCCCGCGGCCGCGCAGGCCGCGACGAGGGGCTCGCCATACTTCGCGTAGGGGCCGACGGTCGTGCAGACGACGCGGGTCTTCTTGGCGAGCGCTGCGAGCGCCGCACCGTCGTTGGCGTCGGCGACCTCGAGCGGGACGTCGAGGCCGAGCTCCTCGGCGATGCCGGCGAGCTTGGTCTCGTTGCGCCCGGCGAGGGCCCAGCGGAGGTTCTCGGGGCCGTGTTCGGCGAGGTACTCGGCGACGAGGCGGCCGGTGAAGCCCGTCGCGCCGAAGAGAACGAGGTCGTAGGGTCGGCTCACGGCGGAGGACGTAGCACCACTCGCCCGGGCCGCGAAGGGGCGTCGCGTCATGGGTCGCGTAGGCTTGCGCCGATCATGAGCCCGCTTCTGCTCGCCGTCCTCGGGCTCGTGGTGCCCCTCGCGCTCGGAGCCCTCGCGGGGGGCCGCTCGCTCTTCCGCGATCCGGAGGGCGCCATCGACGCGCTCAACGTCTACGCGCTCCGCTTCGGCTTCCCGGCCCTCATCGTGCGCGGGCTGGTCGTCACCGACGCCGGGCTCCCGCGCGAGCCTGGGTTCTGGCTCCTCGTGCCGCTGGTCTTCATCGGGTGCGTCGCGGTGGTGCGCCTGCTCGCGCAGCCCGTGGCGGGCACGCTCGCGCTCATCCTGGCTTTCGGGAACGTCGCCTATCTCGGGTTGCCCCTCGTGGAGGCGACGCTGGGGGACGACGCGCTCGCGCTCGCCTCCGTCGCCGTGCCGCTCCATCTGGTCCTCGGGCTCTCCGTCGGTCCTGCGCTCCTCGTGCGCTGGGCCGGTGGGGAAGGCGCGATGCGCTGGCGGCCCATTCTCACGCAGCCTCTGCTCTGGGCGCCCTTCGTGGGGCTGGCGCTGCGGGCGCTGCCCCCGGCCGGGCGCGCGCTGGTCGTGGCGCTCGTGGCGCCGGTGGCGAAGAGCGCGGGCGCCGTCGCGCTCTTCTTGCTCGGCCTCTATCTCTGGCGGAACCGTCACCGGGCGCGGCAGGTGGACGGCTGGGACGTGGTTCACGTCGGCTTCAAGCAGGCGCTCATGCCCGCGCTCACCGTCGGGGTCGCGTGGGGCTTCGCGCAGGTGGGGTGGCTCTCGGCCGCGTCGGCGCAGGTGTTGGTGCTGCTCGCGCTGATGCCCGCGGCGATCACGACCTTCTCGCTCGCTCACGACCTCGAGGTCGGAGCCACGCGCGTCGGCCGGGCCATCGTCACGACCTCGCTGGCTTCGCTCTTGCTCGTTCCGGCGGGCGTCTGGCTCGTGCGGGGCTGGGTCGCGAGCTGGTGAAGGGCTTCGCCAACGTCTTCGGGGTGGACGATGGGCCCTTCGCGCGGCGCCATCGGGGGGACGTGGCGCTCTGCGGCGTCGCCTACGCCCGCGAGCGGCTGACGGGGGTCGTGTACGGGAAGCTCCGGAAGGATGGCGCCAACGCGACGGAGGCCATCGCGAGGCTGGTCGGTGCCTCGCGCTTCGCCGAGCACGCTCGCTGCGTGCTCCTCGGAGGCGTGACCTTCGGCGGCTTCAACGTGGTCGACGCGCCGGCGCTCGCGGACGCGCTCAGCCGGCCCGTGCTCGTCGTGATGCGCCGCCGCCCGAACCTCCGCGAGATGCACCGGGCGCTCGCCGACGACGTACCCGGCGGGACCGCCAAGCGCCGGCGTCTCGAGCGCGCCGGCCCCATCGAGCGCTGCGGGGCGGTCTACGTGCAGCGCCACGGGCTGAGCTTCGCCCGCGCCGAAGCCACCCTCGCGCTCCACACGCGCGATGGGCACCTCCCGGAGCCGCTCCGGGTCGCCCACCTCCTCGCCGCCGCCCACGTCCGCGGCCACTCCCACGGCCGCGCCTAAGCGGCCACGCCTGAGGGGCCACACCTGAGGGGACGGACGGAACCAAAGAAACCAACGCGGCCCTTTACCGCAGCGATTCCGGAAATCCCGCGCGATTTAGTTTCTTTGGTTCCGTCCGTCCCCTGGGTTCGTGGGCTCAGTCGGTGGCGATGAAGCTGGGGTGCGTGACGATGGCGACCACGGCCGCCTCGTAGGTGCTGCCGAGCTCCAGGAAGCGCGCGCGAATCTGGGCCAGGTCGCAGGCGTCGCTCACCTCGAGGGCGCGCCCCCAGGCCAGGCGCACGATGCGCCGGAGCACGCAGGAGTCCACGCGCGCATCGCCGGCGATGGCGTCGCCCAGCCCGCGCGGATCCGCGTAGGCATG
Organism: uncultured Myxococcales bacterium; assembly: GCA_937893795.1. GTDB lineage: Bacteria > Myxococcota_A > Polyangia > Polyangiales > Houyiibacteriaceae > CALCTH01. The sequence goes on along the minus strand of CALCTH010000109.1, from coordinate 4,601 downwards.
TGTCACGCCCGCGGCGTCGAGGAAGACGCCGTCGGTCCGGGTCGCGTTGCCGTGCACGTCTATGTCGCGCCACTCGCCGGAGAACCCGAAGGGCTCCAGGCCATAGGCCAGCGGATCGAAGACGGCGTGGCAGGCGCCGCACGCGCCATCGGCGGCGCGGCTCTCCGACTGAACCCGCTCGCTGTCGGTCGGGCTCCCGGGCTGCGCCTCCGTCACGCCCGGCGGCGGCTCGGGCACGGACTCGCAGAGCACGTCACGGTAGAGGAAAAGCGCGCGGTGGATGAGCGGGAAGCTGTCCGCGCCGGTCCCCGCGAGCAGCGCCGGCTCGGTGAGGATCCCCGCGCGGCTCCGGTCGCCGGCGACGGACCTACGCTCCCCCGGCGGCGCGCCCTCGACGCGCAGCCGTCGCGCAGCCCGCGCCGAGACCGGCACCACGTAGTCCGCCCGAAAGACGTCACGAAGCGCGCCGCCATCCTCGAGCCACACGGCCCGCACCAGCGCCTGCGCGCTCGCGACGAGCTCCTGGTCGAAGCCGGCGTCGCCGGTCGGCGTCAGGCCTTCCAGCGTGTCGAGGTGAAGCCAGCCGTAGGCGAGCTCGTCGACCACGCGGCCCGCCTCCGGCGTCCGGAGGAGCCGCCGCGCCTGCGCCTCGCGCGCCTCGGGAGCCATCAGCTCCGCCGCGGCCGCCAGCAGCGAAGCGTCGGGCCCGCGCCCCGTCACGAAGAAGGCGGCACGGCTCGCCCCGTCCAGCGCTAGCCGGAGCGCGACGCCATCGTCGCCCTCGAGGCGGTACCCGGTCTGCGGGGCGAGGAGCCGCGCGCGCAGCGTGGTCGCGCCCGCCGCGTCGGCCTCGAGCCCCTCGGCCACCAGCGCCTCGAAGAGCTCCCCGAAGGTCTCCGCTTCGGCGGCGCTCGGAGGCCGGCGAAAGAGCGGCGTCGCCACGTCCTGCATCCAGCGCGCCATGCACGTCCCGTCCGCGCAGGGCGCGCGGCCGAGCCACGGATCGCCCGCGGCCAGCAGCGCGTCGGTCAGCGCCCGCGCGTAGTCCGCCAGCCCCAGCACCACCTGCTGCGTGGGCAGCAGCGTGCTCTGGTCGTTCGCGAAGCCCTGCATCCGCGCCTCGGGCGCGAGCAGCGAGGGGTCGCCCGGCATTCCCAGGGCGGCTTCCACCGTCGCCGCGTATTCGGCCTGCGTCAGTCGCCGCACGAGCTCGGGGGCGTTCCCGCGGCCCGGGTCGGTGCAGCTCGGGTCCGGCAGATCGCGCGGCGCGCCCACCGAGGGGGGTGACGGGGCGTCCGGCGCGCCGCGCGGTGGCTCCTGGATGACCCCGTCGCACCCCACGGCGACGAGCCCGGCAACCAGGCAGCGGACCAAGACCCTCATCGCCGCACCCCCGCGAGAGTCCCGGGCGCCCCGAAGGCGACGTCCGGGTTCACCCGTGGCGCATCGAAGGCGTCGAGCACCGTGTCGTAGAGCTGACGCGTCGTCGCGCCGGCCGGGACGTCCAGCACACCGGTCCGGAAGCGCTCGCCGGCGGTGCCGAGAGCATGGAAGACCCCGTCCCCGTCGTGGTTCGTCGCGAGCTCGCTGACCGCGAAGAAGACCGCGTTGTCGAGAATCGTCCGGCCGTTGCTCTCGACGCTCTCCGGCGCGTCGAGTCCCTCGAGGAGATGCGCCAGCAGGTCGACGCCGGGCTGGCGATAGGCCGCCGCCACGGTGAGCGCGCGCTCCCGGGCTTCCCCCGCGTGCCGGGGCAAGAGGTGGTTCGTGTTGTGCCAGTCCCCGTGCCGGTTGAGGTCGGAGACGCTCGCGCGGAGCGCATCGAAGTCGACGAGGCGCCCGGCCGCGTCCCGCACGCTCCCGCGCCAGATGCCGTGCGCCGCCAGCGGAAAGAGCACGGCGTGGCCGAAGCGCGTCAGATCGCAGCGCAGGGCGAGCACGAAGAGGTCCGTCATCACCCGGCCCTGGCGGAGGAACGTGCCCACGTCCGAGCGGCGCGGGTCGTTGCGCGGCTCGATGTCATCGATGAAGCCGAGCACCACGTCCGGGGGCAGTTCCGGCGCGTCGCAGCCTTCGAGCGCGAGGCCGCCCACCGCGCGCTCGAGGCTCTGGATCTGGTCCATGTGATCGGAGAGCCGGCGCCGCGAGGCCATCGAGAGCCCGCCCGCGTCGCCGGCGAAGTGCCGGTACTGGTCCAGCACAGCGTCGACCACGGTCGCGTCCGCCGCGGCCTCGCCCGCGGCTTCCTCCGCGCTCTGCGTCGGTGGCCGCCCGAAGATGGCGCGGAAGAGCGCGCTCGGCGTGAAGTGGGGGAAGCCCACGGGGCTCGGCGTGTCGTCCCAGGCGCGCGCCACCTGGAGCAGGTTCTCCTCGCGGCGGATGCGCGTGCCGTAGCCCAGGAAGGGCAGCGGCCCGGGCAGGCCCTCCGGGTAGAAGCGCGTCGCCAGCGTCCAGTCGATGGTCGGCGCCGTCGTCACCGGGACGTCTTTGATCCAGTCGGCGCCGGTCATCAGCGCCGCGTTGGCCGGTCCGTGATTGTCCCGCCCCTGAAGGCCCCGGACGAAGGCGAGCTTCTCCTCGAAGGGCCGGAGTGGCGCCAGGACGCTGCCGAAGTAGTCGCCCGCCTGCCACTCCTTGGCGAGGCCTCCCCCGAGCGTGGCCGTGAGGACCCGCGGCGGGACGGCCTCCTGCGCCTTGGCGGCGCGCGGGCGCATCTCCTCCAGGAAGGGCAGGGCGACCGTGGCCCCGAGACCTCGGAGCAACGTGCGTCGGCTGAGCCGAATCGTGCGGTTCTTGGTCATGGAGCGTCGTCGCGTCCTCAGCGGAACGACGACCGAAGGCGCGCGGCCACCGGGTCGTCCCAGCCCAGGTCGCGCGAGCCCGCGTGAGGGGTCCAAGAATCTCGAAGCCGTGAGGCGGCCTTCCTTCAGGGGCGGAAGGCGACGCGAAAGGTGAGCCGGAGCACCGGGCCCCGAAGCCGCACGATGCTCTCCACGCTCTCCTGCTCGACGGTCACGGGGACGCCTGCGAGGAGCACGCCCGTGGTGGCGCGGAAGTCGTAGGCCAGCCGCCGCCGGACCACGCGGAGCAGCAAGGCCGCCTCGAGGTAGCCGTCCAGGTCGCGGACCGCGCGCGCCACGAAGCCCTCCGACGGCTCGGCGTTGGCCCAGAGGAGCGCGAGCCCGCCGCCCCCGAGGAGCGCCACGCGCAGCGGCCCGGGCGTCCACTGGTACCCGGCTGCCCCACCAAAAAGGGCGGCGTGCACCCGCGTGCGGCCGCGCGGATCCTCGAGCTGCCAAGGGGTGAGCGCGACCTCGGCGAGGGCCTCGCCATAGAAGTGGCCGCGCGCGCCGCCCACGGCGAGCTGGGTGGCGCCGCTCAGCCGCGCCGCGTCGTCGAGCCAGAGCCCCAGCCCGAGGCCGATGGAGAGCGGGCGGCGCTCCTCCGTGACCCCGGCGTCGACGAACGCCACCGCCGCCGGTGGCGCCGGCGCGGCCCGGGCGGCGAAGTGCGCGGCGCGGATCTCGAGGAGCGCTGCGTGGAGCAGCTCGACGCCCCGCAGGCCGAGGTCCGGGCCCCGCTCCATGCGGCGCGTGAGCGTCTTGGCCGTGAGCGCGTCGGCGAGGCCCACGCGCACGTCGCCGCCCTCCAGGAGGAGTCGGACCACCGCCAGCGGACCCTCGCCTCCTTCCTCGGTGAAGGCCTCGAGCGGCACGCCCCCGAGGGGACGCACGATGACCTCGAAGCCCGCCGATCGGAGCTCCGCGGCGACCTGGCGGCCCTCCGCGGCGAGCGGCGGGCCCACTTCCACGGCGACCTGAAGCGCGTCGAGGCGCGGATCCTCCGGGGCGTCCGCAGGCTGCGCGGCTGCCACGCTTGCGGCCACTCCGGCGCAGAAGGCCAGCACGATCACGGAGGCGGCGGCGCGCACGGTCCCGAGCTACTCGGCGAGGAGCCGTTCGGCCAGCGCCCTGTACGGACCCTCGGGGTGCCGGGCGAGGTAGCGCCGTGCCCGCGTCTCCGTCGGCCGGCCGAGCCGCGCCGCAGACTCCAGCGCCCGGCCTTCGGCCTGCGCGGCCCTGGGGCCGCCCGGCCCCGCTGCCACGTAGCGGTCGAAGTGCGCGATCGCCGCCGCGTGGTTTCCTGCGTCGGCGGCCATGCGTCCGCGCCGGAAGAGCGCAGCCCGGGCCTCGCGGGAACGCGGGAAGCGTGATTCGAGCGCGGCGAGGGTCTGCCGTGCCTCGGCTGGCGCACCCCCGAGGCGGCTCACGTCCGCGAGCTGGAGCAGTCCCGCGGCGTCCAGCCGCTCCCGAAGCGCCGGGAGTCCTCGCGCCCGTGCGACGCGCGCGGCCTCGGCGTAGTGGCCCTCCGAGGCGAGCCGTCGCCAGTCGGACGGAGCCTCACGGTCCGGTCGTGGCGGGGGCCGCCGCGTCGCGCGGCGTGCGGGGGCGAGGCGTGCCGGCACCTCGGCCTCGCTCGTCTCCTCCGCCGGCTCGGCGGCGGCCTCGGTCGACGCCTCGTCCGCCGTACGGAGCGTGTGCCCCGCGGCGTCCATGCGGAGCGTCTCGCCGGCCTGCACCTCCACCTGCGTGCCCTCGGGC
>CALCTH010000108.1 GCA_937893795.1 uncultured Myxococcales bacterium | reverse complement strand
TTCCTCGAGCACGACGACGCGAACCGCGCGCTGATGGGCTCGAACATGCAGCGTCAGGCGGTGCCCTGCCTCCGGAGCTACGCGCCCATCGTGGGCACGGGCATCGAGGAGCGCGTGGCCATCGACAGCGGCGTCTGCATCGTCGCCAAGCGCGACGGCATCGTCGACAGCGTCGACGCGACGCGCATCGTCGTGAAGGCGGAGGGCGCCGAGGGCGCCTTCCCGGACATCCACCGGCTGAACAAGTTCCAGCGCTCGAACCAGAGCACGGCATACAACCAGAAGCCGATCGTTCGTCCGGGGGACCGGGTGAAGGCCGGCGACGTGCTCGCGGACGGCCCGAGCTGCGACGTGGGCGAGCTCGCCCTCGGCCAGAACGTCGTCTGCGCGTTCATGCCCTGGGGCGGCTACAACTTCGAGGACTCCATCCTCATCAGCGAGCGCATCGCGAAGGACGACGTCTACACCTCGGTGCACATCGAGGAGTTCGAGTGCGTCGCCCGGGACACGAAGCTCGGCAAGGAGGAGATCACCCGCGACATCCCGAACGTGGGTGAGGAGGCCCTGAAGGACCTCGACGAGTCGGGCATCGTGCGCATCGGCGCCGAGGTCTCGAGCGGCGACATCCTGGTCGGCAAGATCACGCCGAAGGGCGAGACCCAGCTCTCGCCGGAGGAGAAGCTCCTTCGCGCCATCTTCGGCGAGAAGGCCGGCGACGTCCGCGACACCTCGCTCCGGGTTCCGCCCGGCGTGAGCGGCATCGTCATCGACGCGCGCGTCTTCGCCCGCAAGGGCACCGAGAAGGACGAGCGCGCCCGTCAGATCGAGGACGCCGAGCGGGCGAAGTTCGAGAAGGACATGTCGGATGAGAAGAAGATCATCCGCGAGTCCGCCTTCGACCGCGTCCGCCAGCTGCTCCTCGGCACGTCGACGACGGCCAAGCTCGTCGACGACCGCGGCAAGGTGCTCCTCGCCAAGGGCGTGAAGATCACGCCGGAGCTCCTCGACCCGATCATCCGCAAGTACTGGGTCCACATCGAGACCGACCAGAACCTCGACCAGGTCCAGGCGATCCTCGCGCAGCTCGAGGAGAACGAGAAGGCCATCGAGGCGCTCTTCGAGGAGAAGATCGACAAGCTCGGCAAGGGCGACGAGCTTCCCCCGGGCGTCATCAAGATGGTGAAGGTCTACCTGGCCATCAAGCGCAAGCTCCAGGTCGGCGACAAGATGGCCGGCCGCCACGGGAACAAGGGCGTGGTCAGCCGCATCCTCCCGGAAGAGGACCTTCCCTTCCTCCCGGACGGGACGCCGGTCGACATCGTGCTCAACCCGCTCGGCGTGCCGAGCCGCATGAACGTCGGGCAGATCCTCGAGGTGCACCTCGGCTGGGCCGGCTGGCTCCTCGGGCGGCAGCTCAACGCCATGGTCGACGCGCGGAACCCGGACATCGAGGAGGTCCGGGCGAAGCTGAAGCGCGTCTTCAAGCGCGGCGCGGCCCACGACATCGTGGACACGCTGAGCGACGAGGACGTGAAGCGCTTCGTGAAGCGCTACGAGACGGGGCTACGCCTCGCGACGCCGGTCTTCGACGGCTGCACCGAGGAGGAGATCCACGCCCTCCTCGAGGAAGCCAACGTGCAGACCAACGGTCAGACCGTGCTCTTCGACGGTCGCACCGGCGATGCCTTCCACGAGGACGTCACCGTCGGGATCATGTACATGCTGAAACTCCACCACCTCGTGGACGACAAGATCCACGCGCGGAGCATCGGCCCCTACTCGCTCGTCACGCAGCAGCCCCTCGGCGGCAAGGCCCAGTTCGGTGGCCAGCGTCTCGGCGAGATGGAGGTCTGGGCCATGGAGGCCTACGGCGCCGCGTATGCGCTGCAGGAGTTCCTGACGGTCAAGTCCGATGACGTGCAGGGCCGCACGCGCATGTACGAGGCCATCGTGAAGGGCGAGCACTCGCTCGACGCCGGGCTCCCGGAGTCCTTCAACGTGCTCATGAAGGAGCTCCAGGCGCTCTGCCTGAACGTGGAGCTCATCGAGGCCGACAGCGTCCGCAAGCCGGACGACGTCATGGTCGCCGAGGACTGACCCCTGGCGCCGAGGGCGCGGCGCCCGTGCAGGCGGGCGCCCCCTCGGCCTCTTCCCTTTCTCCCCTCAACCCCTTTCGCCGGCCTTCGGGCCGGTCCCGAGCGCAGGAACCACGATGAAGGACATCTTCAGCTTCTTCGAGAAGCCCAAGGACCCGCTTTCGTTCTCGGCCATTCGCATCGGCCTCGCCAGCCCGGAGAAGATCCGGGAGTGGTCGCACGGCGAAGTGAAGAAGCCGGAGACGATCAACTACCGGACCTTCAAGCCGGAGCATACGGGTCTCTTCTGTGCGCGGATCTTCGGACCCGTGAAGGACTACGAGTGCCTTTGCGGCAAGTACAAGCGGATGAAGCACCGCGGCGTCGTCTGCGAGAAGTGCGGCGTCGAGGTCATCCAGTCGAAGGTGCGTCGCGAGCGCATGGGCCACATCGAGCTGGCCACGCCCGTCGCGCACATCTGGTTCTTGAAGTCGCTCCCGAGCCGCCTCGGCGCGCTCCTCGACCTCAAGCTCAAGGACCTCGAGCGCGTCCTCTACAGCGAGGCCTACCTGGTCCTCGAGCCCGGCGAGACCGAGCTCGAGAAGGGTGAGGTTCTCAGCGAGGACCGCTACTACGAGCTCCTCGACGAGTACGGCGACGAGTCCTTCACGGCGGCCATGGGCGGCGAGGCCGTCCTCGAGCTCCTGAAGGAGATCGACGTGCACGCGCTCAGCGAGACGCTCCGCGTCGACCTGGCCGAGGCCACCTCGATGGCCAAGCGCGCCAAGCTCTCGAAGCGCCTCAAGGTCACCGAGAGCTTCAAGGACTCCGGCAACCGGCCCGAGTGGATGATGCTCAGCGTCATCCCCGTGCTCCCGCCGGACCTGCGTCCCCTCGTCCCGCTCGACGGCGGCCGCTTCGCCACGTCGGACCTCAACGATCTGTACCGGCGCGTCATCAACCGGAACAACCGCCTGAAGCGGCTCATCGAGCTCAACGCTCCGGAGATCATCATCCGGAACGAGCGCCGCATGCTCCAGGAGGCCGTCGACGCGCTCTTCGACAACGGCCGCCGCGGCAAGACCATCACCGGCCCGAACAAGCGCCCGCTCAAGTCCCTCTCGGACATGCTCAAGGGCAAGCAGGGCCGCTTCCGGCAGAACCTGCTCGGCAAGCGCGTCGACTACTCGGGGCGCAGCGTCATCGTCGTCGGCCCCTCGCTTCGGCTGCACCAGTGCGGTCTGCCGAAGAAGATGGCCCTCGAGCTCTTCAAGCCCTTCATCTACAACAAGCTCGAAGAGCGCGGCTACGTCACCACGATCAAGAGCGCGAAGAAGCTCGTCGAGAAGGAGAAGCCCGAGGTCTGGGACATCCTCGACGAGGTCATCACCGAGCACCCGGTGATGCTGAACCGCGCGCCGACGCTTCACCGGCTGGGCATCCAGGCCTTCGAGCCCGTGCTCATCGAGGGCAAGGCGATTCGCCTGCACCCGCTCGTCTGCACCGCCTTCAACGCCGACTTCGACGGCGACCAGATGGCCGTGCACGTCCCGCTGAGCGTCGAGGCTCAGATGGAGGCGCGGGTGCTCATGATGAGCACCAACAACATCCTCAGCCCGGCGAGCGGCAAGCCGATCATCAACCCGACCCAGGACATCGTCCTCGGCCTCTACTACACGACGCGCGAGAAGCCCTTCGAGAAGGGCGGCTACCGCGACGGCGGCGAGAGAGAGGGCAATTTCCAGGGCATCTTCGCCTCGCCGGCGGAGGTTCGCATGGCCTTCGACGCCGGCGAGGTCTCGCTCCACGCGAAGATCAAGCTGCGCCTCAAGGACGACGACGGGAGCTCGCGCTTCGTCGAGACCACCGTGGGCCGGACGCTCGTGTCCGAGATCCTGCCCGACCCGATGAAGTTCGATTCGGTCAACAAGGTCCTCGGCAAGAAGCAGCTCTCGGGCCTCATCGACGAGTGCTACCGCGCCGCCAAGAACAAGGCGACGGTGCTCCTCGCGGACCGGCTCCGGACCCTCGGCTATGAGATGCGCACCCAGGCGGGCGTCTCC
>CALCTH010000107.1 GCA_937893795.1 uncultured Myxococcales bacterium | reverse complement strand
GCCTTCCAGCGCGCCGAGCAGGGCGGCGGGTGGGGCCGCGCCCGCGTGCGCCGCTCGGAGCCCGAGGTCCCAGAGGAGTCGGAGCTACGCGTCGCCCTCGCGCGGGGCCCAGGAGAGCTCCCCGAAGAGCAGCCGGTCGAAGGCTGCTTCGACCCTGTCCCGGAACGCCCCGACCCGCTCGTGACGCCAGCGGCCTACGGGGAGCCGCGTCAGCACGGCAGCAACCTCGGGTCGCGCCAGGCGCTCGGCCTGACCGACGACGTACGCGGTGGCGTCGCTCGAGGCGTCGAGGCGGGCATCGCCACGCCGGTGCACCGTGTGCCGCTGGTGCCCGCTGCGCCGCTCGGCGTCGATGGCCGCGAGCTCGGTCTCGAGATGAGCGAGGCCCGCGTCGAAGGCGTCCAGCGTATCCGCGATGCGCGCGCGCAGCGCCGTGGGGCTCTCGCTGAGCCAATGCGCGGACGCCACGTGGGCCTCGCGGCTTCCCCGGTGACGGCTCGCATCCGCGTCCTCGTGGCGCCCGACCTGGTCGGGGCCGTACCAGAGCACCACCGGCACCAGCTCGCCGAGGCGGGCCGCGAGGTAGTGCTCCCAGCGCGAGGCGTCCCGGCGCCAGAAGAACCCGACGGCGCGGTGCATGAGCTCGTGCGGGCCCCACTTCGCGCCGTGTGCCGGGTCGAAGCACGCAAGTGGGGCGTCCTGCTGAAAGCCCTCGTACTTGCCCACCCGGAGCACGCCGCGCTCCCACTGGCCATGCGCGGGGTCGCGCACCGCGTCCGGCCACGAGCTCATCGAAGCGAGGCTTCGGAGCTCGCGGTGCACGGTGCAGGCGCCCTCCGCCGCCGCCATGGCCACCGCGCGCAGCCCGAAGGGCGACGCCACGACCTCCCCTAGTGGCAGCCCCACCTGCGCCGCGAGCGGCGCCCAGCGTTCCGCGCCTCCTTCCCGGAGCGCTTCCGCCATGGCGACGAGGCCTTCGAGGCGCTCTCCCGGGTCGAGGGCCGCGAGGGCCATCCGCCGTGCGGCTGGGGTCTCGCCTGGCGGGCGCTCGAGACCCGGGAGGGGCGCTTGCGGATCCGTCACGACGCGGCGCCCACCCGCGCCGGCCCCGCCGCCATGCTCATGGCCTCGCACGCCCGCGCGACCTCCTCCCGCGTTGGCGCGACGGCGAAGAGCAGCTCCTGGTTTCGGAGCTTCTTCACCGTGCCGACGCGCCGGCCCCGCGGGTCGTGGATCCCGATCTGTGCGCCGACGTAGCGCTTCGTGTCGATGGCCACCACGCCGACGTGTCCCTTGGTCGCAAGCATCTCGGTGACGGCGTCGGGCGAGAGGTAGGCCTCGTCGCTCTGGCTCACGAGGAGCCGGGTCGCGCGCAGCGCGTCCACCACGCGGCAGAAGGCCTCGCCGATGCGTCGCTTGGAGTTGAAGTCGCTCTTCCGCTCGCGAACGTCCACGCGCTTCCGCGCGACGCCGTAGGCCTCCGGCGCGTCCCAGCGCACCAGCGTCTCCCAGAGGTGGTAGTTCCCCAGGTAGCTGTGCTGGTTGTAGGGCGGGTCCAGGTACGCCAGGTCCGCGTCCACGGCGGCCGCCGCGTCCCGGGCGTCACCCTCGAGGGCGACGCCCTCGCCCGGAAGGAGCGCCGGCAGCCGGAGCGAGAGCTCCTTGTGGGAGCGCGCCGCCCAGCGCTTCAGGTAGGCCATGTGCACGCCGGTGGTCGAGTCCACGCGGTCCGCCGCCTCCATCAGCGCCGTCAGCGCGATGGCCTCGAGCGCCGGCTCCAGCGCGAGCGCGGCGATGCGCTCGCGGATGGCGTCCACGCGGGCGCCGTTCTTCGGCTGGAGGAAGCGAGCCTCCTCGCAGAAGGTACGCGTGAAGTAGCCGGGCGCGGCCGGCACCGTCGCCAGCTCGCGGAGGAGCGCCTTCGCCGGCGCCTCCCAGCGCCCGGCATCCGCCGCGACGTAGCAGCGGGCGAGCGTGGCGGCATACGCCAGCTGGTCGTTCGCGGTCACGTGGAAGCCCGCGCCCTTCAGCGCGTGGCCCACCCGCGAGGTCCCGCTGAAGAGGTCGAGGGCCCGACCGCCCTCGGGCATCAGCGCTCGGGCCCCCGCGACGATGACCGGCAGGAGCCGCCGCTTGCTTCCCAGGTACTTGATCACGGCTGCGGCTCGATCACGGCTGTCCGGTCATCGCGGAGTACGCCTCACCCTTCCCGCTCCGCGCGCGGCACGACGGCCGCGAGGAGCCCGCGCATGACCTCCACCTTGAAGGGCTTCTCCAGCACGGCCACGGCGCCGCGGGCGAGCAACCTCGTCTCGAGGTCGCGTTCGAGGTAGCCGGACGCGAAGATCACGGGGAGGGTCGGGTCCAGCTGCCGAAGCTGGTCGAAGGTCTCCACCCCTCCGAGCCGCGGCATGTTGATGTCGAGCACCACGGCATCGGGCCAGGGCTGCCCGTCGTCGAAGCGGGCCAAGGCCTCGATGCCGTCCGCGGCTTCCTCCACGGTGTGCCCGAACTGCACGAGCAGGCGCTTCGCGCTTCGACGCATGAGCACCTCGTCGTCGACGAGAAGGACCCGGAGCGCATGGCTCCGGTCCCAGCGAAGCAGGCTCTCGAGGTGGTCCGCCGTGTCGGTGGTGACGCCTTCCCGGGTCCCTGCCGGCAGCCAGATGCGGAAGGTCGTCCCGGCCCCTTTGGCGGTCTCGACCTGCACGTGACCCCCGTGCGTGTCGATCACTTCATACACCGTGGCCAGGCCGAGACCCGCGCCGCCCTCCGGGCTCTTCGTCGTGAAGAAGGGCTCGAAGATGCGCTTTCGCGTCTCCTCGTCCATGCCGACCCCGCTGTCCGTGACCTCGAGGAGCACATAGGCGTCGTGGTCGCGGTAGGGGAGGGCCCCGAGATCCGTCTCCGCGGCGTGGCGCAGCACGAGGCGAAGGCTCCCGCCCTTGGGCATCGCATCCCGCGCGTTGATGGCCAGGTTCATGAGCAGCTGATGCAGCTGGCCCCGGTCCCCGACCACGTGGACCGCGGGGGCGGCGTCGAGCTCGATGGCGACGGACCGGTCGAAGGTGCGGGAGAGGAGACCGTGAAGCTCGCCCACGAGGCGGCTCAGGTTCACCGCCGCCGGACGTCGGTGCGTGCGCCGCGCGAAGCCGAGGAGCCGGCGGGTGAGCTCCGCGGCGCGGTCTCCCGCATGGCGTACGTCCTCGAGGCAGGCGCTCACCTCGGCGTCGTCCAGCCGCGTCGCGCCGTCGAGCTCCGCGAGAAAATCCAGGCTCGCCGTGATCGCGCCGAGGAGGTTGTTGAAGTCGTGGGCGATGCCCGTGCCGAGGCGCCCGATGGCCTCGAGCTTGTGCCGCTCCAGCAGCTGCTCCTCGAGGGGATCGTGGTGCGCGAAGAGCACCACCGTCTCGCCGACCTCGATGCGGTCGCCGAAGGTGAGCGCGACGCTGCCCGTCACGCGTTCGCCGTTCACGCGGGTGCCGTTGCGGCTGCCGAGATCCTCGAGGAGGAAGTAGCCCCCGCTCGAGCGGGCGATGCGCGCGTGACGTCGGGAAGCCTGCTCGTCGTCGATGTGCAGGTCCGAGGAGCTCGATCGGCCGAGGTGGAGCACGCTCTCCACGGGGAGCTTCCTCCCCGGGCGATCTCCCGCGAGCACGACCACGCGGGCGCGCTGACGCCCGGGGCTCGCCACCGGCACGGTCCGGAGGCTCTGCAGGGTGCGGTCGTGCTCGTCCACGGCCGCAGCATACCTGGGCTCGTCGTTCTTTCGGGGTCGCGTCCTCACGTCGAGACGGGGACGCCACCGAGGCCTTCGCCGAGGCTCCCGAGCCAGCCGCGGAGGCCCGTCTCGGCGATGCCCTTGAGCGCGAGCGCGCCGAGGGCGAAGGCCAAGGCCCAGCCGAGCGCACCGTGCGTATGCGAGTCCGCGACGGGCGGTGGCGGGGGCGCCAGGGCGCTGAGGTCCACCAGCATGCCGGCGGCCCAGGTGACGGTGACGAGCCCCACCAGCGCGGCGGCGACGGCCCGGCCGCCGTACGCGGCGCGCAACCAGCCCAGCGTGGCGACGTTCGTCGCGGGGCCGAGCAGCAGCCCGACCAGCGCAGCGCCGGGCGCGAGGCCCTTGGCCACCAGCACGGCGGCGAGCGGGGTGGCCGAGGCGGCGCAGACGTAGGCCGGAATGGCGATGCGCGAGGTGGCGACGTCGGCCTGCGGCCCGGTCAGCGCGAGGCCCGATTCCGGCAGCGCGGGGGCCCCGGAAGCCGCCGGGGCGGGCCCCCCGGGGGGGCCGGGGAAGGCGAGGCCAGCGGGCGCGGCGCGGAGCAGGGGGGGGCGGTAGCCGGAGGAATGGCCCGCGG
>CALCTH010000106.1 GCA_937893795.1 uncultured Myxococcales bacterium | reverse complement strand
CTCGACGACATCGGGACCACCGCGCTCACGCTGCGGCTCCTTCGCCGCGGGGTGACGGAAGCCGAGGCCCGGAGCGCCCCGGGCGATCGCTTCTCGACGCTGCTCTGGCCGCTCCGTGGCCCGGCACGCATCGACGAACGGGCCCGCGGCCTGAACCTCCACGCCGCCCCCGGGACTCCCGTACGGGCTGCGGCGGACGGGCTCGTGGTTCACGCCGGGCCGGGCCTGCCGGGCGTTGGCCAGGCCGTCGTGCTCCTTCACCCGGACGGAAGGCTCACGCTCTACGGCGCCTGCGGCACCCTTCACGTCGAGGTGGGTCAGGCCGTGCGCCGTGGCGAGTGGATCGCGCGCGTGGGCGAGGGCGACGCGCCTCACCTGCACTTCCAGCTGCGCCAGGACGGGCGTGCGCCGCCGCTGCTCCCGGAGCTGGTGCACGTCCCGGACCCCGGCGAGGCGGAATCCGCGCGCGCCGACGCGCGCCCGTGACGCCCCGTCGAAGTGCCGACGGGGCTTCGCGAGACCCGGCGCCCTGCTACGCTCGGCGCCATGGCTTGGGTTCGCGCGTGCCTCCCCCTCCTCCTCCTCGCCGGTAGCGTCGCCGTCGCGGGCTGCGAGTTCATTCCGGGCGACGACGAGCCGGGCTTCGGCTCCGGGGGCCGCGGGGGCGGCATCGGCGACGATTGCGACGAAACGACGCGCTGCCGCATCGGCCTCAGCTGCATCGAGGACGCCGGCAGCAGCACCTGCCAGCTCACCGGCGAAACGGCCGAGGGCGAGAGCTGCGTGCTCTCGGGCGAATGCGCGGAAGGCCTCTACTGCCCCTCCGAGGTCTGCGACGGGGACGATTGCGTGCGCGTCTGCGCCCAGGCCGGGACCACCGGGGTCGAAGGCAACTGCGCGACCACCGCCGACTGCGCGCCGGGGCTTCGCTGCGTCTTCAGCGACACGGGCTTCTTCGCGCAATGCCAGACCAACGGCACCGGGGACATCGGCGATGCCTGCTTCGAGGACCTCGAGTGCTACGGCGGCCTCTTCTGCCTCTCCGGCCAGTGCAGCAACGCGCCGGCCGGCTCCGGCGTGGCCACGGACGCCCCGCGCGCGCCGGTCTGGGAAGGCGCCGGAAACTGCCCGCCGGGGGAAGCCACGGAGACCCCGACGGCGTACTTCCAGGTGCCGCGCACCGGCGGCGCCTCCGGCGACTTCCTCCGGATGCCCTTCCCCAACGACCTTCGCCGATCGGCCGACGGGCTCGACCTGAGCGGGCATCCCTCGCCGACGGACGCGTTCCCGAGCCGTCGCCTCATCGACGACTACCTGCAGGTCGCCAGCGAGGACCTCGACGGCTTCGGCAGAAACCCCGTGGCCTACTTCCGCTTCTCGCGGCCGGCCGCGGCCGACTCCTTCGACGGGGAGTCCGTCCGGCTCATCGACGTCGACGCCAGCGGACCGAGCTTCGGCCAAGAGCTCGCACGGGCCTGGCTCGTGACGACGGGCCCGGCGCAGCTCACGCGCTATCTCTGCCCGAACTGGGTCGGCGTACGCTCCCAGCACGGGCGTCCGCTGGCGCCGGGGCGCACCTACGCCTTCCTGCTCACGCGCGACGTGCGCGGCACCGAGGGCGAGTCCTTCATGCCGGATGCGGACTTCGTCGCCACCCTCGGCGAGGCGCGGCCTGCCGACGAGGAGCTCGCTGCGGCCTGGGACGCGCACGCGCCACTTCGGGCCTACCTCGCCTCGGACGGCGCCGTGGTGAGCGCCGCCGACCTGCTCGTGGGCACGGTGCTCACGACCCAGAGCGAGCGGGACCACGGACGGCTCCGCGAGGTGATCCGCGCGGGCGACGCACCCACCGTGGGCGACCTGGTCGCCTGCGACGAGGGGACGAGCCATCCCTGCGACGACGGGACGGAGCTGCGCGATTGCGTCGCGGCGAGCGGTGACTTCACCGAGCTTCGCGGGCGGATCTCGCTCCCGATCTTCCAGCAGGGCACGGCGCCCTACCTCGAGAGCGGTGGCGCCATCAGCTACGGGCCGGACGGCGCGCCAGCCATCGCGCGGACGGAAGAGGTCTGCTTCGCGCTCACCGTGCCGAACGGCACGGCGCCCACGTCGGGCTGGCCGCTCATCGTGGCCGCGCACGGGACGAGCGGCAGCTTCCGGACCGCCGCGCGCAACGGCCTCGCCGCCGATGCCGCCACGGCGATGGTCGAGGGCTCACCGCTGCCCACGGCCACGCTCGCCATCGATCTTCCCCAGCACGGGGCGCGACGCGGCACCGGCGAAGGCAGCGACCAGGACGAGGACGTCCTCTTCTTCAACTTCGCCAACCCGCGGGCCGCACGGGACAACGTGGTCCAGGGCGCCGCCGACCTCTTCGCCCTCTTCCACTGGGCCGTGAACGGGCCGGGCATCGATGCCGACAGCTCGCCCACCGGCGAGGCCATCACCTTCGACGCGACCGCCGTCGCGCTCTTCGCGCACTCTCAGGGGGCGACGCACGCGGACCTCATGGCGCCCTACGAGGACGACCTCGCGGCCGTGGTCTTCAGCGGCAACGCCGGGGACCTCACGCTGCAGCTGCTCCAGAAGCGGGCGCCCCTCGACATCGCGGCGCTCGTGCCCTTCGCGCTCCAGGATTTCGACGCCGTCGGCCGGCTCCCGAGCGGCGACTACCACCCGGCGCTCGCGCTCTTGCAGATGTTCTACGACGAGGCGGACCCGGTGAACTACGCGCGCCGTCTCACCCTGGACCGGCCCGATGGGGGGTCGCCGACGAACGTCTTCATGACCTTCGGCATCGGCGACACCTTCACCGTCGATGATGCGCAGCTCGCCTACGCGGTGGCCGCGGGGCTTCCCCACGTGCCGCCCTTCGCGCGCACCCTCGCGGGCCTCGATGAGACGGCGACGCTGCCCTTCTCGGGGAACCTCGGAGGCAACACCGTCGCCCTCCGCTCCTACGAGCCCCTCGAAGGCGACGACGGCCACTTCGTCGCGTTCCGAACGGCTGCGGGCGTCTCCGACTCGCGCACCTTTCTCTTCGAGGCGCTCCCCGGAGGCACGCCCACGCTCCGCTGAGCGGGGGCGCGCCGGGCAGTTCAGGCCGCGCGGCCTGCGGCCGACGGCTCAGGCGTAGAAGTACTCCTCGCGGACGACCTTGCCGCCCGCGACCTGATAGAGCCCGACCTCCTCGAGGGTGAGGCGCTGCTTCGACGCCTTGTGCGTGATGTCGAAGCGGTAGATCACGGCGAAGCGGTCCTCTCCGTGGGGGAAGGGGCCCTCGGCCTTCCCGCCGTGCACCTCGTGCTGCGCCGCCCACCACTCGTTCTTGGCGATCACCGCGGCCTTGCCCTCGCTCGTACGGTCGCCGGAGGGCGGCGCCATCGCCTCGACGCTGATCACGCCGTCCGCGTAGAGGTCCATGACCGCGTCCATGTTCTTGCCGGCCTGCACGTAGCCCACGAGCTTCTCGCCCACTTCCTTCGCGTTCATCGGAGTCTCTCCATTCCGCCGCCACGTGGCGGCCACGAGAGAGCTAGCGAGGCGAGCTGACAGAACCTGTCAGGTTTCTGGTCCACGCCCACGCGCCGGCGCGGCTTGCGTCCCCGGCGCCCCTCACGGAGCCTCCGCTCATGGCCGACGCCTTCGACCTCGACCGCCTCGGCGGGCTCCGAGGCCTCGACGCGCTCGTGGACACGGTGCTCGGGGCCGGCGAGCTCGCGCTCGCGATGCAGCGCGACGTGCTCCGGGGCGAGGGCATCGCGCGGAAGGCCGACGCGAGCCCGGTGACGGTGGCCGACCAAGCCGTCGAGGCGCGGATCCGCGCCCACGTCGAGGCCCGGCATCCCGGCGCGGGCTGGCTGGGGGAGGAGACGGGCGCGGCCGGCGAAGGCGCCGCGCTCCGCTTCGTGGTCGATCCCATCGACGGGACACGCGCCTTCCTCCGCGGCCTGCCCACGTGGTCCGTGCTGGTCGCCGTCGAGGCCGCGGGCGTGCCGAGCGTCGGCATCGCCTTTCTCCCGGCGGCCGGAGACCTCTACGTGGGCGTCCGCGGCAGCGGCGCGCGGGTCAACGGCCGCCCCTGCCGGCTGAGCTCCGTCGCGGCGCTCGGCGAGGCGCTCGTCTGCCACGGTGCCCTCGCTCAGTTCACGGAGGCCCGGCGCGAGAGCGCCCTCGGCGCCCTCGCTCGCGGGAGCTACACGCAGCGCGGCCTCGCGGACTTCGCCGGCTACGGGGCGCTGCTGCGAGGCCAGGCCGACGCCGTCGTGGATCCCGGCGTAGAGCCCTACGACGTCGCGGCCGCGGCCGTGCTCGTGCGGGAAGCCGGGGGCCGAGCGACGGACCTCCGCGGCCGCGAGACGGTGCACGGCGACGGCTTCGTCGCCAGCAACGGCCTGCTCCACGACGCGCTCCTCGGTCTGATCGACGCGGCGTGACCGGACGTGACGAAGCCGCTCGAGGTGTGAGGCGCGGCGACGTGAGGGCTCGCGGCGCGACCGGCGGCGGCGTGGGG
>CALCTH010000105.1 GCA_937893795.1 uncultured Myxococcales bacterium | reverse complement strand
GCGTGTCCTTGGGCTCGCCTGCCACGTCGGCAGCAACCTCAGAGGCAATACCTTTCGCGGCCAAATCCTGTGCCAAGCGGTCAGTGCCACCCAGGTCTCGCGCCCCGTCGCCACGGCCGCCTCCACCGCGAGCCGCGCCTCGAGCCCCGATGGGAAGGTCTCACAGAGGAGCAGGTCGCACTCCTCGGCCAAGACGTCCGCGAGGGCCCGATGCGCGTCCCGCGTGCCGGCGGGATCGGCCCCGGCCGGCGAGAGATCGGGACGGTAGCAATCGGCCAGCGGCGCGATGCTCCCGGCCACGCGATGCCCGGCTGGAATGGCGCCTCGGCAAAGCCGCACGGCCTGGCGCGCAGCCGCGGCCCAGGCGTCACCAAGCGTCGCGGGCCGCGTCCGAAAGGTGTTGGTCGTGTGCACCGTGGCGCCGGCCTCGGCGTAGTCGCGATGTACCGCCGCCACGACGTCCGGCGCCTCGAGGAGGGCGCGCGCGCTCCAGAGAGGCAGCCGCGTGTCCACGCCTCGCCGCTGCAGCTCCGTGCCGAGGGGACCGTCGAGGAGGGTCGTCATCGAAGGCTCGCGAGGTAGTCTAGGGGACGCGCGTCGTCGCGCGCCCTCCGGCCATGGAGATTCGGCTCCAAACGTCGCTCATCGCGGCCCTCGTCAGCGTGGCCCTGGCCGTGAGCGTGCTGCTGCGGACGCGGCGGGGCCCGGAGCAGCGCCTCTTCGGCCTCCTCGCCCTCAACCTCGGGGCCTGGTATCTGACGCGCCTCCTGGAGCTGGCCCTCGGGGACGGCACGGGCAGCGGCTTCTTCGGGCGCCTGCACCTGGTCTTCGGCGTGCTCTTCCCGTTGAGCATCGTCCGCTTCTTCCGGGCTTTCGTGGCCGAGGAGGCCATGCGGCGCATTCAGCGCCTCAACCGGGCAGCCCTCGGCCTGGCGGTGGTGCTGCTGGTCCTGGCCGCGACCCCGCTCCACGAGCACATCGCGTTTCGCACGGCGCTGCTCACCTACGTCTTCCTGGCGCTCGGTGGTGCGCTCGTCGCCGTCGTGCGCTGGGGGCGGCAGGTCGAGAGCTCTCAAGAATCCCGTCGCCTGCTCTTTCTCGCCGCCATCGGCGGCCTGGCGGCGCTCTTCGCCCTGCCCGAGTACCTGCCGGCCGTGGGCCTGGAGCTGCCGCCGCTCGGCACCGTGCTGGTGCTCCTCTTTCTCTACCTGCTTCACCAATCGGTGCTCGGAAGCCGGCTCATCGACCTCTACGAGCTCGCCGGGCGCCTCGCCGTGCTCACGGCGCTCAGCTTCACGTTGGCCGGGCTGCTTTGGTTGCTCGTCCGCGTCGCCGGCGAGACGTCGTTCTTGCAGCCCGTGGTCGCGAGCCTCGTGGTGCTCCTCCTCTTCGACCCGCTGCGCTCCCGCGTCAGCGCGCAGATCCAGCGCCTCCTCTTTCGCGACCGCGTGCTCTTCGAGCGTACGATCACCAACCTGCGGCGCCGGGTCGCCCACGTGCTCGAGGTCGACGACCTCGCGGCGGTGCTCATGGAGGGCTTCGCGGAGAGCCGGCGCTTCGCACGGGCCGCTCTCTACCTCGCGACGGAAGACCGCCGCGCCCTCGACCTCGCCGGCGCCCTCGGGCCGACGCCGCTCACGCACCTCGAGGTCGCGCCGGCGCGGCCGCTCTTGCAGCGCCTCGAGCGCGACGGGCAGGTCACGCTCGAAGGCACGCTGCGCCGCCTCGAGGGCCACCGCGTTCGCGGCGAGGACCGGGCCGCCGAAACGCTCTACGAGGTTGCGCAGGGTCTCGAAGCCATGGGGACCTCCGTGGCGCTCGCGCTGCGAAGCGACGAAGGCGAGCTCTACGGCCTGCTCTGCGTCGGCGACGCCTCCGACTCGTTCTCGGACGACGAGGTCGGCCTGCTCCGCGGCCTGGCGATGCAGGCGGCCATCGCCCTCGAGAACTCCCGCCTCTTCCAGCGCTTGAACGAGCGCGACCGCCTCGCGGCGCTCGGTGAGATGGCCGCGGGCCTCGCCCACGAGGTGCGCAACCCGCTCGGCGCCATCAAGGCCGCGGCGCAATATGTCGAGGCGAGCCAAGGCAGCCCGGGAGAACACGCCGGCGGGGCGGAGCGGGAGATGCTCGAGGTCATCGTCGAGGAGGTCGACCGGCTCGGTCGTGTGGTCGGCGGGTTCCTCGACTACGCGAAGCCCGGGCGTGGCGACCCCTCCCCCGTGGACGCCGGCGAGGTCGCGCGGCGGACGCTGAAGCTCATGGAGCCTCAGGCACGAACGCAGGGCGCGCGCATCACCCTGGTCGAGGGCGACGCGCTTCCCCCGGTGCGCATCGACGCCGAGCAGCTCAAGCAGGTGCTGCTGAACCTCCTCCGAAACGCCCTTCAGGCCGTCGAGGGCCGCGGCGAGGGCGCCATCACCGTGGAGGTGGCGGGCGTGCCCGCGGCGGAGCCGCGGCACGTGGAGCTACGCGTGCGGGACGATGGCCCGGGTATCTCGGCGGCGGTGCGCTCGAAGCTCTTCGTCCCCTTCGTGACCACCAAGGACGACGGGACCGGCCTCGGCCTCGCGCTCTCCCAGCGCATCGTGAGCGCCGCCGGCGGGACCATCGAGGCGCGAAGCCCGCGCGGTCAGGGGGCGACCTTCGTCGTGCGGCTCCCCGCCGCGTCCCGCGAGTCGTCGCCGGGCTCGGCCTGGGCCGCCTCCTCCGCAGGGACCGCCGCCGCGCCGCGCACGGCGGCCGGTGCGAGGGGATCGGCGCGCCGGGACGCGGTGGCGGGCGCGGCCGAGGTCCCGAGCGGCTGAACGACGAAGCGGTAGAAGCGGAGGTCGGGCCGCCCGAGCGCCTCCGGCGGCAAATCGTTGTCCGCGAGAAGCGCCTCGAAGGCGCGCGCGCCGCTCCCGTCGCCCCGCTCGGCGGTCGCCTCCGGGAGCAGGTAGCGCCAGGCGCCCGGACGGTCGTAGCCCACGCCGTGCACGCCACGAACGGCGGGCTCCACGCGCGGTCGCGTGGGCCCGTCGAAGGTGCCGTCTTCGCTCAGCAGCGCCACCTCCACGTCGAGGTGGTCGAGTTTCTCCGCGAGCGGTCCGCCCATGGCGTTCTCCCGCTCCGCCCATCGGCGCCGTGCGACGAGCGCAGCCGTGCTCAGCGCCCGCCCGATGGAGTTGCCCCGAGCGGAGCGCCAAAGACGCGCGCGGCCGTAGCTGCGATGCAGCACCAGCACCTCCACCGAGCCACGGAGGCGCCGGAAGCGCTCCGTGAAGCGGCTGACGCGGGGCGGCGGGTCGCCGCCGAGGATGCGCCGCGCGACGCGGGCCAGGGCCTCCCCGGCGCTGGGATCCGTCTCCGGGAGCCCGCCCGGCACGAAGACGGCGAGCCGGGGCCCGAGCACGCGCCCACGAAGCCCCGGGACGTGACGGAGCGCCGCCATGGCGCCGGCGAGCGTGTCACCCACGCCGGCGTCGCCGATCTCGACGAGAAGCGCGGCGATGCGCGCGTCCGCGAGGGTCCGCGCCAGCGCAGCCCCGCCCGGCGCGTCGGG
>CALCTH010000104.1 GCA_937893795.1 uncultured Myxococcales bacterium | reverse complement strand
GATGGGTCGTGATGGCCTGGCGACCGGCGCGGCGGCGAGCGTTCCCCAGGCCATCAGCCCCGCCGCGGCCAGGCGACCGTGACGTCCCAGCGTGGGCGTGGCTCGGCGCCGCGGGCTCCGGGGCTCCGTGGCCACGCCGGGCCCGGTCGATGTGATGTGGGGCCACGCCATGGGCTATGCTGCGGGGCAGTGCGAGTGTGCCATCAGTGCGGTGCCGTCGCGAGGCCGGACGATCGGTTCTGCGCGGCCTGCGGAGCCACCTTGCAGACCGGAGGCTCGTCGGGGACCGGCGACCCTCTCGTGGGTCGCACGATCGGGGGAAGCTACGTCCTCCAGGAGATCGTGGGCGTCGGCGGCATGGGCCGCGTGTACCGCGCCGAGCAGTCGACGCTCGGGCGTACCGTCGCGATCAAGGTCATCCACCCCCACCTCCTCGGCGACGAGCAGACCGTCGCGCGCTTCTACACGGAGGCCCGCGCCTCGAGCCGGCTGAACCACCCCAACAGCGTCTCGATCATCGACTTCGGGCGGACCGACGACGGGATCCTCTTCCTCGCGATGGAGTTCCTGAAGGGGAAGGATCTCGCCCTCGTCATGCACGAGGAAGGGCCCCTCACCTTCGAGCGGGTCTGCGACCTTCTCGCCGCGGTGCTCGATGCGCTCGGGGAAGCGCACGCCCTCGACATCGTGCACCGGGACCTGAAGCCCGAGAACATCATCCTGACGCCGCGGCGCTCCGGCGGGGACCTCGTCAAGGTCGTGGACTTCGGCCTCGCCACCATCGTCGACCAGGCGTCGACGAACATCACGCGACCGGGGCTCGTGTGCGGGACGCCGGACTACATGGCGCCGGAGCAGGGTCGCGGAGAGAGCGTCGACGGGCGGGGAGACCTCTACGCCCTCGCCGTCGTGCTCTTCGAGTTGCTGACGGACCAGCTGCCCTTCGACGACGAGACGCCGACGAAGGTCGTGCTCCGCCACATCCACGATCCGGTGCCGGATCCGCGATTGATCGCCCCGCATCGGGAGATCCCCGACGCGCTCGCGGCCGTCGCCATGCGCGGTCTCCAAAAGCTGCAAACGGAACGCTACCAGACGGCGGCGGAGATGCGCGATGCGCTCCTCCGGGCCCGCGAGGCACTGACGGCCAACCGCCCGGCCATGATCAAGTGCTCGAGCTGCGGCGCGGAGAACCCGGCCAACATGCGCTTCTGCGGCGCGTGCGGGACGCGGCTCGGTCCGAGCGTCGCGCCGCTTCGCCCTGGGGGGGGCGCCGCGCCGCCGACGAGCTCTCCGCTCCCGGAGACCGTCGTACCGCGCTCCCGGGACGCGGTCCGGAACGAGGCCAAGCGCATCTCGGACTCGCCGCGTCGCGTCGCGCGTCCCTCCTTCGCGCCGCCGACGGGGCTCGACCGCCCCTTCGTCGGTCGGCTCTTCGAGCTCGAGCGGCTCGGCGCCCTGCGCCGGGAGTCCGTGGGTCGCTTCCACTGGGCGCGCATCGAGGGGGAGCAGGGCGTCGGCAAGACGCGGCTCCTCACGGAGGTCGCGGAGCGCTTCGCCGACGACGGGGACCTCGTGGTCGGGGCCGGGCCGCACCCCACGGGCGCGCTGGTTCCCTACGGACCGATCCGGCGCATCGTGGCGGACCTCCTCGAGCTCGAGGTCTCCGCGCTCTCCGGGGCCATGAAGCACCCGGCCTTCGAGGACCCGCTCTGCCGGGCAGGCGTCGAGGAGCTCTCCGCCCCGGCCGGCATCCGCGGCTTCCCGGGGGAGGGGCGTACCCCGGCCGTGGCTCGCACCCTCGCGGCCGCGCTCGCGTACGCCGCGCCGCGCGCCGGAACGGAGCGCGTCGTGCTCATCGTCGACGATCTCTCGCGCTGCGACGGCCTCACGCAGGACGTGCGCGGGGCGCGCAAGCCGGCCCTCGAAAAGCAGAGCGTGCTCCTCCTCACCGCGGATGCGCGGCGACGGGGCGGGTCCGGCGAGCGCCTCGTGCTCGAGGGGCTCTCCGTCGAGGAGGCCGGGCTCTTCCTCGCCCGCCGAGGCGGGGCCGGCGGGAGCACGGGCGGCGGGACGCTGGCGCAACGCCGGCTCTTGCCGCTCTTTCTCGAGCAGCTCGGCGCCCTCGGCATGGTGGACCTCTCGAGCGAGTCGCTGCCGCGGCGCCTCGCCGACGCCGTCGCGCAACGCGTGGAGCGGGTGGAGGTCCGTGCGCGCCGCGTCCTCCAGGCCGTCGCCGTCTTTGGTGGCCGCTGCACGTCCCGCGAGCTTGCGGAGACCCTCGAGCCCGGCGAGCTCGCGGGCCTCGAGGAGCTCATGCGCGACGGTCTCGTGCGCGTCGAGAACGGCCTCGTGGAGGTCTCGCATCCCTTCGTGGCCGAGCTCGTCGAGGCCTTCATCCCGGCGGAGGCCCGCAAGCAGATGCACGCGCGCGTTCTCGAGCTCGTCACGGAGGCCGGCGCGCCCCTCGAGGTGCGACTCGAGCACGCCTACCGCGCCGGCGAGACCATGCGGACGCTGGTGCTCCTCGAGCGCATGGGCGACGAGGCCTACCAGCGCGGCGACAAGGTCGCGGCGATCCAGGGCCTCCGGCGCGCCCTCGAGCTGGCGCGGCGGGAGATGCTCGAGAGCGGTGACCCGCTCCTCGAGACGGCGATCCTCAGCTTCAGTCGCAAGCTCGCGCTGGCCCTCGCCCGCGCCGGCGAGCTCGCGGGCGCCGACGGGGTCGTACGCGAGGTGCTCGATCTGACGGGCCCTTACGACGTGTCCCGCGCCAAGCTCTACCTCGTGCTGGGCGAGGTGGCGGGGCTCCGAGGCCGCTCCCGCGACGCGATGCGCCACTACGGGAAGGCGCTCGAGATCGTCGCGGGCGAAGATGCGCGCGTCGAGGCCGAGCTCCAGGTCTCGCCCGCCCGCCCGCGGCGCATGTCCGGGGACCCGCGGGGCCCCGCTAACGCCTACCGCCGCCCCCTCGAGCTTCATCAGCAGCTCGAGGGCGACGGAACGACCGCCGCGCGAGTGGCGGTGGAGCTCGCCGCGGCGCTCTTCGATGCTCGGGACCAGGAGGAGCTCCGGGAACGGCTCGTCGACGCCCGGCGACGCGCGGAGCTGGACGGGGCTCCGGCGCTTCTCGCCGAGGTGGCCGGCCTCGCGGGGCGCCTCGCCGAGCGCGAGGGACGTACCGCCGACGCCATCCAGCGCTACGCCGACGCCAGCCGACGCGCTGCGGAAGCCGGGGACCTTCGGCGCCACGCGCTCTGGCGCGGGGCGGCGGCCGCGCCGGGCTGAAGCTGAGAGTTTTCGCGCCCCTGCGGGCCTCGCCGCCTTGCGAGGCGTGTGAATCCGCAGCTACACACATCGGCGCGCTAACTACCGGCGGGGCACGCCGTACCGCCAGCGTTGCCGTGTGCGCGCTCGAGACTCCCTGATGCGTTCTCCCTCTCTCTCCGCCTCCCTTCCCACGCTGGCCTGTGTCCTCGCCCTCGCCGGCTGCGCGACCCCGGCCCCGGAGCTCGGCGTCGACGCCGCCTCCCAGGCCATCGTCGGGGGCGCACCCGTAGATGGCACGCAGCCCGGCGTCGTGGCGGTGGTCACGCAGGGAGGTGGGCTCTGCAGCGGAACGGTGATCGCGCCTCGCGTGGTGCTCACGGCCAAGCACTGCATCCAGCGCGCGGGGGCCGGCGCCCCGCTGCCTCCGGCGGCGATCTTCGTCGCCGTCACCGACGACGTGACGCCCCTCTTCGACCGGCGCCGCTCCTTCGATGACTTCATCACGGACTCCGTCGACGTGCTCACCACCGAGGGGAGCTACCGGGAGGACCGCTGCCTCCGGGACCTGACGAGCCAGGACGTGGCCCTGGTGGTCACGCGCCAGCGCATGCCCGTCGAGCCGGTCCCCGTCTCCTTCGCCGCGCCCAGCCTTCAGGTGGGCCAGAGCGTCACGGCGGTGGGCTTCGGGCAGCTCCCCTCAGGCGGCTCCGGGCGCAAGTTCAGCGTCGAGACCGACGTCTTCTGCGTGGGCTGCCGCCAGTGCGACGCCCGCACGGACCCGAGCGGCGAGATCTACACCATCGCGACCACGTGCCAGGGTGACTCCGGCGGTCCGCTCATCAACGCCGACGGCGAGGTCTTCGCCGTGCTCTCCTTCGGCACCGGATCCTGCGGGGATCCGCGGGCGATCAACGGCTTCAATCGCATCGACACCTTCGCGGACCTCATCAACGAGGCCCTCGAGCGTTCCGGCATCTGCATCGAGACCGGCGAAGAGGTCTGCGACGGCGAGGACAACGACTGCGACGGCATCGTCGATGAGGATTGCTCGGCGGCGGGCGAGAGCTGCACGGAGGACGCGGACTGCCTCACGGGCCTCTGCGCGGATACGGCCGTCGGACGCCTCTGCTCCCTCGAGTGCGACCCGGCGCGCCCCACCATCGGCTGCCCGCTCGGCCTCTTCTGCGCCGCCGCCGGCTCCGGCTGCAGCGGTCTCTGCACCCCGGGCGAGCCCGGCACGCTCGCCAACGGCGAGACCTGCTCGCTCGACGCGGACTGCGCGTCGCTGCGCTGCGTGGACCCCGGCGACGGAACGCAGCGTTGCCTCGACGCCTGTGAGGGCGACGCGGGGCTCTGCCTCGCCGGCGAGGCGTGCGTGGCGCGGCCCGGCGACTGCGGCGCCTGCGTGCCCGCGCCGATCTTCTCGGGCCCCTTCGGCCTCGGCGAGCCCTGCGACCTCGAGGCCAGCGACTGCTACGACCGATGCATCGACGACGGCGTCGCCATCTACTGCTCGCGCACCTGCGAGGACGATGCGACCTGCGGCCCGGGCTTCCACTGCCGGGAGACGACGGAGGACAGCGGCGAGGTCGTCGGTCTCTGCGTGCGCGGCGACCGCGGCATCGCGGGCGCCGGCTGCCTCGTGAACGAGGACTGCGACCCCGGCCTCTTCTGCGCCGCGCGGGGCGGCACGCGGTGGTGCACCACCTTCTGCACGGCCGGCGACGAGTGCCCGGAGGCCTTCGACTGCGTCGCTGTCTCCGACGAGGCGAGCGTCTGCGCGCCCACGACGGGCATCCAGGGCGACGCCTGCGGCGAGTCCACCGACTGCCTCGGTGGGCTTTGCATCTCGATCCCGGGCGGCGGCCAGGTCTGCTCGCGGCTCTGCGGTCCCGACGCGCCCTGTGAGGTCGGCTTCGACTGCGTGCGCACGGCCGACGGCATCAACAACGTCTGCGTGCCCATCGAGCCCGAGGAGCCTCCCAGCTCCGGCGGCGGTGGCTGCGCGGCGGGCGCCGGTGCGCCGGGACCGGCCCTGGCCTTCGCCTTCGCGCTCTTCGCCCTCGGCAGGCGTCGACGCGGGGGCCGGTCTATCCTCGAGGCGTGAAGCGCCTCGCGCTGGCATTCGCTCTGGCCGGCTGCGCCAACCTCTCGGATTGGGAGACGGCGCCGGGGGAGGTCTTTGCGGGCACCGTCGTCGGCACGGACATCCCCGAGTGCGTCCCCGGCGCGGTCTGCTCCTTTCTCAGGCGAGGCTTCCCCGCGGGCACGCGGCTCGAGATGACCTTCGAGCCGAGGGCGCTGACCTCGTCGCCGGGGACGCTCACCACCCGCGGCGAGCTCTGCGGCGCGACCTTCGACGGCGAGCCGCTGCGCCCCATCGCGCCGCTCGTGCACGACGCGCTCAGCCAGTACGGGCTCCCCGGCGACGGCCGCGTGCGAAACTACCTCTTCGCCCTTCAGCCCTCGAGCGGCGCCTTGGCCGGCCGCGACGCGATGGCCTTCGTGTCGCTCATGGAGGGGACCGGCATCGAGGTGCGTATCGTCGCCGGCCCGGGCAGCACGGACTGCGCTCCCAACGATTGCGAGGCCTTCGCAGCCGGCACCTGCGACTTCTTCGGCCTCTTCCGCTTGGCGCGGACCGTCCCCGAATGACCCGCGTCCTCGGCATCGAGACGAGCTGCGACGAGACGGCCGCGGCCGTCGTGAGCCCCGAGGGCGAGGTCTTCGCGGACGTGGTCGCGAGCCAGATCAACGAGCACGCGCCCTACGGTGGCGTCGTCCCGGAGCTCGCGTCGCGGGCGCACCTGCGCGCCATCGTGCCCGTGGTCGAGCAGGCCCTGGAGGAGGCGGGCGGCCTCGCTGCGCTCGATGGCCTCGCCGTGACCCAGGGCCCGGGGCTCAGCGGCGCGCTTCTGGTCGGCGTGCAGACGGCCAAGGCTCTGGCGGAGCGCGCGGGCCTTCCGCTCGTGGGCGTGAACCACCTCGATGGGCACCTGCTCGCGCCACGGCTGCGGGAGCGGGGCGAGGACCCGGTGGATCTCGCCTTTCCCTACATCGCGCTCCTCGCGAGCGGGGGTCATACGGCGCTCTATCGGGTGGATGGGCCCGGGCGCACGACGCTCCTCGGTCAGACCCGCGACGACGCGGCCGGAGAGGCCTTCGACAAGGCGGCCAAGATCGTCGGCCTCGGCTACCCGGGCGGCCCCGCGATCGACCGGCGGGCGAAGGAAGGCGATCCGGCGGCCATCGCCTTTCCGCGCACGATGCTGGGCCGCGGCTCCTTCGAGTTCAGCTTCAGCGGCTTGAAGACCGCCGTCGCCCGCCACGTCGCGAAGCACGGGAGGCCCACGAGCGAGGCGGCGCTCGCGGACCTCTGCGCGTCGTTCCAGGCCGCGGTCGTCGACGTGCTCGCCCGCAAGCTGAGCGACGCCGGTCGCGCCGAGGGCGTCGAGCGATTGGTTCTCACGGGAGGCGTCGCGGCGAACCGGGGGCTTCGGGCCCGGGCGCTCGAGCTCGCCACCAGCCGCGGACAGTCTCTCCACGTGCCGCCGGTGAAGCGCTGCACCGACAACGCCGCGATGATCGCCTACGCGGGGGCCCTGCGCCTCGAGGCCGGCGAGCGCGACGCGGAGCTGGTGGTCTATAGCCGCGACCCGGCCCGGCGCCGCGGTCGCTTCCGGGCTGACGGGACGCTGATCCCTCGACGCAGCTGAACGCGCCCACTACATCGCCGGGATGCAGGAGAGCAGCGCCAAGAACTTCGGCCTCCTCGGCGTGGGCGGCTACGTGGCGCCGCGGCACCTACGGGCCATCGCGGAGACCGGCAACACGCTGGTGGCGGCCTGCGACCCGAACGACTCCGTCGGGGTGATGGACTCCTACTTCCTCGACGCGAAGTTCTTCACGGAGGTGGAGCGCTTCGATCGCTTCCTCGAGAAGCAGCGGCGGAAGAGCGACGCCGAGCGCGTGCACTACATCAGCGTGTGCAGCCCGAACTACCTCCACGACGCCCACGTGCGCCTGGCGCTCCGCGTCGGGGCGCACGCCATCTGCGAAAAGCCCCTGGTCATCAACCCCTGGAACCTGGAGCAGCTCGTCGAGCTCGAGGCCGAGGGGCCCGGGCGGGTCTTCAGCGTGCTTCAGCTGCGCCTGCTCCCCAGTCTCGTCGCGCTCCGGGAGCGCGTGGCGGCGCGCAGCGACCGGGCGCGCGTCGAGCTCAGCTACGTCACGCGACGGGGTCGCTGGTATCAGACGTCGTGGAAGGGCGACGAGGCCAAGAGCGGCGGTCTGCCGACGAACATCGGCATTCACCTCTTCGACCTGCTCCTCTGGATCTTCGGGCCCGCGCAGCGCTGGGAGGTGCATGCCGCGCGGCCGGACCGCTGGGCGGGCTTCCTCGAGCTGGAGAAGGCCGATGTGTCCTGGCTGCTCTCGACGCGCATCGAGGACCTCCCCGACGACGTGCGCGACGCCGGCAAGCCGGCCTTCCGGTCGATGACCATGGACGGTGAAGCCATCGAGTTCTCGCCGGGATTCACGGACCTGCACACGCGGGTCTACGAGGACGTGCTCGCCGGGGGCGGCTTCGGCCTCGAGGAGGCGCGGCCCTCCATCGACCTCTGCTACCGCATCCGCACGACCGTGGAGACGACGGCGGCGTCGGCGCGGCTCCACCCGCTCCTCCGGCGCTGAGCGCGCCTCGCGCAACTGGTGTCGCCGGCGGCTGATAACGTGGCGTCTCCCGATCATCCGTCGCCATGGCCGAGAAAACCGAAGACCCCACGCCCAGGAAGCTCCGGGAGGCTCGGCGCCGCGGCGAGGTGCCGCGCAGCCGGGATCTCGGCACGGCGACGACCGTGCTCGCGGTGAGCGCCGCCTTCATGGCGACGGGAGCCTCGATGCGAGACACGCTTCGCGCGTTGGTCGACTCGAGCCTCCGCGCGGCCACGGCGCCCGGAGGTCCTCCGGCGGTGCGGGGAGCGCTCGAGGCGGCCTTCGCCCAAGGGCTCCACGCGGCCTTGCCCGTCGTGCTCACGGCGCTCGCCGCCGGCACCGCCGTCGCGTTCCTTCAGGTGGGCCCTCTGCTCACGGCGCAGCCGGTGCAGCCCAAGCCGGAGCGCCTCGACCCGCTGAAGGGTCTCCGGAACCTCCTGCGGCCGCGCCAGCTCGTCGAGCTGGCCAAGACGCTGCTGAAGCTCCTGCTCATCGGCGCCCTGACCATCGCGGTGCTCCGGGAGAGCGTGCGCGGCGTGGCAGGCCTCAGCGGGCGCGACGCGGCGGCGGCGCTCGAAGGGACCGGCGCGCTCGTGCTCCGGCTCTTCGTCCGCGTGGGCGCGGCGCTCCTGGCTCTCGGTGTCGTCGACCTGCTCTATCAGCGCTGGCGCCACGCCCGCGACCAGCGGATGACCAAGGACGAGGTGAAGCGCGAGCTCAAGGACGCCGACGGGGATCCCCAGGCGAAGCAGGCGCGAGACCGCGCCTATCGGGAGATCGTGGAGCACGACGCCGTCGAGGCGGTGCGTCGGGCGGACGTGCTCGTCGTCAACCCGACGCACCTCGCGGTGGCGCTTCGCTACGACGCGGAGGACGACGAGGCGCCGGAGGTGGTGGCCAAGGGTTCCGATCACCTCGCTCGGCGCATGATCCAGGCGGCCGAGGAGGCCGGTGTGCCGGTCATGCGCGACGTCCCTCTGGCTCGGGCTCTCCATGGGCTCTCGCGCGGCGAGGAAATCCCCGAGCGCCTCTACGACGCCGTCGCCATCGTGCTCCAGGCGGCCTGGGAGGAGCGCGAGCGTGCCGGCGACGAAGCGACCTCCGGGGAGGCCACGTGAAGGTGCGCGCGCGGAAGCCCGCGGTAGCGCAGAGGCCGGACGCCCTTCGCCCGCTTCCGCTCCCCGGGGCGGCCACGACGCACGCCGCGCCGCTTTCGCTGCATGGATCCCTCGCGCCGCCTCCGCGCGCGCTCCGGCGCGTCGAGAGCCTCGGTCCCCCGGGCGCACCGAGGCGAGCGACGGGCGCGCCGAACGCCCGGGCCTTCGCGCTGCTCCGCCAGGCCCGTGAGGCGGCTGCCCCGGCGCTCGGGCCCGCCGTCCGCGCGATGCTCG
>CALCTH010000103.1 GCA_937893795.1 uncultured Myxococcales bacterium | reverse complement strand
GGGCTGCGTGGTGCTCGTGGAAGGCGATCACGCTGCCGGCGGAGGACGTGTTCGCGTAGCGGTCGAGAATGACCGGCGCCTCGTCGGGGGTCGCGTCGCGGCCGAGGACCTTGTGCGCGATGAGACGGTTCATGTTGAGGTTCGCCTGGTGGAGCCAGAGTCGTCGTAGCTCCGAAGGCGCCACGGCCGAGTCTTCGAGGAAGGCGACGATCATCCGCGCCACCATCGGCACGACCTCCTTGAAGACCTTCCTCCCCTCCTGACCGAAGAGGAGATCCGTGTCCGGCGCCGCCATGCGCGCCGCCAACTCGTCGGTGCTCTCGGCCTCCGTGCGGTTCAGAAACCCGGCGTTGTTGCGAATGTTGTTCGAGAAGCGCGTCGAGAGCCGCGCGCCGAGCACCTCCCAGGCGCCCTCCGTCCGCACCCGGTCGCCACGTTCGATCAGCATGGCCGTCGCCACGTCGCCGAAGATGAAGTGGCTGTCCCGGTCGCGGAAGTTGAGGTGCGCCGTGCAGATCTCCGGGCTCACGACGAGCACCGCGCCGGCGCCGCCCGCGATCATGTCGAGCGCGACCTTCAGCCCGAAGGTCGCGCTCGAGCACGCCACGTTCATGTCGAAGGCGAAGCCCTCGATGCCGAGTGCGTGCTGCACCTCGACGGCCACCGCCGGGTACGCCCGCTGCAGGTTCGAGCAGGCCACGATGACGCCATCGACGTCCGCGGCCCCGCGACCGGCCCATCGGAGCGCGTCCTCGGCGGCCTTCACGCCCATCTCCGCCAGGATGGACAGCTCCTCGTTCGGGCGCCGCGGCAGCCGCGGTCGCATCCTCTCCACGTCGAGGATGCCCGCCTTGTCCATCACGTAGCGGGCCTTGATGCCGCTCGCCTTCTCGATGAAGGGCGCCGACGAGGGCGCCTTCGCATCACGCTCGCCGGCTTCGATCGCGGCGGCGTGCTCGGCGTTGTAGCCCTCGACCCAGCCGTTGAAGCTCGCGACGAGCTCCTCGTTGGAGATCGACTCCGTCGGCGTGAAGAGACCGGTGCTCGCGAGCACCGCGGCGGGAGACGCGGTCGTCATTCGGCAGCGATAGCAGCCGGCGGCAGGGCGGCGATGCGACCTCACGCACCGCGGCTCGGCAGCGAGCGGTTGGAACGCGTACTAGGGTCGGCGTGTGCCCAGTAGCGGATGGCCGAAGGGAAGCGACGCCGCGCCCGACGTCGCCTGGACGCGCGAGCGCTTCGAGGCCTACGCGGGGAGCCACACCGCGACGTGGGTCTACGACTTCGAGCGCGACCGCTTCCACTGGGGCAACGCCGCGATGCTGGCGCTCTTCTCGGCGCCGAGCATGGAGGCGCTTCGGGAGCGCTACCGTCGCGAGCCCATGAGCGACGGGATGCAGCGCCGGCTGCAGGCCTTCCGAGACCGCTTCGCACGCGGTGAAGACGTCCACACGCCGTGGACGTACTACCCGGAAGGCCAGGCGCCGGTGCACACGGACACTGCGATGCGAGGCATCCGCATCGCGACCTCCGAAGGCGAGCTCGAGGCCATGCTCTGCGAAGCGCGCGTCCGGCCGAGCACGTTCCTCTCGGACGACGAGCAGCGCCTGGTCGTCGCCACGCAGCACGCCAACGAGTGCGTCTCCCTCTTCTCCGCCGAGGGTGAGCCGCTGGTCTGCAATCCCGCCGCCGAGCGCCTGCGGAGCGGCGACGACGCGTCCCTGGACGCGCTCTTCGTGGAGCCCGACGACGCCGAAGCGCTTCGCCGCGAGACGCGGGACCCGAGCCAGGTCCACCGAACGGAGGCCGCCCTGCGTACGCGCGACGGGCCACGTTGGCACGCCCTCGAAGCGCGGCGTATCCGCGACCCGGTCAGCGGCCAGCCCGCCCTGCTGGTGATGCACCACGACGTCAGCGACCGGCGCGCGTCGGAGAGCCGGCTGCGCGACGCGCGGGTGGAAGCCGAGGCGCTCCACGCCGAAGCAGCCGCCGCCAGCGAGGCCAAGTCGCGCTTCCTGGCGGTCATGTCGCACGAGCTCCGCACGCCGATGCCCGCGCTGCTCGCCTCCGCGGAGCTGCTCGCGTCGAGCTCCCTCGACGCGGCGCAGGAGGAGACCCTGGACACGATTCTGCAGGCTGGGGAACAGATGGTCGATCTCATCGGCGACGTGCTCGACGTCTCCGCCATCGAGGCCGGCCGCATCGAGCTCGAGGCGAAGCCCACGCGGATCCGTCCCGTTCTCCCCCGCACGCTCGGTCCGCTGATGGCCGCCGCAGAGCTGTAGGGCCGCACGCTCGCGCGCTCGGGGGGCGACGATGTGCCCAACGCAGTGCTCGTCGATGGACGGCGCGTCGGGCAGGTGCTGCTGAACCTCGTCGGCAACGCGATCAAGTTCACGGAGGCAGGTCGCGTCGAGGTCGTGGTCATGCGGGCGCCCAAGGGCCGGCTCCACGTCGCCGTCCGCGACGAGGGGCCGGGCTTCGAGCCGGAGCGCGCGGCCCGGCTCTTCGAGCCCTTCGAGCGCGGAGATGTCTCAGTGCAGCGGCGCTTCGAGGGCGTGGGCCTTGGGCTCTTCATCGCCAAGAGCCTCCTCGACCTCATGGACGGTGACATCGAGGCGAAGACGCGCCCCGGCGAGGGCGCCACCTTCTGCGTCGAGCTTCCGGCGCCGGCGGCGGCGTTGCCCCGGCGCGCGCCGGCTCCCGCGGAGCGTCCCAGGCTCGGGCTGCGCCTGCTCCTCGCCGACGACAACCGACTCAGCCGCCGCGCCGTGGCCCGGTTGCTGCGCGGTCAGGCGTGCGAGGTCGTCGAAGCGAGCGACGGCCAGGAGGCGCTGGACCAGGCCCGGTGCTCGACCTTCGATGCCGTGATCCTCGACGTCGAGATGCCGCGAATGGACGGCCCCAGCGCCGCGGAGGCGCTGCGGGCGCAGGGCGTTTGGGCCGGCCCCATCGTCGCGCTGACGGCTGACGCGTTTTTCGGAGAGAGCACGGCCGCAGGAGTCTTCAACGCCGTCGCGTACAAGCCCGTCGACATGGGGCGGCTGTCGGCGCTCCTTCAGCGCCTGGTCGCCGAGGCGTCGGATCCGCCTTCCTGACCGGACGGGCCCGGGAGACGCGACTCCCCATCCGTGGACAACCCGCGCCTGCCCCGTCGCCGACAGAGTGGTAAGCTCCCGCGGCCGTGCGCCGTTTCCTTCCCTTCGCCTTGCCCCTCCTCTCTCTCCTCGTCGCCTGCGGTGACGACGGCCCCGCAGGCCCACGCGGCATGGACGGCGGGGTCACGTGCGTCCCGTCGGAAACGACATGGAACGCCGAGGTCGCGGGGCTCGTCGCCGAGCGTTGCGGCACGTGCCACGGCGCCGAGCCCACCTTCGGGGCGCCCTTTCCGCTCCTCGAATACGCCGCGCTCGTCGCCGGCGACGCCGGAGAGCGCATCGTCGACCGCATGCACGTGCGCGTCGGCGAGGGGAGCATGCCGCCGACGGGCGTGCCCTGGCCGACGGTCGAGCAGCGGGAGACCATCGTCGATTGGGCCAGCTGCGGCACCGGCGTCGTCACCGTGGGCGAAGGCGCGACGCGGCCTCCCTTCTCATCGCCGGGCGAGCCGCCGGCGGGCCTCGAGACCATCGATCTCCTCGCGGAGAACTTCGAGCTCGGGCCGAACGAGATCGACCGCTACGTCGACATCGACTTCCCGAACCTCACGGACGAGGACGTCTTCATCCGTCGCTTCGAGCCCGTCGTCGACGACGCCCGGGTCATCCATCACTTCACGCTGCGCCGCGGCGACCCGCGCTTCGGCGACGCGGGCATGCAGTACCTCTACGCCTGGGCACCGGGCACCGGGGCCTTCGAGTTCCCCGAGGGCGGCACGCGCCTTTCGCCCGGGGACAACATCCGGCTCCAGATTCACTACAACAATGGTGGCCGCTTCGACGACGTGAGCGACTCGAGCGGCGTGCGCCTCTACGTTGCCCCGCCCGGCGGCACGGAGCACCTCATGGTGGATCCGGGCCCGGGCGCCTTCGGCTTCCGCATTCCGGCGCGCTCCGTGGAGACCGTGCAGGACACCTGCATCGTGAACGAGGACGTCACGGTTCTCGCCGCGGCGCCGCACATGCACGAGATCGGGCGGGACTTCGAGGTGCTCGTCGACGGGGAGCAGCAGCTGGCGCTCGAGGCCTGGGACTTCGACTCGCAGATCTTCTACGACATGCCCCTCGAGCTCCGCGCCGGTCAGGAGCTCACCATTCGCTGCACCTTCCGCAACGACGAGTCGAGCGACGTCTTCGCCGGCCCGCGGACGCAGGACGAGATGTGTTACCTCTTCACCTACGTCTTCCCGGCCGTGGAGGACTTCTGTCGCCCCGCCGGCGCGAGCGAGCTCGACTACATGCCGGGCGTATGCATCGACGACCCGCGCGCCGCGGAGACGGTGTTCGCGACGTCGACGGAGACGGCGCCGAGCTGGGACGCCGAGGGCGTGCTGCCGAGCTTCCACCGCAGCGCGACGCGGCTGCTCCTCGTGACGAGCTTCCCGGCGATCACCACGGTGGCCGACATCACCTTCGCCGGTCAGGTGCGCCACGAGGAGGGCTTCGTCGAGCTCGACGGCGCGGCGCACATCATCGCGCCCCTCGACGGGCTCGAAGAAGGGGTGCAGCTGCCCTTCTCCGCGGCGGGCACGCTCCGCGCCAGCGCTGGGCCCAGCACCTTCGACGCGACCTGCCCCGCGCCCGGCGAGTCCGCGTACACGGTGGGCACCATCGAGGGCGTGCCGGCCATCTCCTTCGCGCTCGGCGGAGAGACGGCCGTGCCCATCACCGCCTTCGTCTACTTCGACTGAGCGTCGCGCGCTCGGTCGCGTGTTGAAGCGTCTGCCGAGGCCTGGTAACGGCGCAGCGTGACCGCGCGCATCATCGATCCGGCCGAAGTCGCCCGCGCCTACCGCGATGGGATCCGCGGCGAGGTCGCCGCGCTCGAAAGTCCGCTCACGCTCGTCGGTTTTCTGAGCGAGGACGGCGGCCCCTCGCGGACCTACGCGAGCTATACGCGGAAGGGCTGCGAGGACGTGGGCATCCGCTTCGACCTGCGAAAGGTGACGCGGCTCCAGGCGGAGGCGGCCATCGAGGCGGCGAACGAGGATCCCGACGTGCACGGAATGCTCGTCTATTACCCGGTCTTCGGCACGCAGCAGGACACCTACCTGCGTGACCTCGTGGAGCCGCGAAAGGACATCGAGGGGCTCCATTCCTTCTGGGCGCGCTGCCTCTACGGAAACCGGCGCACCTATGACGACGGCAAGAAGGCGATTCTCCCCTGCACGCCGCTGGCCATCCTCAAGCTCCTCGACGCAGCCGGAGCCTCCACGACGGACGCGGACCAGCCCTACGCGGGCAAGCGGGTCGTGATCTTCAACCGGAGCGAGGTCGTGGGCCGGCCCCTCGCGAGCATGCTCGCGAACGACGGAGCCGAGGTGACGAGCTTCGACATCGACGGCCCCTTGCGCTTCGTCCCGCGAGGTACGGAGGTGGGGCACGCCGTCGAGGAGACGTCGGTGACCCGGGGCGAGGCGCTCTCGGCGGCGGACGTGGTCATCACCGGGGTTCCGAGCCGGAGCTTCGCGCTGGTCGCGGCGCACGAGCTGCGCCCCGGCGTGGTGGCCGTGAACTTCTCGACGCTGAAGAACTTCGCCGA
The DNA here is from genome assembly GCA_937893795.1 of uncultured Myxococcales bacterium. Classification (GTDB taxonomy): domain Bacteria; phylum Myxococcota_A; class Polyangia; order Polyangiales; family Houyiibacteriaceae; genus CALCTH01. The sequence continues at coordinate 403 of CALCTH010000103.1, read as the reverse complement.
CGACGCGAAGGAGGTCGCCTCGTCCTTCGTGCCGCGCGTCGGGCCCATGACCGCGACCATGGCCCGCCGCAATACGCTGCGGCTCTACCTCGACCGGGACTGAGCGCCCTCGCGGCGGGCCAGCGTCTCCGCTTCCGAGGCGAGCGCAGCGCGCTCGGCGGCGGGCGCCGCGCGCTCGTCCTCCGGCAGCGCCGGCAGGTTGATGTCCACGTTGCGATGCGCCGCGTGGATCGCGCCGCGTAGCTGGTCCTTGCCGGCGTCCACGTCGCTCACGACGCTCTTCTTCACCTGTGGCCGAAGCGTCTCGGCGAGCGCGAGCGCGGCGCGCATGCGCGCCGCCGCGGCGAGCGGCGCCTCGGTGGCGCGCCGCGCGGCGTGCACCTTCGCCGCGTCCCGGGCCTCA
>CALCTH010000102.1 GCA_937893795.1 uncultured Myxococcales bacterium | reverse complement strand
CCCCGATCTCCGCCGCGACCGCCATGCGCAGCGGACCGGAGTCCGCGGCCTTGCGCGCCATGGCGAGGCGCCCGGCGAGCAGCTCCCGCAGCGCCCCCGCGCCACGCATGACGCCTTCCTCGGACCGTGCCTTCATGTGCCACGCACCCTACCCTCCCGTGCCGAGGTCGGCCAAGTCGTGCCGAAGCCGTGGCGCCGCCGGGTGACGCCCTCCGCGGCGCTTTGCGTCGGCTAGAGTCCGCGCATGCTCCGCCATCGACGCCGCGTGGCTCTGGTGTTCACGCTCGCCCTCGCGGGCTGCGGGGAGACCGTGATCACGCCCGGCGCGCCCCCGAATGCCTTTGGGAACGCCTGCGGCGAGTGCGACGGGCTGAACTGCATCGAGGACGACCGCTTTCCCGGAGGCTACTGCAGCCGAGGGTGCGACGCGGGCACGTGCCCCGAGGGCGCCACCTGCGTCGAGGACTACGGCCCACCGCTCTGCTTCCGAGCGTGTGACGGGCCCATGGAGTGCCCGCGCGCCGGGTACGAGTGCGTCCGTGGGACGTGTAGGCCGCCGTGCACCGCGGACGGCGAGTGCGGAGCCGGCGCCCGCTGCGCCGCGGGAACGTGCGTGGATGCGTGCACCGGCGACGGCGATTGCGCCCCTGGCGAGCGCTGCGACGCCGGCCGCTGCGTGCCGGCCATGCCGGACCTCGGCATGGACCTCGCGACGGACCTCGGCGACGACCTCGGCGGGGGCGGCTGCGACCCCGCGCGCTGCCCGGGCCTCTGCCTACCGGTGGAGGGCTACGAGGGCCGCTGCGCCACGCGCTGCACCGCCTCGAGCGAGTGCCCCTTCCCTGGTCTCGAGCGCTGTGCGCCGGTCGACTTCGACGACGACGGCGACGGCGCCACCGACCGCGTGGAGCTCGCGTGCGTGCGCGTCAACGAGAGCGGCGCGCCGCTCGCTGGCCGCTGCCGCGCGGGCTTCGAGCTCGAGGATTGCGCGTCCCGGGCGTGCATCTCCCGGCAATGCGTCGAGGCCTGCGCCCGCGACGCCGACTGTCTACCGGGGCAGGTGTGCACGGACGTGGCGGATGGCCCGGCCACCTTGCGGCTCTGCGGCTACGCACCCGCGCGGGGCGTGGTGGACGTCGAGGTGGCGTCCTTCGACGTCGGCGGCGGCGCCGGCCGCGGGAGCGTGGTCGCGCTCCCGCCGGACGCACGCAGCGTCATGCTTCTCGCGACGCGAAGCGGCGGCGTTCCGCGACCGCTGGCCTTCGTTTCCGTCGAAGACTCCCGGGGCACCGAGCTCTTCTCCCTCGAAGACCTCTCCATGGGCGTCGATCCGCTCTTGCGCTGGATTCCCGGGGACACGGAAGAGGTTGCGGCGCTCGTGACGCCGAATACCACCTCGGACCGCTACTCCTTCGTCCCTGGTCGCCTCGACTTCGGCATCGTGGGCATCGGCCCGCGCGACGACATGCGGCCGACGAATATCGCCGTGCGTGCGCGCATCGTTCGCGGTCGGGCTCCCACGGCCGGCACGGGCTCCCTCGACGTCTACCTCGGCCCCGGGCTCACCGGCCTCGACGCGGCCCGCGCGGCTGGCAACCGGCGTCTCCAGGACACGCTCCAGCGCGCGAGCACCATCCTCGGGGCGCGCGGGCTCGGTCTGGACGTCGCGGGCGCGCGCTACTTCGACGTGGCGGGCGCGCGCTTCGAGACCATCGACTCGACCGACGGCACGGACTCCGAGCTCTCCGCGCTCTTTCGCACGACGCGCGACGGCAGCGACGACCGCCTCGCCGTCTTCTTCGTCCGCAGCATCAGCGGCGGCTCGGGGTTCTCGACGCTTGGCGTTGCGGGCGCGCTCCCCGGGCCCGCCGGCCCCCCCGGCACGGGCGAAGGTGCCCGCGTCGTGGCCTTCGACGAGATGGTCGTTGGCGACGCGACCTTCGCAGGTCAGGTGCTCGCCCACGAGCTGGGCCACTACTTCGGCCTCTTCCACGTGACGGAACGCCTCGCGGCCTGCGCGCCCGGGGAGTCCCCGCCGGGCTGCGCGCCCTTCGGCGGTGGGGACGTGCTGGCGGACACGCGCACGGGCGACGAACGGAACCTGATGCACTGGACACCGACCATGGCCGGTGGCAGCCCCAACGTCCGTTTGAGCGAGGGTCAGGGCTTCGTGTTGCTCCGGCATCCCTTGGCCCAAACCACACCCTGAGCGCGAGAGGCCGAGGCGATGACGACGGGGCGAGAGAAGGAGGGGGGCGCCCCCCACGAGGGGCGGCGTGTCCTCATCACGGGGGCTGCCGGGGGCGGCGGCGCGGCGCTCGCGCGAGAGCTCGCTGCCGGGGGCGCGCGCCTCGCCCTCGTCGACGCCGAGACCGACGCGGAAGGGCGTACGCGAGAGAGCGGTGACGGCCGGCTCGCGGCGCGCGCGACGGAGCTCGGAGACGGCGCCGTCTTCGTCGATCGCCGCGACGCGGCGGACGCCGACGCCTTCGTCGCCGAGGCGGCCGCCGCGCTCGGCGGCCT
>CALCTH010000101.1 GCA_937893795.1 uncultured Myxococcales bacterium | reverse complement strand
GGCCTGGCGGGCGCAGGCGCCGCTCGCCGCGCCGGGGGGCGAGGCTGCGGCGACGTCCGCCGCACCTTCCGAGCCCTCCGCCGTGGGCGCGCCGGCGCCCGTCGAGCGCCGCCCCTTCTCCCTCGGCCGTACCTTCGAAGGACTCCTCGACGCGGGGGTCGACGTGGAGGCGGGCCAGGGCTTGCTGATGGTCGAGGTCGGCGACGAGGGGCCGACGGAGGTCCTTCGCGACGACGTCTCTCTGGGCACGGCACCGGTCTCCGTGGCGCTTCCCGAGGGTCGCCACGCGCTCGTGTTCCGACGCCAGGGCGCCGAGAAGATCCGCTACGTCTTCGTGCGTGCCGGCGAGACCCGCGTCGTTCGCGCCGAGTGAGGCGCTGCAGGTCACTCGGCGGGGAGCGTGAGCTCGAGTCCACCCGCCGTCTCGCGTAGGCGGCCGCCGTGGGCGCTCACGGCCCGCGCGATGAGCGCGTGCCCGAACCCCACGTCGTGCGCCGTCTCGGGACCTTCCGGGCGCGCTCCCGCACCAGGCACACGCACGCGCACGGCGCCTGCCCCGTCGAGGCTCTCGCGCGCGAGCTCCACCACGAGCGTCTCCCCCTCGGCGAGCGCCTCGAGCGCCGTCTCCAAAGCGCGCTCGAAGGCGAGCCCGAGCAGGTCGGGGTCGCCACGTACGGCTTCGGGCCCCCCGACGATGGCGAAGGGTGGGGGGGCGCCGCGCGTCGCGCTGGCGCGGCGGCGGGCTCGATCGAAGGCGGAGCGCAGCGCCGCCGAGAGCTCCATCGGCTGCGCCTGAGGCGTCATGGGGCGCGCGTAGGTCAGAAGATCCCGGACCAGGCGATTCAGCCGGTCGGTCTCGTCGTCCAGCACGCGCAGAAGCGCCGTTCGTTCCCGGGCTTCGAGGCCGCCGCGGCGCAGGCTCTCGACGCTCCGGTCCATCAGCTCGAGGGGCTCGCGGACCCCCTGCGCGATCACCGCGCTCAGGCGTCCGACCGCCGCGAGCTGCTCGTTGTCGACCAGCTCCTCCTGCACGCGGCGAAGCGCCGACGCCGCCGCGCCGAGCTCCGCGGTCTTCTCGCGGAGCCGTCCCCGCGTGCTGCCGACGCGCCGGCCCACGAGGACGCCGCCGACGAGCACCACCACGCCCGTCGCGTGCGCGACGGCCCACACGCTCCCGCGGCTCATCGCGTCCAACGCGAGCGTAGCGCCCAGCAGCAGCGCCGCGGCTCCCACGATCGGGTAGGGCTCCTCCACGCCACGAAAGCGCCAGAGGCCGGTGCCGAAGATGGCGACGCCCGCCAGCACCGCGGCGTCCCAGAGGGAGGGTTCCGGTGCTCGCACGGCCTGCGCCGCGGCCAGGCAGGTGATCGCGCCGGTCGCCGCCAGGACGCCGTAGCGGCGCGGGGCCACCTCGCGCGTCTCCTGCCACGCGGCGGTGCCGAGGAGCGCCGCGGCCGCGTGAAGGCCCGCCCACGCCAAGAGCATCGCCGTCGCGACCGTCACGAAGGCCTCCTGCCGACCGCGGCCGGCTCCGTGGGGAGCACGAGCGTCACCGTCGTGCCCTCTCCCGGCGCGCTCTCCAGGCGCAGCGAGCCGCCGTGGGTCCGGGCCACGCGCTCCACGATGGCCAGCCCGAGGCCCGTGCCCCGCGGCCGCGTCGTGAAAAAGGGGGCGGCCGCGCGGTCTCGGGTCTCCTCGTCCATGCCCGGGCCGTCGTCCCGGATGCGCAGCTCGGCGTGCGTCGTCCCCGCATGCCCGCTCGCGCTCACGAAGAGCTCGCCGCGGCCCTCCTGTGCCCGAAGCGCGTTCTCGAGCACGTTGACGAGCGCGCGCAGGAGACGTTCGGCGTCGCCATGAAGAGCCGGCACGGCCGCGAGCTCGAGCCGAAGCTCGACCTCCTTCGAGCCGTAGCCGGCCTGGGCGCGCGCGAAGGCGGTCTCGACCAGCGGCCGGAGCGCGACGTAGGTGGGCTGGGCCTCGCCGGGCCGGGCATAGGTGAGCAGGTCCTGCATGAGGCGGCGAAGCCGGTCGACCTCCTCCGCGAGGATGCCCTGCAGCGTCTCGCGATCGGCCGCGCGAAGCCCCTCCTTGCGGAGCCCGCTCAGGGCGTTCTTCAGGACGGCGAGGGGGTTTCGAACCTCGTGGGCGATGACCGCGCTCAGCTCGCCGACGGCGGCCAGCTGCTCGCGATCGACCAGCTCCGCCTGCTGCCGTCGAAGCGCGGCGTAGCGCGCCTCGAGCTCCTGGCTTCGGAGCTCGAGGGTGCGCTGGTTGCGCGCCATGCGGGCGAGCAGCATCCAGCCCATGACCGGAGCGTAGAGGAGCACCCCGTGCTCGAGCCCCGGCTCCCCCGACGTCAGGCCGGCGCGGATGGCGAGGTCGCGCAGCGCGAGGGGGGTGATGGCGAGCGCCGTGAGGGAGAGCAGCGCGTAGTCGCGGCGCTCGCTCCCCGGCGCCGAGCGCGCCCAGGCGCGGAGCAGGGCGAGGTGGGCGCCGGCGGCGAGGGTCCACCCGAGCGTGATGGCGATGGACGTCGCGGTATCGAAGGGCGATTGCCCGAGCGTACCGGGGTCCAGCCACCCCGCCGCGAGTCCGAGGAGCGTGGCCCCGCACCAGAGGGATGCGGCGCCGAGCACTCCACGGAGCCCGTGGCCCAGGATCTCGCGCGCGAAGGCCACGAAGGTGGGCACGCAGAGGGCCAGGCCCACCGTCACGGCGAGCGTGCCCAGGCGCCGCGTCTCCGAATCCGCTGCGGCCAGCTCGAGGGCGCGGGCCGCCGCGAGGAGCGCGAGCGTGAGATTGAAGGTCGCGTAGGCGAGGCGCTCCCGCTCCTCGCGCTCGCGAAGCGCCACGCCGAAAAAGACCGCGGCGACGTAGCCGTGGACCGCGGACCACGTGAGCACCAGCGTCGCCTCGGGCGGCATGAGGAGCCGAGCTTAACGGCGCGGCGGGCTTTTTGCCGGGTTGCGCGGTGGTCTCCTAGCATGGCCGCCATGAAGCTCTCGTCCCGCCTCGCGCTCTTGGCCCTGCTCGGCGCAGCGACGGTTGCGGCCGGCGCTCTCGCCCAGGGGCAGGACTACGTTGCCCCCGCACGCTCCGTCGGCGACTACGCAGGCGTCTCGCCGGACGGCACGAACCCGCCGCCGAGCGAGGCCCGCGCCCGCCGCGTGGGCGCGGCGCTCATCACCTGGCCTGGCTTCTCGCCGGAGCCCGGGGGAGGGCGCTTCTTCCTCCAGCTCACGGCGCCCGTGGAGTCCACGACGCAGGCCTCACCGGGCCGCTTCGAAGTGATCCTGCGCAACGTCGGGACCCACGTGCGCAACACGCGCCGCCCGCTCATCACGCGCTATCACGACACCCCCGTGGACATGGCGCGCGTCGAGCGTCGCGGCCGCCGGGACCTCGCCTTCGTCTTCACGCTCCGGCGGGACGTGCGCCCCACCGTCCGCCAGGCCGATGGTCCGGGGGGCTACCGCTATCTCTTCATCGAGTGGCCGGCCGGGCGCTACCTCCCCGACGAGGCGTACCGGCGCCCGACCGCACCGGCCGAGCTTTCGCCCGAGGATCCCTACGCGGACGACGAAAGGCCGCCTCCGGTGCGGCCCTGACGCGGGGGCATCGGCTGCTAGGCTGACGCGGTGCGCGTCGCCGCCGTCGTCGCCCTCGTGACCCTCGTCGGCTGCCGCTTCCCGGACGGAACCGCGGCGTGCATCGACTTCTGCGCGAGTCGCGCGGCCTGCGGGGTGGCGGAGCCCGAGCAAAACTGCCTCACCGCCTGCATCGGTTACGTCGAGTGGGCCGGCGAGCGCGGCAAGCGCTGCTCCCGCAACGTGCGAAAGGAGGTCCGCTGTCTCGCGGACCTCCCGGTCGACGACGAGGGCTGCGCGTTTCTCCTCGCCGACGAGCTGCGCAACGACGAGCCATGCTTTCGCGCGGTCGCCCAGGCCGCCGCCCGCTGCGGCGAGTTCGACGGCTTCTGAGCCGGCGTCCGCTGGCAGCCGAGCCCTCGCTGCACTAACGCAGCGGCCATGGCGAAGCTGCGTTCGGTCAAGGGGATGAACGACATCCTGCCGGCGGACATGGGGCGCTGGCACCGGGTGGAGGCGGCCTTCCGGCATCGGGCCGAGCGCTACGGCTACGCCGAGGTCCGCACCCCGCTCCTCGAGCCTACGGAGCTCTTCGTCCGCGGCATCGGCGAGGTCACGGACATCGTCGAGAAGGAGATGTACACCTTCGAGGACAAGGGCGGGAAGACGCTCACGCTTCGGCCAGAGGGCACCGCGAGCTGCGTGCGCGCGTGGCTCCAGCACTCCGTGGGCGGTCAGGAGCCCGTGACGAAGTGGTACTATGTCGGGCCCATGTACCGGCGCGAGCGGCCCGCGAAGGGCCGCTACCGTCAGTTTCACCAGGTGGGCTGCGAGATCTATGGCGACCCGGGCCCTTACGTGGACGCGGAGCTCATCGACATGGTCGTTGGCTTCCTCCGGGAGCTCGGCGTGCTCGACGTCGAGGTGCTGGTGAACTCGCTCGGCTCCGGCGACACGCGCGAGCGCTACCGCGAGGCCCTCGTGGCTCACCTCGAGCCGCATCGGGCGACCCTCAGCGAGGACAGCCAGCGCCGCCTCGAGGCGAACCCTCTGCGCGTCCTCGACTCCAAGGCCCCGGAGGACCAGGAAGCGGCCGCCACGGCGCCGACGCTCCTCGACTTCCTGAGCGACGAGGACCGGGCGCACTTCGACGGCGTGCAGGACACGCTCACGGCGCTCGGTACGCCCTTTCAGGTCGCGCCGCGGCTGGTGCGCGGCCTCGACTACTACACGCGTACGCTCTTCGAGGTGATCGGCCGCGGCGGTGACCTCGGCGCTCAGTCGACCATCTGCGGTGGCGGGCGCTACGACGGCATGATCGGGGACCTCGGGGGACCCGCGACGCCGGCCATCGGCTTCGCCATGGGCGTGGAGCGCGTGCTCCTGTCCATGCCCGACGAGGCCGCGGCGGCGCCCCTCGACGTCTTCGTGGTGGCCGAGGCCGGCGTGCGCGCGCCCGCCACGGCGCTCGCACGGGAGCTGCGCGAGGCTGGGCTCCGCGTCGAAGCGGACCTCCGGGGCCGTAGCTTGAAGAGCCAGTTCCGTCGGGCGGACAAGAGCGGCGCGCCCGTCGCGCTCGTGCTCGGGGAGCGCGAGGTCGACGGTGGCGGCGTGCAGCTCAAGGAGCTCGGGAAGGGCACGCAGACGAGCGTGCCGCGGGACGCCCTCGTGGCGTCGGTTCGCGAAGCCCTCGGCTGAGCTCGCAGTCCCCGTAACGGGCCTCGAGCCCATCGCGGCGACTTCCGCGCTACGCTGGCAGCGTGCGGATGGCTATCGTGGCGGGTCTCGGCGTCCTGCTCGCGGCGGCGAGCGCCTCGGCACACGTCGAGCTTCTCTCCCCCGCACCCCGTCACCCGCTCAACGAGATCAAGGACGCCCCCTGCGGCGTTCCCGGGAGCGTTCGTGGCGAGGAGATCACGGTCTTGTCGCCCGGCGCGCGCATCGAGGTGCGCTTCCGCGAGTACGTCGAGCACCCCGGGCACTACCGCGTGGCCTTCGACGTCGACGGGGACGACGACTTTCGGGACCCGGTCTGCGTCGAAAACTGTGACGACCGACGCCAGCCGCCCATGGCCTTCGCCGAAGACGAGACCGGCGCGGTACTGGCGGACTTCGTCGTGGACGAGGAGGCCGAGGAGCAGAGCGTGTGGGTCACGCTCCCCGAGGTCGAGTGCGAGCGCTGCACCCTTCAGCTCATCCAGGTGATGTACGACAAGCGCC
>CALCTH010000100.1 GCA_937893795.1 uncultured Myxococcales bacterium | reverse complement strand
CGTGAGGCTGGCCTGCACCCGGACCTCACCCGCGCGGGCGGCGAAGGGGTGCGCGCCGAGGAGCGGCGCGGCCTGCGCCGCGGGCACGGCCAGCACGAGCCGATCGTAGGGGCCCAGGGACTCGCCTTCGTCCAGGTCGACCACCCAGCCCTCCGGCCCGTGGCGGAGGGCGCTCGCGCGCGTTCCGAGGCGCACGTGCACGTCCGCCGCGAGGTGCCGGGCGAGCGCGTTCATGTCGGGGACGCCCACGAGGGCCTCGCCGAGGTCGCGCGTCACCGGCTCGCCACCCTCCAGGCTGGCGAAGCGGGCGTCCCAGGGAGCGAGCAGGCCGCGCTCGCACCATGCGCGCAGGTGACGACCCAGCTGCGGGTCCTCCGTGCGGAGAAGCTGGGCGCCGTGATCGAAGGACCAGCCCTCGCCGCGGCGCGCGCTGCAGCGCCCTCCTGGCTGGCGCCGTCCCTTGTCGACGACGGTTACCTCGAAGCCGTGATCCACGAGCGTTCGCGCACAGCTCAGGCCCGCGAAGCCCGCCCCTATGACGAGCGTGCGCGGTGGCGAAGGCTGCGCCGGTCGCTCGACCCGACGCGCGTAGGCCTCCACGTCGAGGCGCCGCGCGTGCACCTCCGTGCGCCGACCACGCACCTGTCCCAGCACGGGGCTCGGACCCTTCGGCGAATCGAAGAGCCCGAGGCACCAGAGGAGGCCGCCGTAGGAGCTCGGGTCCCGCCCATCGAGGGCGAAGCGGTGGTTCAGGTCGATGAGCCGGGCCATCGCCTCCCGCGGCGTGCGAGTCCAGAGCGGAACGGCCTTGCCCCAGGTCATGCGCACGTTGTTGTGGAGCTCGCCGTTCCGGAGCAGCGACGTCTGGCAGACATCCCAGAGTGCGTCGCCGGTGCGCGCGCGCTCGAGCGTCTCCGCGTCCAGCACCTCGCGGGCGTCGCCGAGGGCCTCCGCCATCGTCTCCTGCGCCCACGCGGGGACGGCCTCCTCGTAGCTCTCCGGGTCCGGCGTGTGGAAACACCAGTGGTAGGCCAGCTCCCGCCAGACGAGCAGCTCGTCGAGGTACTTCTCGGCGCCATCGGACCCTTCCGCAAAGGCCTCCCGGGCGAGGCGCAGCGGGCTGACCATGCCGTAGTGGAGATACGCGCTCATGCGGCTGACTCCGTTGCGGAGCGGGTCGTTCCGGCGTCGCGCATAGCTTCGGAGGCCTCCGCTCTGCACGAAGGCGTCCCAACGTGCGTAGCCCGCGGCGCTGCCGCCCGGCGTATGGAAGACGGGGCCCACGCCGTGGTCGATGTCGCAGGCGGCGACGAGGCCGGAGATGTCCTCGAAGTCGGCGTCCCTCAGCGGCACGTAGGGGAGCGCGTCGGGCATGAAGGGCGCCGCCGGCGCCGGCGCGTCCTCCCAGGGCGCTCCAAGGAAGCGCTTGCGGAGCTTCTTGGTCTTGTTCTTGAAGCGAAAGGCGCGCTCCGGGGCCCTTCCCGTGAGAGGCATGGGCACCACGCAGCTCGTGTCGACGGAGAGCACGGGGACGACCTCGGCGAGCGCCCGCGTCCAGCCCCGCAGCGGCGGCACGGGCATCTCCTCGGTGACGACGAGACCGGCGTCCTGGGCCAGGGTCTTCAGGACCGGGCCGCGATGGCCCGGGCGCTCCAGGTGGAAGGCATAGCCCACGCCGCGCGCGCGCATGGCCCCGCGGAGCTCCCGCGCCCCTTCGAGGATGAACGTGTGGTGCCGGTCGGAGGCGAAGGGATACGACTCGGAGAGCGCGTGGTGCACGAAGACCGGTACGTCCCAGGCGTCACCGAGGGTGAGCGCGACGTCCAGCGCGGGGTTTTCGTGCGCGCGGACGGCCGTGCGCAGCCAGTAGACGATGAAGCGCGGGGCCTCCGTAGGCCGCGTCAGCCAGCGGCAGCGCGCCTCGAGATGGGGCGGGAGCGCGATTGGTTCCACGCCACGTGGTTGGGGGTAGCGCGACCGTCGGGCCAGCCCCGGATGGGGTCAGCCGAGCGCTTTCGACGAAGGCTCTTCAGTCGCAGGCCGGGTCCGGCGCGCACGTCGCGTCGACGCGCTCACGGCCCGCGCTGACGCTGCCGTCGGCGAACTGCACCAGCCAGTGGAAGACCGCGTCCTCCGGTGCGTCGGGGAAGGTCTCGTAGCGGAGGAAGCCGTCGATGCCGCGGAAGCAGGCCTCGCCCTCGCAGCGCTCCGCCTCGAGGTCCGCGATGCCCACGGGAAAGACGCCGCCCTCCGGGAAGAGCACGTCCGGGTGGCCGAAGCGGAGCGCGCCATCCGCCAATCCGCAGCTCGCCGCGACACGCAGATCGACCCGGTCTTCTCCGGCCTCGCCGCAGGTCGGCGTAAAGGCGCTCGGGCCCGGGTCTCCGCAAGCCGTGAAGCACGAGGCCTCCGCGTCGAGGCCGCCCGCGACCACCACGCCATCGAGGCGCGTGAGACTGAGCTCGAGGCGCGGCGCCTCGCTGAAGGCCCGGCGCAGCAGCACGCTCCCCCCGAGCACGCGCTCGCAGGTGCCGTCCTGGCAGAAGCGAGCGCGGAGCGTCCGGGCGTCGACGGCGTAGCGCAGGTCGTCGAGCTCGCCGAGGGGCTCGAGCTCGTAGTAGCTGGTGGGCGTCTCACCACACGCGAAGGCCTCGGACGCGACGACGAAGCGCGCCGCTTCATCGCCGCAGGGCGGCTGCACGAGCCGCGCGGCCTCGGGCACGAAGGGAGCGCTGGCGTCCGGCGGGGTTCCCGCGCCCATCTCGCACATGAAGCACGGGCCGTCGGGACCGAGATCCTCGGGCGGATCCGCGGGGCTCCCACAGGCCACCACGCCGAGCACGACGAGCACCGAAGCACGCATGGGCCCGGTCTAGCTGACGCCGCGCGGCTGCGCCCGCGGCTCAGCCAGGCCGCGTGGCGTCCTCCAGCCAGCGCAGGTACGCGGCGCCGCCATCCGCTACGGGCAGGACGAGCAGCTCCGGCACCTCGTAGGGGTGAGCCGCCTGATAGGCCGCGCGCAGCCCGGGCAGGCGCGCGCGCACGGTCTTGATGACGAGCTGAACCTCGGCGGCCTCCTCCACCTCGCCCTCCCAGCGGTAGACCGAGCGGAGTCCCGGGAGGCACCCGACGCAGGCCGCGTGGCGTTCCTCGACGAGCTGACGCGCGAGGCGCTTTGCGACGGCGTCGTCCGGGGCCGTGGCGAGGATCACGAGGGGGTCCGAGGGAAGCTCCGCTGCGCTCATAGGCCGAGGATCACCGGCTCGGCCCCGGTCCGCACGAGAATCGCGGCGCCGCGGCTCCACCCGCGTACGATACCCTCGAGCGCCTGCTCCTGCCCCGGCTGCGCCGGCACGCGCACGAGCAGGTCCGAGGGCGAGAACCCGCCGGGAACCTGCCCCGGCACGGAGGCGAGGGGGCGCACGCGGGCGGCGTCGAAGCGGAAGTAGCTCTCGGGGCGGGCGCCCGGTGCCAGCCGCGCCCGGCGCGCTCCGCGGGCATCCAGGAGCTGCCGGATGCGCGCCTCGCGCGGCATCACCGGGGGGCTCAGGCGGGGGTTCACCCGTGCGAGTCGCTCGGCGAGAAGCGCGCGGAGCCGACTGCGGTCGCGGTCACGCACGGCCTCGAAGAAGCGGCGCATGAGGCCGAGGGCCTGCGCCCTTCCCCCGCTCAGCGCGAGCCCCACGGCCTGTCCGCTCTCGGCCCGTGCGCGCGGCGGAGGCGCATAGGGCACGGGATCGGAGCCGGTGTCGGGGATCGCGGGCGCAGCGGGCGGCGCCGGCCCACCGCACGCCGCGCTCGCCATCACGCTCGTGATGACGACGAGCGCCCTCACGCGCCGTGGACGCTCGCCACGAGGTCACGGTCGACCTCGAGGATCGCCCCCTCGGGGAGCTCGACCCAGGCGTTCGCCGCGGCCGGACCGCTCGCCGCCATCACGTAGCGAAGCGTCTGGGCGCCGCTCGACGGCGGCACGAGGTCCTCCGGGGGATCGAAGCGCCCCCGCCGCTCGACCCAGCCGAGCGGCGCCCCGCGCCGGAGCGCGGAGAAGTGACGGCCATTGGTGAGCATCAGGTTGAGCACGGCCGGCTCGCCTTGGACCTCGGCGACCAGACGGTCCACGAGGGCGACGCCGGTCCGAATGGCCCCGACGACGGCGGCCGGGTCGACGTCCGGTCGCCCGAGCTGCCCCGCGTCGTGGAGAAAGCTCAGGAGCGTGTGGAAGAGCAGCTCGCTGTCGGTCTTTCCGCGCACGTTGCGGAGCAAGAAGTCCGGCAGCGAGCCGGCGAGCGTGTCCCGCACGGCTTCGAAGCGGTCGATGGTGCCCGTGTGGGCGAAGAGCCAGCGCCGCAGGCGGAAGGGGTGCGTGTCGTGGCTGGTGAAATCCCCCACCGTGGGCTGCCGCAGATGAAGAAGCGCGCAATCGCTGCGTACGTCGCCGGCGATGCCCTCCCAGTCCACCGGCGCCTTCGCCGGCGTGCCGGGCATGCGCGGGCGCTTCTTATGGAGCACCTCTCCGTTTTGGTAGAAGCCGACGCCCCAGCCCGTCGGCCCCTCCGGGGCGGGGGCCGCGATGGCGTCACGCTCCTGGTGCAGCGCCGCCCGGAGCCGGTCGTCCCGATTCGCCACGTATCCGACGAGTCTGCTCATTTCGATGTCTCTCTCCGCGTCGCGCCACGGCGCACACGAGGCCAACGCCTGAGCGTGCCTCGCCATTGCCAGGAGCAGCGAAAGTCGCCGCGGCGACGGACCCTCGTCGGCGCGAGGCTCAGCTGCGCGAGCCCGTGGCGTCCGGCGCGTCCCGGTCCGCCGCACGGCTCCCGGCCGGGGGATGGTCTTTCAAGAGCGCGGCGGTATTGCGCCGAGCCCGCCTGTGGCCCTCCGCAACCATCGCCCGCCAGGCCAGGAGGCTCCCGCCCGCGACCGCCGCGACGAGGAAGAGAGCCTCGAGGTCGATGAGGTCGAAGGGCATGCGAGCTCCCAGCGCACACGTGGAGAGTAGTCGCGTGCGCTCGAACGTGCATGTCCTCGCTCGGGGGTGCCCGGCGAAATTCGGGCACCTCCAAAGCAGGTCTCGACGGCCGTAGTAGGTCGGTGTGGCTGGGCAGCTCAGGGGGAGCGGGTTCGTGCGCGAGGGCATCCTGGTGCCGGATCGGAATACGCCGATGACCCATCTCCGGAGCACGGTGATCGTGAACTCGATGCGCATCGTCCGGGACCGCTCCCTCGACGCCGAGTACTGGGAGGCGCTCGGGCCCGAATCCGAGGAGTTCTTTCGCGGTCTCGTCGCTCAGGGCTGGGTCGGCGTGGACCGGGCCGTCGAGCACTACTCGATCCTCGACACGCTCATTCCGAACCCCCTCGACCACTACGCGATCGGTAAGCAGGCCGCGGAGAAGCTCCAGGCGCTCTACATCCGTACGGTCAGCACGCTCCTGCGGGCCAGCGGCGCGTTGACCGTCGAGCGGGTGCTCGGTCGGCTGCGCGGCGCCTTCGACCGCATGATGCAGGGCGGGACCGTCACGGTGCACCAGACGGGTCCGAAGGACGCCGAGATCCTCCTCGAGGACATGCCCCTTCTCGACCTTCCCTACTTCCGGAACAACCTCGTGGCCTGGCTCTCGGCCATCTGCGGGCTCGGCGCGACGACGGCGCGGACACGGATCATCGACACGCCGGAGCCCGGCGCCTGCCGCTATCGCGTCGCCTGGGTCTGACGCTGCGCTAGGCTGGCGCGGCGCGTACGTCCGTCGCTCCGCGCTGTACCCGTGAGACCTCTGCGCCCTCGACGCTCGCCGTACTCGCTCCGTGGCCAAGCCAGGTCGGCTGGAGCTCTCGTCGTCCTGATGGCCTGCGGGATCCTCGGGATGCCGAAGGCCGAGGCGGACGCGCCCTCCCCGCTTCACTATCGCGTCGACGCGACGCTCACCCCGGGACGCGACGCGAAGATCGAGGGTCGTGTGGAGGTCGAGGTACGCATCGCTGCCGACGGCCCGGAGCTCCGCCTCTGGGTGGCGTCGGACCGGCTGGCGGTGGTGCCCACGGCACTCGACGAGCAGTCCGGACGCTGGATCTTCCCGCGGGAAGCCGACCTCGCGACGCCCGTCGTCGACGACGTGCGGGTCGACGGCAGCCCGGTGGAAACGCGCTGGGAACGCCACCCCGTCGGGGGCGCGCGGGGCCGTGATACGGCCGGCGCGGACCTCGTCGTCCGGCTCCCCGCCGGGCCGACGCGCCGGGTCACGCTGACGCTTCGTTTTTCGCAGCGCATCCCCGAGCGCTTCGGGCGCCTGGGCCGCGTGGGCGACCGCATCTCGCTCACGGCGCCCTGGTATCCCCTCGTGGTCGCGGACGACGCGCATCGCCTCGGCGCCGTGCACGACGTGCGCCTCGCCCTCGCGGGCCCCGGCGAGCTCCGCGTGCCCGGTGCAGCGGCCACCGAGGGCGCCCCGCTGCGCGTTCGCCGCCGGGTCCCCTTCGTCCCCGTCTTCGCGGCCCGGCGCCTTCACCGTCGCGTCGACGCGGTGGACGGCGTGCCGCTCCAGGAGCTCTCGCCGCGCCGCTTTCCCTACCGGCCCGGGCCCGACGCCGAGGGCCTCGGCCGGCTTCGCGATCTGTCGGCGAAGGACCGCGCGGCGCGCGTACGCCGCCTCGCCCAGGAGGGCGCGACCACGTTGCGTACGCTCGCGGAGGAGCTCGAAGGCGAAACGCCGGCCCGGCCGGCTCCCACGGAGGTTTGGTTCGTCCCCTCGCGGACCGAGCTCGCGGGCAACGCCCCGCAGGCGGTGCTGCTCTCGGACCGCGTCTACGAGGTCACGCCGCTCCCTCCCATCCTGGCCTTTCACGACCGGGCGGTGCTCCGGGCGCTCTTCACGCGCTGGCTCGAGGCCGCCGTCGCGGCGGCGGAGGTCCCCGGGGACCGGGACTGGGCACTCGACCTGCGGGCGGTGCTGCTCGCCGACCTCGATTTGCGCCGCCGCGCCTCGCGCGTACGCACGGCGCGCGAGCTCCTCGGCTGGGCCGGCTTCAACCCCGTCATCGACCAGCTCCTCTACGCGCCGCAGGTCGCGTTCGTGGACACCTACTTCGGCGCCGTGAGCGAGCCGGACCCCTACCGCGAGGCGCCGGACCGTTCGCGCCGGCCCCGGGCGCGCGGCCGGCGCGTGCTGGAGAGCGCGCGCGAGGCGCTGCCGGAGGCGGCCTTCGAGGCCTGGACCCGGGCGGTGCTCGCCATGG
>CALCTH010000099.1 GCA_937893795.1 uncultured Myxococcales bacterium | reverse complement strand
GTGATCCCGCCGGGCGCGACGAGGACTGCGACCCCTCGACGCTGGGCTTCGACCTCGACGGCGACGGCTTCATCGACGCGCGCTGCTGCAACGGCGCGACCTGCGGTGACGATTGCGACGACCTCGACCGCAGCGTGTTCCCCGGCGCGGCAGACACCTGCAACGACGCCGACGACGATTGTGACGGCGCCGTCGACGAGGAAGCGTCGCTGACCTTCTACCGGGACGCGGACGGCGACGGCTTCGGCCAGAGCGGCGACGGCGCGGAGCCGCCCGTGCAGGCCTGTGACCAGCCCGAGGGGTTCACGCTCACGCCCGGCGACTGCGACGACGGCTCGCCCTTCGCGTTCCCCGGGGGCACGGCGCGCTGCGCGCCGCCCGGCGTGGACGAGGACTGCGACGGCAACGTGGACGAATTCGGGGAGGGGGCCGAGAGCCCGGCCGTCGACCTCGTGACCTATTTCCGCGACGATGACCGCGACGGCTTCGGCGCGACGGATCGCCAGGTGGTGGGCTGCGCGCCGCCCCCCGGTTCCTGGAGCCGCTTTCCCGGCGATTGCCGCGATAACCTCGCGGGCGTCTTCCCGGGCCGAACCGACTTCGTGCGCGAACCCGTCTGCCCGACGGAGATCTTCCGTGGCGACTTCGTCGAGACCGTGGGCCCGGAGTTCTGCGACGCCCTCGGGGAGTGGGTATGCCGCACGACGACCGACCCGGGCGAGCCGTGCACGACCACGCGCCTCGGCGGCCCGAGCTTCGAGCCGTGGTGGGACGTGGACTGCAGCGGCGACGTCCGGACGCCCGACTCCGTGGCCTGCAGCTTCGACGAAGACCTCGCGGAGTGCTTTGGCTTCGGGTTCGCCGGCGCCATCGTCATGGACACGGACCTCACCTGCGGCCGCGGCGACGGGTTCTTCATCGCGGGCAGCTGCCGCCTCGAGTCCCCGATGACCTGCGTGAACACGGGCGACGGCCCCGGCCCCCAAGCCTGCCGCTAGCGCTGCGGGCGGCAGGCGAGGGTGGCGCAGGTGGCGTCGTAGCCGGCGTCGGCGAGGCGCTCGAAGTCCCGGCCCAGGCCGGCGACGTCTTCCGCGTCGTACTCGGGTACGTCGACGCGGACCTCCTTCACCGCGCAGCCGATGCCCTCGCGGTAGTACGCCGGCTCACTCGTCACGTTGATCACCAGCAAGCGGGCGCCCGGGAACACGGCGCAGGCGTCCTCCACGGGCACGGCGCTGACGCGGTCGGCGCCGGGGTCGAGCACCCCCCGGCGGCGCAGGTCGACGTCCTCGAAGATGAGCGGGTTGGCGATGGAACGCCCCACCGCTTCGCTGAGCGGCCCCTCGGTCACCGTGACCCGACGGACGCCGCCGCCTTCGACCACGGCCTGGTGAAACGTGGCGAAGGCACGCGGCAGCCGCTCGACGCGCGCGCCCCGCACCTCGTCGTCGTAGACCTGCACCATGCGGTCCCAGTCGAGGCGCGTGGTGCTCGACGCACCCGCCCACGCTCCCGCGCCGCCGGCCACGAGCCCGAGGCCCACGCCGCCGCTGAGAAGGCCCACCACGAAGGTCAGCGCGCCCACGCCCAGCGCACGGTTGCGAACGACGCGCTCCGTCTCCTCGCGATAGTGCGTGAGCAGGTCGCGCAGCCGCTGGCGCGGGCTCGCCTCCGGATCCGCGGCGTAGAGGCCGCCCACCAGGCTGCCCATGCTGTTGCCGACCACGCAGTCGACCTCGAGCTCCGCGTCCTGCACGGCCTCGAGCGCACCGGCGTGCGCCACCCCATCGAGGCCGCCCACGCTGAGAACGACGCATGTACGCTCGCCCGCCCACGCATCCCCACCTCGGACGCAGCCGGCGAGCAACACGCCGAGCACGAGCGTCGCGGTAGGCCTCACCCTCCCTCGCGCTCCGGGGCGAGGAAGACGGCACCTAGCGGCGGCAGCTGCAGCGCGAGATGATGCGGCCGCCCGTGCGCGCCGCCCTCCCGCGCCTCCGTCCGCCCGAGGTTGCCGACGCCGCTCCCACCGAGCGGCGCCGCGTCCGAGTTGAAGAGCTCGAGCCAGGTGCCGCCGAACGGCACGCCGCTCACGTAGTCGGTGCGCGGCACCGGCGTGAAGTTGAAGGCGCAGAGCACCGGCCGCCCCGTGTGCCGCTTCGCAGGCCAACGCAGGAAGAGCAGCACCGAGCGATCACGGTCGTCGCCGCTGACCCACTCGAAGCCGCCCGCGTCGCAGTCGCCCTCGTGGAGCGCCGCCTCGGACCGATAGACGGCGTTGAGCGCCGCGAGCGTCTGACCGATCTGCCCGTGCCGCTCGTGGTCGAGGAGCCACCAGTCGAGCTCGCGCTTCTCGTCCCACTCGCGCCACATGGCGAGCTCGCCGCCCATGAAGAGCAGCTTCTTGCCCGGCGTGGCCCACTGGTAGCTGTAGAGCAGACGCAGGCTCGCGAACTTCTGCCAGTCGTCGCCGGGCATGCGCCCGAGGAGCGAGCTCTTGCCGTGCACGACCTCGTCGTGACTGAGCGGCAGCATGTAGCTCTCGTGGAAGGCGTAGAGCGTCCGGAAGGTGATCTGGTCGTGGTGGTGCTTCCGGTCGATGGGGTCGCGCTTCATGTAGGTGAGCGTGTCGTGCATCCACCCGAGGTCCCATTTGAGGTCGAAGCCGAGCCCATCGTCCCAGCTCGGCCGCGTCACGCGCGGCCAGTCCGTCGACTCCTCCGCGATCATGAGCACGCCGGGGAAGCGCTCGTGCACGTGGTCGTTGAGCTGCTGGAGCAGCGCGACGGCCTCCAGGTTCTCGCGCCCGCCCTCGGCGTTCGGCACCCAGCTTCCCGCCTCTCGCGCGTAGTCCCGGTAGAGCATCGAGGCCACGCCATCGAC
Organism: uncultured Myxococcales bacterium; assembly: GCA_937893795.1. Classification (GTDB taxonomy): domain Bacteria; phylum Myxococcota_A; class Polyangia; order Polyangiales; family Houyiibacteriaceae; genus CALCTH01. The sequence goes on along the minus strand of CALCTH010000099.1, from coordinate 2,393 downwards.
GCGGATCCCGTCGATGTGGAAGTGGTCGAGCCAGTAGGACGCGCTCGACACGAGGAAGGAGCGCACCTCGTGCCGACCGTAGTTGAAGACGTGGGTCCGCCACTCCGGGTGATAGCCCTCCCGCGGATCCGCGTGCTCGTAGAGCGCCGTCCCGTCGAAGGTCGCGAGGCCGTGCCCGTCGGCGGGGAAGTGCGCCGGAACCCAGTCGAGGATCACGCCGAGGCCGCGCTGGTGCAGCCGGTCGACGAAGGCCATGAACTCCGACGCGCTCCCGTGCCGGGCCGTGGGCGCGAAGTAGCCGGTGACCTGGTAGCCCCAGGAGCCCTCGAAGGGGTGCTCCAGCACGGGCAAGAGCTCCACGTGGGTGAAGCCGAGGCCGAGGGCATGGTCGGCGAGAGGATCCGCCAGCTCCCCGTAAGGGAGGAGCGTTCCGTCCGGCCGCCGCCAGCTCCCGAGGTGCACCTCGTAGACGCTCACCGGTGACTCGAGGGTCTGTCGCGCTTCCCGTCCCTCCATCCAGTCGGCGTCGCCCCATGCGTGGGCCGGCGCAGCCACGACGCTGGCCGAGCGCGGGGGCTCCTCGTGCTGGAGGCCCATCGGGTCGGCCTTCAGGAGCAGCTGCCCGTGCGCGCCCTGGATGGCGTATTTGTAGAGATCGCCCACCTCGGCGCCGGGCACGACGCCTTCCCACACGCCCTGCTCGTTGCGGCGCGTGAGCGGCACGCCGGGCTCCCAGCCCATGCGGTCGCCCACCACCGAGACCCCTTGCGCATTGGGCGCCCAGACGGCGAAGCGCACGCCCTCCTCGACGGGGTGCGCGCCAAAGCTCCGCCAGAGCTCGTAGTGCTTGCCCTGGTGGAAGAGGTAGAGGTCGAGGTCGCCGACGCCGTCTGCCATGTGTTCGCACGGGTACACCGGACGTCACACGATCGGAAGGCCCGCGCGGCCTCATCCGCCGCTAGAGTCGTGGTCGATGACGGCGCCCTGGCCTTCGACGCCCTACCCGCTCGGCGCACGCTGGGACGGCCGCGGCACTCGCTTCAGCGTGTTCAGCCGCGTCGCCGAGCGCGTGGAGCTGGTGCTCCTCGACGGCGAGCCACTGGTGGAGCAGGCGCGCGTCGCGCTACCCGAGCGAAGCGGCGACCTCTTCCACGGCTACCTGCCCAACGTCGGCCCGGGACAACGCTACGGCCTGGCCGTGCACGGCCCCTGGGCGCCCGCCGAGGGGCACTTCTGCGACCCGGAGGCGGTGGTGCTCGACCCCTACGCCCGCGCCGTCGAGGCGACGCGAGGGACCGCGCTCGTAGGGCGCGTCACGGACGACGCCTTCGACTGGGGCGACGACGCGGCGCCCCGCGTGCCCTGGTCTCGGAGCGTCATCTACGAGGCTCACGTCAAGGGCTTCACGAAGCGTCTGCCCGGCGTGCCCGAAGCGCTCCGCGGCACGTACGCGGGCCTCGCGCATCCCGCGGCCCTCGCACACCTCACGCGCCTCGGCGTGACGGCGGTGGAGCTGCTGCCCATCCAGGCGCACCTGAGCGAGCGGCATCTGCGGGCCCAGAACCTGACGAACTACTGGGGCTATTCGACCATCGGCTTCTTCGCGCCGCACCCAGGCTACGCCGCCAACCCCCGCGACGCCGTCGCCGAGGTGAAGGCGATGGTGAAAGCGCTGCACGCGGCGGGCATCGAGGTGCTGCTCGACGTCGTCTTCAACCACACGGGCGAAGAGGGTCCCGACGGCCCCATCGTCGCCTTCCGCGGCATCGACAACGCGGCCTACTACCGCCTCGACCCCGAGAGCCCCGGCGACTACGTCGACTTCACCGGCACGGGCAACACGCTCGACGTGCGCGAGCCCGTGGTGATGCAGCTCGTCATGGACGCGCTCCGCTACTGGGCGGGCGAAATGCGCGTGGACGGCTTCCGCTTCGATCTGGCGCCGGCCCTCGGACGCGACGCCATGGGCGGCATGCGGCCGGACCGCATGGCGACCTTCTTCCAGACCGTGGAGCAGGACCCGCTCCTCCAGCGCGTGAAGCTCATCGCCGAGCCCTGGGATCTCGGGGAAGGCGGCTACCAACTGGGCGGCTTCCCCGCGCTCTGGTCCGAGTGGAACGACCGCTTCCGGGACACGGTGCGCGCCTATTGGCGGGGCGACGCGGGCATGCTGCCGGAGCTCGGTCGCCGGCTGACGGGAAGCCAGGACCTCTACGCGGCCCGCTCGCCGCGGGCGAGCATTCACTTCGTCGCCGCCCACGACGGCTTCACCGCGCGCGACGCGGTGAGCTACCTCCGCAAGCACAACGAGGCCAACGGCGAGGGCTACCGGGTCGTGGACTTCCACTACCTGTGCTCCAACCACGGCGTCGAGGGGCCCACCGACGACCCGG